>JAPLLC010000225.1 GCA_026387775.1 Candidatus Methylomirabilota bacterium | reverse complement strand
CTTGCCATCCACCCAGAGGGTGGGCGGCTGGATCGTGGTTGCCTTCTTGTCCTTGCTGTTTCGAAGTCCGGGACCCCAGGCGAGGCTCGGCTGGGCGGCGACTTCGCCGTCCGAGAGGTTTTGCACCGTAATATCGACCTCAGCGTCGTAACGGTCCGCGTTGAATGTCAACCGCTTCTGAAGCAGCAGGCCTGCCGCCGAGACGTGCTTGAACGTGAGGGTACCCGTCGCGCCCGGCTGCGTTAGGTCGAGGCGGTCCTTGTCAACCTCGAAAACACCCTGGATCTGTTCTGTGTCCGCCCAGGCCGCCAGAGGACCGGGTACATCCGCTCCGCCCTGGTGCGGGACCAGATCCACGGGTGCCCCGCTGTCCACGAGGTATGCCTTCAGTTGCCAGTTCGTGACGCGCCCGCCTGCCGTGGATAGCACGATGTGCATGAGGGGCGTGTCAACCGCGACGTCCCGGGCCGCCACTCCCAGGCTCGCCGTCGGCGTGTAGGTCTTGGGCCGCGAGGCGGCCTTGGTCAAAGGCGCAGCGGGCTGGATTGAGGGGGGCGGAGCGCTCTTCTGTGGCTCGCTTGGGGCTGTTGCGGCTCGCGGCGCCTCCTGTGCTGGCGCTTCAAAGCGCGCCAAGTACCACTGGTAACCCAAGAGAATCATGATTACCAGGACGGTCGCCGCGATTGCGTTTCGCTCCATGCTGTACTCCCAAGCGAGGTGTCTGTTGATTAGGGGACCGGATCAAATCCACCGGGATGATACGGATGACACCTGAGGAGGCGCCGAACGCTCAACCATAGACCACGACACAACCCATACCGTTCGACCGCCTCAAGGGCATAGGCAGAACAGCTCGGTGTGAACCGACATGCGGGCGGGAAGGCTGGGGCGATCCAGCGCTGATAGCCGCGAATCATGAGCCTGACGGCACCTTGCAGCATACCCACGCGCCTGGACCTATGCCAGCCGGCGCCGGGCCAACACCTCGTGCCCGCGGCGCAGCAACCCCTCGATCGCTACGCGCGCGCGGCGCCGCGGCACTTCCCCGACGTCGCTCCGCGCTGCAAGGAGGAAAGCGGAGCCCGAGAAATCTCCACGGGCGCCCCCATACACGTCTCGCGCAATCCTGCGGATGCGGTTTCGGACAACTGCCCCGCCGGCGGTCCGCCCCAGCGCCACGATCAGTCTGCCGCCCGCCGTGATTCCGGGTGCGACAAATACGGTCCAAGGTCCGCCGTGCACCCTGACTCCCGTCCGCCGAATTTGGCCAGCCGGAGAGACGGCTTTCTTCCTCATGCGAGCAGCGTCACACTGTGAGGCGATGCCGCCCTTTTGCTCTGCGGCGCTTGATCACCTTCTGGCCATCCGCCGTACTCATGCGCTTCAGGAATCCGTGAGAGGCTCTGCGCTTGCTGCGATTCGGCTGATAGGTTCTTTTCATGAATATAGCTCCCTCAAAACGGTGAAGCGCGTATCTTATGTCTCTCGAGTGGCAATGTCAAGCATCGGTTTGGTCTCGGCCTCTTTCCTGTTGGCTCTCTCCCATCTCACGACTTCTCTCTTGGGTCTCCTTTTGTTGGATTATTGGGAAGACTTCTTGCTCCGCACCCCATCCACCAAAACGCGGCCCGCCCTTTTCGCCGCGCCAACCCCCACAAACATGCGGCCTTATCGCTATCCGCCTTCATCCACACCCCAGCCATAAAATCGAAAGTGCGGTCTCCGCCGATCTATTCCTCGATCCTGTGGTGATAAATGGCTTCCTTCCCACGGCTAACCACCTGTGACTACGAGTCTTTACGGGTTATCCACATTTGTGGAAAAGCCTGTGTGTAACCTTCTCGACTAGGGTGTTTCGCGCTCGCTGTTTGCGCCCCCACCGCCACGCCGATAAGAATACTTTCATTCCTGCCCCGTCCTCAATTCCGAGGGACGCCTGACTCTTCTGCGGCCCGCCTCAATACCAGAAAATCACCCTTCTCCCCGTAATACCAGACATATGATTAGTATTCTAAAACCTTGGGCCTATTATAGGATGAAGATTTGTTGACATGTCGGCGTATTTTTTGGTAAAATCTGTTCGTAAGCGCGGAACCTTCTCGGTCTTTTCCACATGGGTTCTGTTTTCCCGATATCCCGGATTCTTGTTCACCGTGACGCACATTAGATCCACACAAAGAGAGGTTTGTGTGACCATTAAGAATCCGGACCTTATTCCATTTTCCACATTAAAAATTCCCTACGGCTCCTACTCCTATTTCTTTCTCTTATTACAGAGAACTCTAAGAAGGCATCCTTCCCTCAACGCAGTTTTCGTTCATCTTGAGTCCTTCCTCCGCCGCGAATCCACTCTTAAATGGAAGAGGGAGTCCCATGCATATCCGTGTTGAGCGTGACGCCTTCGTCGAAGCCCTAGGGCCTGTACAGAGTGTGGTCGAGGTGAAGAAGGCTCTACCTATTTTGTCCCACGTCCTCTTAGAGGCGGGAAGCGATCATGTCTCGTTATTCGGAACCGACTTAGACGTGGGTCTTCGCAGTCAACTGTCGGCTGAGGTCATCGAGCCGGGGGCCATTACGCTGTCTGCCAAGAAACTCTACGAGGTTGTGAAAGAATTACCCCAGGCAACCATCGAGTTTCGTGTGGATGCAGATCTACAAGTCGCTATTTCGTGTCAAAGGTCGAACTTCCGGATGAAGGGATTAACCAAGGACGAATTTCCTTCGCTGCCCGACCTACATGGCGGCGGCGAACTGCTGATCGAGGCGAAGGTGTTTCGCGACATGCTCCGCAAGACACTCTTTGCCGTGTCATCCGACCAGACACGGTACGCGCTGACAGGCGTTCTCCTCCAGGCGCAGCCGACCGAATTGAACATGGTTGCCACAGACGGGCATCGCCTGGCGCTCATCCGGATCCCACGTCCGGCGACATCGGGCAGTAATACACTGGAGGCGCTCATTCCGAGGAAGGCGATGGTCGAGGCGGTCAAAATCGCGCGGGATGAAGTAGGCGATGTTCGCATTCGGCTCTCGGAAAATCAACTTATTCTTCAGCAAGAGACGACGACGCTCGTCGCGCGCCTCATCGACGGGCAATTTCCGAACTACGAACAGGTGGTCCCGTCTGCCACACCAAATCGCATCGTCATCAGGAAGGAGGCTCTCCACGGCGCGCTTCGCCGGACATCCGCGATCATGGGGGAGCGTACCACCCCGACCGAATTCGATTTCCAGGGCGGGCGCCTGATGATCACGTGTATTAATATGGATCTGGGCGAAGCCCACGAGGAGGTCGAGATTTCCTACACGGGCGACGCGCTGAAGATGGGGTTTAACGCGCGCTACATTATGGAGTTTCTCGGTGCGGTGGACAGCGATGAAGTTGCGCTGCATGTCACCGACCCGTTGAGCCCATCCATATTCCGTGCGGCCGGGGACGATGGATATAGCTGCGTGATCATGCCGATGCGAATCTGATCGCGAGGCCGAAACGGACATCGGGAGTCCTAGGCGGTTCGCACACGTCACGTAGAGGGCCACACGCTGGTGATCGAACGACCCATCCCCGGATGGTCCCCGCCGTACTGCGAGACACGGGCACGACTCTCACGAAACGCCTCCCGAGGACGACCCGACCCGCCACCCCATTCCGGGGAAGCCGGCGGCGGGCCGCTCCCCGCGCGCGCGCCGCAAGCAACCGGGCGACCGGATACGCCGGATGAGGACCCATGGCTAAGGTAAACGGATCGCAGGAAAACGGCAACTCCGCCTACGGAGTGGAGCAGATCAAGATTCTCGAGGGGCTGGAGGCCGTGAGAAAGCGGCCCGCCATGTATATCGGCGGGACCGGCCTTGACGGGTTGCATCACCTGGTGTTCGAGGTTGTGGACAACAGCGTGGACGAGGCCCTGGCGGGCGCCTGCGACCGGATCGACGTCACGATCCACATCGACAACAGCGTCAGCGTCGCCGACAACGGTCGCGGGATTCCCGTCGGCATCCACGAACAGACGGGTCGCTCTGGCGTCGAGGTGGTGATGACGACGCTCCATGCGGGGGGGAAGTTCGGCGGCTCCGCATACAAGGTCTCCGGCGGCCTGCATGGCGTTGGCGTGTCCGTGGTGAATGCGCTGTCGGAATGGCTCGAGGTCGAGGTCTGGAGCGACGGAAAGAAATATCTCCAGCGGTACGAGCGCGGAAAGCCCACAGGTGACCTCGAAGAGGTCGGGAAGGCCCGCCGCACGGGCACCCGGGTCACCTTCCTCTCCGACGGAGAGATCTTCGAGGATCGCACGTTCAGTCTGGACGTCCTGAGCAACCGCCTCCGCGAGATGGCCTTCCTCAATCGTGGCCTGCGGATCGCCCTGAGCGACGAGCGAGCCGATAAGAGCGAGGAGTTCTACTACACCGGCGGCATCAAACAGTTCGTCGAGCTCCTAAACGAGAACAAGGCCACGCTCCACCCGCGCCCCATCTTCATCGAGGCCCAGCGCGACGAGACCGCCGTCGAGATCGCCCTCCAGTATAACGACGGCTATGCCGAAACAGTCTTCTCCTTCGCCAACAACATCAACACGAAGGACGGCGGGACACACGTCATCGGATTCCGATCCGCCCTCACCCGGACCATCAACAACTACGCCGCCGGCCGAAACCTCCTCAAAGATCTCAAGGCCAGCCTGACCGGGGACGACGTGCGCGAGGGCCTGACGGCGGTCATCAGCGTTCGACTCCCCAACCCCCAGTTCGAGGGTCAAACCAAGGGCCGGCTCAACAACCCGGACATCAAGGGCGTGGTGGAGACGATCGTCAACGAGAAGCTGGGCGAGTATCTGGAAGAGAACCCCGGCATCGGGCGGCGCATCGTGGAGAAGGCGACGGAGACCGCCCGGGCCCGCGAGGCGGCGCGGCGCGCCAAGGATCTGGTCCGGCGGAAGGGGGCGCTGGATGGCGACGGCCTCCCCGGCAAGCTGGCGGACTGCTCGGAGAAGGACGCGGCCCTCTGCGAACTCTATATTGTCGAGGGCGACTCGGCCGGCGGCTCGGCCAAGCAGGGACGCGACCGCCGCTTTCAGGCCATCCTCCCTTTGCGCGGCAAGATCCTGAACACCGAGCGGGCGCGGGCCGACAAGATGCTCGCCTCGCAGGAAATCCGGGTGCTCATCTCCGCGCTGGGGAGCGGCATCGAGGCCGAATTCGACATCGGCAAGCTTCGCTACCATCGGGTCATCATCATGACCGACGCCGACGTGGACGGAGAGCACATCCGGACGCTCCTGTTGACGTTCTTCTTCCGCCACCTCCGCAAGATCGTGGATGACGGGCACCTCTTCATCGCGCAGCCACCGCTCTACAAGGTGAAGAAGGGCAAGACCGAGCGGTATCTGAAGAACGATAGGGGTATGGTCGAGTTTCTGATCGATGTCGGGGCGGACGCGCTTTCCGTCGAGGCCGCCGGTAACGGCGGGGCCTGGGCCGGGCAGCGATTGAGCGCCTGCCTGAAGAAGGTCATGACGTGGCAGCGCTGTCTCCACGCCCTGGAGAAGCGCGGACGAAATCCGCATGTGGTGGCGGCTCTGGTCCAGCAGGGCGGGGTGCCCCGCGGAACCCTGAAGGACGAGGCGAAGGCCATGCGCCTCCTGGGGCGCCTCCTGGAGCGCCTCCGCCAGGAGGGAGAGCAGTTCGCCTCGATCGAGGGCGGGGTCGAGTGGGATGAAGAGCAGGGGGCCCATCGGCTGGTCGTCACGCTCGGAAGCCAGCAACGCTGGGGAGACCGACCGGCCTGTATCGTCGACCCGGCCCTTCTCACCTCGGCCGAGTACCGGGAGTTGGAGGCGGCGGGGGCGGCCCTGAATGCCCTCGGCTCCCCTCCTTTCACGATCAAATCGGACACCGAGTCCGCCATGGCGCAGAGCTGGACCGCCCTGTACGAGCAGACGCTGGCCCTGTCCAGGAAGGGCCTGACGATCCAGCGGTACAAGGGGCTCGGCGAGATGAATGCCGAGCAGCTCTGGGAGACCACCATGAACCCGCAAACCCGCACCCTTCTCAAGGTGCAGGTCGAGGACGCCGTGGCGGCGGAGAAGATCTTCACCACCCTGATGGGGGATCAGGTGGAGCCGCGTCGCCAGTTCATCGAGACGCACGCCCTCGAGGTCGGCAACCTAGACATCTAGCGCCGGCCGCGGGAACCTCCCCCGACATCGGGGGAATGGCCTCGCAGGATCCGGCCGGGAAAGCGAAGCAGAGCCGTGCCCGAAGAGAACGACAGCATCGCGCAGCAGCGCGTAGGTGAAGTCCACGGCACCGACATCCACGAGGAGATGCGTCGGTCGTACCTCGACTACGCCATGAGCGTCATCATCGGCCGCGCCCTCCCGGATGTGCGGGACGGATTGAAGCCGGTGCACCGCCGCGTCCTGTACGCCATGGACGAGATGGGTCTGCACCACAATCGTCCGCACCGCAAGGCTGCGCGCGTGGTCGGGGACGTCTTGGGGAAGTACCACCCGCACGGCGACTCGGCGGTCTATGACACGATCGTCAGGCTGGTGCAGGATTTTTCCATGCGGTATCCCCTCATCGACGGACAGGGGAACTTCGGGTCGGTCGATGGCGACGCCCCGGCGGCCATGCGGTACACCGAGGTGCGCCTCGCCCGTCTGGCCCAGGTGATCCTGCAGGATATCAACAAGGAGACGGTAGACTTCACCCCCAACTACGACGAGTCCACACAGGAGCCGGTGGTCCTGCCCGCGCTCATGCCGAACCTCCTGGTCAACGGCTCGTCCGGGATCGCGGTCGGCATGGCCACCAACATCCCGCCGCACAACCTGAGCGAGGTGGTGGACGCGGTCGTGGCGCAGATCGAGAACCCCGAGATCACCATCGCGGAACTGATGCAATCGGTCCCCGGACCGGATTTTCCGACGGCGGGCTACATCCACGGACGACAGGGGATTTCAGATGCGTATCGGACCGGCCGAGGGCTGATCCAGGTGCGGGCCAAGGCGTTCGTCGAGAAGGGGCGGGCGGGCCGCGAAAATATCGTGGTGACCGAGCTTCCCTACCAGGTCAATAAGGCCAAGCTGGTGGAGCGCATCGCCGAGCTGGTCCGGGGGAAGAAGATCGAGGGGGTGGCGGACCTCCGCGACGAGTCGGACCGCGAAGGGATGCGGATCGTGCTGGAGCTCAAGAAGGACGAGCCGGCCATGCCGATCCTGAACTCGCTCTACAAACACACGGCGATGCAATCAACCTTCGGGGTCATCATGCTGGCCCTGGTGGATAACCAGCCGCGCATTCTGGATCTCAAGCAAGTCATCGGGCACTTCATCGACCACCGCAAGGTCGTGGTCGTCCGCCGCACCCGCTACGAGCTCCGCCAGGCGGAAGCGCGGGCCCACATCCTGGAGGGGTATCGGATTGCCCTGGACCATCTCGACGCGGTCATCCAGCTGATCCGCCGCTCGCGAGCCGTGGACGAGGCGCGGTCGGGTCTGATGCGCGAGTTCGGCATGACCGAGACACAGGCACAGGCCGTCCTGGATCTCACCCTGCGCCGCCTGACGCAGCTCGAGCGGCAGAAGATCCAGGACGAGTACCAGGAGACGATCCAGCTCATCGCGAAGCTGCAGGCCATCCTGGCGAGCGAGGCGCTCGTTCGACAGATCATCAAGGAGGAGCTGGCAGACTTGAAGGAGGAGTACGGCGATCCCCGCCGCACCCAGATCCTGGAGGAGACAGCCGAGATCAGCTACGAGGACACCCTGGCCGACGAAGAGATGGTGGTCACCATCAGCCACGGCGGCTACATCAAACGAAGCCCGCTGACAATCTACCGGGCGCAGCGGCGCGGCGGCAAGGGCACCACGGGAATGGCGACCAAGGAAGAGGACTACGTGGAATACCTCTTCGTGGCGACCACCCATAGCTACATCCTTCTCTTCACCAACCTGGGCCGGGTCCACTGGCTGAAGGTCCACGAAGTCCCCCAGCTCGGTCGGGCCGCCAAGGGCAAGGCGCTGGTGAACTTCCTGCAAGTGCAGCCGGGCGAGATGGTGACGGCCATGATCCCCATCCGGCAGTTCGAGATCGGCCGGCACCTCTTCATGGCCACACGCCGCGGCGTGGTGAAGAAGACGGAGCTGCACGCCTACTCCAACCCGCGCGCCGGAGGCATCATCGCGATCAACCTGGACGAGGGGGACGAGCTGATCGCGGTGCGACTCACGGGGGGCCGGGACGAGATCTTCCTGGCGACGAAACAGGGCATGGCCATCCGTTTCAACGAGGAAGCGGTGCGGGCGATCGGCCGCGCCGGCCGGGGCGTGATCGGGATCGCCCTGGAGGCCGGGGACGAAGTTGTTGCGGGGGAGATCGTCCGGACCAGCACCACCGTCCTCACGGTGAACGAACGGGGATACGGCAAGCGCACGGAGCTGGAGGAGTATCGCCTCCAGGGGCGCGGGGGCAAAGGCATTATCAACGTGCGCGTGAGCGAGAAGAACGGTCCGGTGGTGGGCGCGCTGCAGGTCCAGGAGCAGGACCAGGTGATGATGATCTCGCAGGAGGGCAAGGTCAACCGCGTCAACGTGCGGGAGATCAGCGTCATCGGTCGAGCCACGCTGGGGGTGCGCCTGCAAGGCCTGGAGACCACCGATCGGGTCGCCGCCGTCACCAGCTTGGTGCCGGACGAAGGGGATGGCGAGGCGAACACCAACGGCGGCGACGCGGAGCCGGCGGAGCCCGAGGCATAGGGAAAGGTACGAAGGCGCATGCTGGATCTCAAGCTGGTGCGTGACAACCTGGAACTGGTGCGGGCCCGCCTGCGCGACCGCGGGGTAGCGCTCGACTTCGGGGAGTTTCTGGCGGCCGACGAGGCCCGCCGCAGGCTCCTGACCGAGGTCGAGCAGCTCAAGCATCGCCGCAACACCGTGTCGGAGGAGGTGGGCCGGCGCAAGAAGGGGGGCGAGGATGCGGGCCCCCTGATCGCCGAGATGCGGGAAGCGGGCGACCGGATCAAGGCGCTGGACCAGGCGGTCAAGGACAGCGAGGAGCAGATCCAGCGGCTCCTACTCACGGTGCCGAACCTGGCCCACGCCTCGGTGCCGGTGGGTCCGGACGGCGGGGGCAACCTCGAGGTGCGGCGCTGGGGAGAGCCGCGCCGGTTCGATTTCACGCCCAAGCCCCACTGGGAGATCGGTGAGACTCTCGGCCTGCTGGATTTCGAGCGGGCGTCGCGCATGGCGCAGGCGCGGTTCGTGGTGCTCACCGGCATGGGGGCCCGCCTGGAGCGGGCCCTCGTCAACTTCATGCTCGACCTCCACACCAAGGAGCACGGCTACACCGAGATCTTCCCGCCGCTCTTGGTGAACGCGGCGGCGATGACGGGCACGGGGCAGCTCCCCAAGTTCGCCGAGGAGCTGTTCAAGACCCAGGACGAGTCGCTCTACCTGATCCCCACCGCCGAGGTCCCGGTCACGAACCTGCACCGTGAGGAGATCCTGCCGCCCGGAAGGCTGCCGATCTCCTATGTGGCCTTCACCCCGTGCTTCCGGCGCGAGGCGGGTTCTTACGGCAAGGACACACGCGGGCTGATCCGACAGCACCAGTTCAACAAGGTCGAGCTGGTCAAGTTCGCGGAGGCCGATCGGTCGTACGAGGCGCTGGAGCAGATGACCCGCGACGCCGAGACGGTGCTCCAGCGGCTTGGGCTGCCCTATCGGGTGGTACTCCTGTGCACGGGGGACATGGGCTTTTCGGCGGCCAAGACGTACGACCTGGAGGTGTGGCTGCCCGGCCAGGCCGCCCCCGGCGCGTATCGGGAGATCTCGTCCATCAGCAACTGCGAGACGTTTCAGGCGCGCCGGGCGAGCATCCGCTACCGCACGGGACCCAAGACACCGGCGGAATACGTGCACACGCTGAACGGATCGGGGGTCGCGGTGGGTCGGACCGTCGTCGCCATCCTGGAGAATTACCAGGAGGCGGACGGCAGCGTGAGGGTCCCGGAGGCCCTGAGGCCATACCTGGATGGGCTGGAGCGGATCGCCAAACCGTAGCCGCCCACAATTCTGCTTCCCTTTCGAACCGGTCTTCTCTATGATCATGACTCGGCGAGCGATGCTCAACCCGGAGAGTGCGGCCCGGACCGGGGCCTTGACCCCGGGGAGGGGTGGCCGAGTGGTCGAAGGCGTCCCGCTTGAAACGGGATGACCGAAAGGTCCGTGGGTTCGAATCCTACCCCCTCCGCCAGCGATGCAAGCGGCGCGGAGCCGAGCGGAAGATGCGACGCACGTCAGCCCCGCGGCGCGCGCGAGACGCCCGATGGGTTTGTCCTCGGAGAGGTGGCCGAGCGGCCGAAGGCAACCGCCTGCTAAGCGGTTGGCTGGGTAAAACTGGCCCCCGGGTTCGAATCCCGGCCTCTCCGCCAATATTCAGTGAGCATTCCGCGGCAGCCCCGGGCTGGCCGACGGAAGTGAGGCGCGCGATCGCCCAGGATGGGGCGAGTTGCGCGTCTGGAGTTTTGGGGCAGCGAGAGACATGAAGACGGGCGCCGGTGGAACGAAGATGCGGCGATGGGTGTTGGCGGGGCTGGCCGCGGCCGTCCCGCTGGCGGCGGTGGCCCTCTATTTCGCACTCGTCGCGCCGGCCCCGACGCCGTCTGCGGCCGGCCCCGCCGCCGTGGTGACGCCAACGCTCCCGCCGAATCATCCGCGGGTCGAGGGGGCGGCTACTCCAGAGGACCGGCCCCATCCGCCGACGGGCAGCACGGGCCGGACGGTGCGGGTACCGGACTCGGTCAAGGGGAAGTGGCAGGCGGTCAAACTGAAGGTTGAGGCGAAAAACGGCGCGAGCGCGCCCCAGATCGTCACGGTGAAGCTGGGGCGCGACCTCGTGATTCCGGGCAGCGCGCTCAGGCTCCGGGCGGACGACTTCCTGCCCGCCCTGCTAGTCAAGGACGGCGAGATCACGTCTGCCTCCAACGAGCCGAGCAATCCGGCGGCGCTGGTAACCATCCGGGACGGCGACAAAGAGACGTTTCGGGGCTGGCTGTTCGGCAAGTTTCCCGACATGCAGCCGTTCGAGCATCAGATATACCGAATCACGCTGGTCGAAGGGATTCCCAAAGGGTAAGCGCGTCACGACCCCCGGCTGGGAGAGGTACCGAAGTGGTCGTAACGGGCCCGCCTCGAAAGCGGGTTGGGGGGCAACTCCCACGTGGGTTCGAATCCCACCCTCTCCGCCACCCTGTGTGCAGGAAACGATTTCGGCCGGCGGCGCCGGCCCATGGAGGAGCACCAGAGCCCATCTCCTACTGGCATGCGGAGAGGTGTCCGAGTGGTTGAAGGAGCACGCCTGGAGAGCGTGTGTGGGGGGAACTCCACCCCGGGTTCGAATCCCGGCCTCTCCGCCACCTTGCCGGTGCCGGCCGGCGGGATCGAGGAGCCAGGAGGAGCAAGAAGTGTTTGGACCTCTCGGAGGGACGATGTCGCGTCCGCCCACGGAGAGGCAGGAGTTTCGGCCGGCTAGAGCCGCCGATCACCTGGGCGCCGGGCGGTTCGTGCGGCGTTGATGATCGGGTCTTGCGCATGGTAGCCCTGTGAACCCCGCCAGGTCCGGAAGGAAGCAACGGTAAACAGCGAGCGGCCGGTGCCGCGAGGCCACCCGATCGGAGTTGCACGAACCGTACGGCGCTCAATTCTTCGGTCAGACGGCGAGGTTCTCTCGCCCGGGGGCGACATGGCGTACGAGGTCATTGCGCGGCGGTGGCGGCCCAAGGTCTTCGAAGAGGTCGTGGGCCAGCGCCACGTCACCGAGACCCTGAAGAACGCCGTCGCGACCAACCGGGTGCCCCACGCCCTCCTCTTCGCCGGACCCCGCGGAGTCGGAAAGACCACCACGGCGCGCATCATGGCGAAGGCGTTGAACTGCATCGCGGGACCGACGCCGATCCCCTGTGGTATCTGCCCCGCCTGCGAGGAGATCGCCGGGGGCCGATCCATGGATTGCATCGAAGTGGATGCCGCTTCCAACACGCAGGTGGAGAAGATGCGGGACCTGCTGGAGACGGTGCAGTACGCGCCGACTCACGGCCGGCATAAGATCTACATCATCGACGAAGCCCACATGCTCTCCGCCAGCTCCTTCAACGCGCTCCTCAAGACGCTGGAAGAGCCGCCGCCCCGCGTGGTGTTCATCCTGGCGACGACCGAGCCCCAAAAAATTCTCGCCACGATTCATTCGCGCTGCCAGCGGCACGACTTCCGACTGTTAGGCGCGGCCGAGATCGGCGATCATCTGCGCAAGATCGCCGAGGCCGAGGGGGTCACTGCCGACGAGGGGGCCATCGCGGCCATGGCCCAGGCGGCTGCGGGGAGCCTGCGGGACGGCCAGAGCCTACTGGATCGGGCGATCGCTTGTCTGGGGACCCGCTTGGAGGCCGAGGCGGCGGCCGGACTCCTGGGTTTGGTGCGGGCCGACGTCCTGGCCGAGGCGGCGGAGGCCATTCTGGCGCGCGAAGCGGCCCGGGCGCTCACGCTGATAGACGATCTGGCGCGCCACGGGCAGGACCTGCGCCAGTTTGCGCTGGAGCTCTGCGCGCACCTGCGCGACCTCGCCATCCTCAAGGTCTGTCCCGAGCCGGGGACGCTCCTGGAAGGGGCTCGCGTCGACCTAAAGATCAGCCGGAGCCAAGCGGAGCGCGTGAGCCTGCCCGAGTTGGAGCTTATGATCAAGAGCCTCCAGCGAGCCGAGGGGGAGATGCGGCGCGCGCCGCAGCCGCGACTCATGCTGGAGATGGCGCTGATCCGCCTGACGGAGGTCCGGAGCCTCCCCGGGGTGCAGGCCATTCTGGACCATCTGGCCGCGCTGGAGACCCGGCTGGGCGGAGGACCGGCGGCCCCGCCGCCGGCCGCACTCCCGCTCTTCGATCGGCCCGCGGCCGAGACGCCGCGCGCCGCCCCGCTCACCCCGGCCCCGCCGCCGGCGCGACCACCAGCGGCCCGGCCCGGCCCGGAGCGGCAAAGCGGCACGCCTTCCATCGACGCGGCCTCCGGATGGCAGGCCACCGTCTTGCGTCTCAAGGGGCGAAAGCGGGTCGCCTCGGTCCTGACGGATGTCCGACCTCTCGCGGTCGAGGGCGACCGCCTGCTCCTCGAGGTGGGGAACGGCAACACCTTCGTGCGCGATACGCTGGAGGATCCGGAGACGCGCAAGTTGCTCGGAGAGACCGCATCGGCGGCGTTCGGTAGCCGCCTCCGAGTGGAGTACCGGTTCGTGGCGGCGGCCCAGCCCTCGCCGGCCGGTCTCGCCGCCGAGGGAGCGGCGGAGGGGCCGCAACCCCAGGACCACCCGATCGTCCGCGAGGCGCTCAGCTTGTTCGGCGGGACGGTGATCCGCCAGCCGGCGGGCTGAGGAGGAGACATGGCGGGACTCGGCGACATCATGAAGCAGGCGCAGCGACTGAAGGCCGAGATGGATCGGCTGCAGGCCGAGGCGGCGACGAAGATGGTGGAGGGCAGCGCCGGCGGCGGCATGGTGACGGTGGTCGCCAACGGCAAGGGAGACCTGCTCTCGGTGAAGATCGACCCCGAGGTGGCCCGCGGCGAGGACCTGGAGATGCTCCAGGATCTCGTCGTGGCGGCGGCGAACGACGCCCTGCGGAGGGCGCGCGAACTCCTGGCGCAGGAGGTCTCCCGGCTCACCGGCGGCCTCAACTTGCCGGGACTCTTCTAGGAGACGGAGACCTTCATGTCGGTGATGCCGGCCGCCCTGGCGGCCCTGATCGAACAGCTCGTCCGGCTGCCGGGCGTCGGACCGAAGACTGCCCAGCGGCTGGCCTTCCATTTTTTGAAGGCGCCCAGGGAAGACGCGGCCGCACTGGCGGAGACCGTGGTGGCACTCAAGGACCGCACGCGCCTGTGCCAGCGCTGTTTCAACCTGTGTGAGCAGGAACTCTGCGGGGTCTGCACGGACGCGCGCCGGGACCTCAGCCTGCTTTGCGTGGTGGAGGAGATCAACGATCTCCTCGCCATCGAGAAGACCCGGGAGTTCCGCGGGCTCTACCACGTGCTGGGCGGCTCGCTGTCCCCCCTCGACGGGCGGGGGCCGGAGCAGATCCGAGCCAAGGAGCTTCAGGGCCGGCTGGAGTCGGGCGAGGTGCGCGAAGTCATCCTGGCTACGAACCCCAACGTCGAGGGCGAGGCGACAGCGCTGTATCTCCTCAGGGTGTTGAAGCCATTCTCGGTCAAGGTGACACGCATCGCCCGCGGCCTGCCCATGGGCGGGGATCTGGAGTACGCGGACGAGGCGACGCTGGCCCGGGCGCTCGAGGGTCGGCGCGAGATCGGGTAAGAAGGGGCCGCCGCCGTGGAGACACGTCCTTGAAAGACCTGATCCTGCTGGCAGAGGACGTGGAGCGCTTGACGGGTTCCCTTGGGCGGCTCTGCGAGGAGGCCAAGGGACGCGCGGCATTCCTCGTGGACCCGAACGGCCGGCTGCTCGCGGACTCGGGTGGGGTGGCGAATCTCGACACCACGGCGCTTGCCTCGCTGGTCGCGGGAAGCATGGCGGCGACGGGCAGCCTGGCGCAGCTTCTCGGGGAGCGAGGCTTCAGCAGCCTCTTCCTCGAAGGCGTGCGCGCCCACCTGTACCTCGCAGTGGTGGAGGGGGGGGCGATCCTGGTGGTGGTGTTCGACGGGGGCTCCTCTCTCGGCCTGGTGCGCTTCCGGGTGAAGCGCGCGATCGACGAGGTCGGCCGAATCCTCGCCGACTTCGCCGTGCGCGACCAGAGCGGGAAAGGCCCGGGCCCGGCGAGGGCCGCGGCGGAGCTCGCGGAAATCACCGACGAGGAAATCGACAACCTGCTATCGACCTGAGGCAACGCCGTGTCATTCATCAACTACGCGGCCAGAGAGATCAACTGCAAGCTCGTCTACTACGGCCCGGGTCTGTGCGGGAAGACCACGAATTTGCAGCAGGTCTACGCCCGGGTCGATCCCGCCGCCAAGGGGAAGCTGATCTCTTTGGCCACCGAGAGCGAGCGGACCCTGTTCTTCGACTTCCTGCCGCTGGACCTGGGGACCATCCGGGGCTTCAAGACGCGGTTCCATCTGTATACCGTGCCGGGGCAGGTCTTCTACGACGCCAGCCGGAAGCTGATCCTGAAGGGGGCGGACGGGGTCGTCTTTGTGGCGGACTCGCAGGTCGAGCGGATGGAGGCCAACATCGAGAGCCTGGAGAATCTGGAGGAAAACCTAGTCGAGCAGGGACACACCCTCACCACCCTGCCGCACATCATTCAGTACAACAAGCGGGACCTGCCAAACGTCGTCCCCGTTGCGGACCTCGAGTCCACACTCAACGAGCACAACACGCCCTGGGTCGAGGCGTCCGCGGCCAAGGGAATCGGGGTCTTCGAGACACTGAAGGGAGCGGCCAAGCTGATCCTGACCGATCTGAAGAATAAGATGGCGAGCTGATTCTTCGCCGAAGGAGGGCCCTGGCGGACCGCCCCCGCATCCGACTTGCAGCGGGGCCGGTCTGCTGATATAGTGGCGCCCGCCTCCTACCCATTCCCCGGTAGCTCAATGGTGGAGCGAGCGGCTGTTAACCGCTAGGTTGCAAGTTCGAGTCTTGCCCGGGGAGCCATTTCGACGCGAAGGGGGCCGCACCTTACGGTGCGGCCCCCTTCTTGCTCAAGGCTCCTGCGGAGCCGAGGAGCGCGGCGAAATGGCCCCGAACCATGTCAGGGGGGCCCATGTCGGCCTGGTTCTACATCCGCCGTCTCCGGTCGGGGGCGCTGTACGTAGGCGCGACGACCGACATCGACCAGCGCTCCGCCGACCACGGTTCGGGCCGCGCCTGCCGGAGCACCCGCCTCGACCCCCCCCGTTGCCCCGATATACGCGGAGGAACTCCCCACCTTTCTCCCCCTCCACTTCAACCTTGACAAGCGTACCCCTGAGACATATCCTTTGCCGCATTTAGACAACACATCGCCGCATTGTGGCACACACGACTATGGCCGGAACGATCAAATCCGTTGAAAAAGCAATCGATCTGCTGTTTCTATTCGACGGTGACCGGACGGTCATGGATGTGAAGACGATCGCCAAGACCCTCGGCATTCCCCTGCGCACCACCTACCGCTTGGTGAACACCCTGCGGAACCGGGAGGTCCTCGCGATCGAAGAGCGGACAGGGCTCTGTCGGGTCAGCCCGCGGCTGCGGTGCCTCCTGGCGGCCATCGATGATTCCGGAGACATCACGCAGGTCTGCCGGCCATTTCTGGCAGAGCTCGCGCGGCAATCCGGCGAGACCGCGCAACTGTTCCTGCTGAGCGGCGATGACGCCCTCCTGGCCGAAGTGGCCGAGAGTCCAAACTTCCTGCGCTTCGGACCCCCCAAGGGGCAGCGTGTTCCCCTGCACTGTGGCGGTGGAGCGAAGGCGCTCTTCGCCTTTCAATCCCCGGAAGAATGGGATGCCTACATCCGGCGAAACGGCCTGCAGAGCTATACGGCCAATACCGTATCGGATCCCGAAAAGCTGAAACGCCAGCTCAGGGGGATCTCCCGGACGCACTTTGCCGTGAGCCATCAGGAATTTGTGCCCGGGGTGCGCTGCCTTGGGGTGCCTATCTGGGATGCGACGGGACACGTCACGGCCAGCCTGGGACTCGTGGGACCCGCCATTCGCCTCACCCGGGTGCGGGCAAGCGAATTGAAACCGCTCATGCTGGAGACGGCGCGGCGAATTATCACGGCACTCGTCGGGCGTTCAGAATAGGGGGACGCCGCAAGAGGACCGGACGCGACCGAACGGAACGAAGCCTTCCATCCAGCAACCGACTTGCGGTCGGCGCAGGTCAATGGGAAACCGGAGGAGTGACAGGTCGGGTCTCTACTCATTCAAAGGAGGCACACATGAGAAAGCGAGTCGCTGTGTACGGAGTGGCATTCGTCATCACCCTCATCGCAGTCCTGGTTTCTTGTCCACCGGCGTTCAGTCAGACGATCACCATGCGGATCGCCCACACGACCGCCCCCAGCCACCCCTATACGACCATGGCCCAGAAACTCGCCGATCTCGTCAAGAGCAAGAGCGGTGGGAGCATGGTGATCACGATCCATCCGGCCAGCCAGCTCGGGGGCGAGCGGGATCTCATGGAGGGATTGCAGCTCGGCACCGTGGACATGATGTCCTGCTCCCTGGGGGTCGCCGCCTCGTTCGTTCCGGAGCTGAACGTGATGAACCTGCCGTTCCTCTTCAGGGATGCGAAGCACTACACCGAGGTCGCCAACGGGCCGATCGGAAAGAAGTTGCTGAAGGCGGTGGAGCCGAAGCGCCTGGTGGGGTTGGGGCTCTACGCGCCGGTGTTCCGGGTGCCGATGAACGGGGTCCGGCCCATCGCCTCGCCGGCGGACTTCAAGGGGCTCCGCATGCGGCTGATGGAAGTGCCGCTGCACATGGACACCTACAAGGCGCTCGGCGCCAGCCCGGTGCCGCTCCCGTTCGGTGAGCTCTATACGGCGCTTCAGCTCAAGACGGTGGACGGGAACGAAAACGCCCTGGCCACCCTCTACTCCGAGCGGTTCTACGAGGTCCAGAAGTATGTGAGCGTCCTGCCCGTCTTCTCCAACGGAGCCATCCTCCTGATGAGCCAGGCCACCTGGAACAAGCTCTCCCCGGCGCAGCGAGAGATCGTCGTGAGCAGCGTCCCGGAGGCGCTCGCGGTGGGGGATCGGGACTATCTGGCAATGGATGACAAGGGGCTGACGGTGATGAAGGGCGCGGGGCTTGGCATCAATACGCCGACCGACCTGACGGCTTTCCGCGAAGCGGTGAAGCCGATCTACGCCAAATACATGGAGAAGATGCCGGACTGGGTCAAGGAAGCCTTCCAGCAGATCCAGAAGTAGGGCGCCGAGGACACAAGTGTCGGGGGCCGGTGCGCGCAGGGATCGTGCACCGGCCCCAGGCGTATCCATCTCGTTGGTCTCCGCGTGGCGGAGTTGCCGGGGAGGTTTCAGCGAATGAGTGCTGATGGGTGGGTGCAGCGGCTCGAGAACCGAGTGGAGACCATGATCAGGTGGACCGCGATCACGATTCTCGCGTTTCTCTGCGTGAACGTGTTCGTGCAGGTCATTCTGCGATATCTGTTTGGCTATTCGTCGCGCTGGACTCTCGAAGTGTCACGATACCTGATGATCTGGGCGGTGCTGCTGGCGGCCGGTCCTGCGCTCAAGTACGGAGTCCTGGTTGGAGTGGATACCCTGACGCAGCGATTTCCGCCGCGCACGCGCACCTGGGTTTCGTGCGCCCTGCGGGTGCTGATGGGTGTGTTTGCCTGCACCGTATTCTTTCAGGCCCTCAAGCTCATGCAGTCCCAGTGGGAGATGAACCAGCTGTCCCCGGCTCTCGAGATCCCGATGGCATTGGTGTATATGGCAATGCCGGTTGGATTTGCTCTGTTCCTCTTCTATCTCATCGTGCTGACCTATAACGATCTGCTGCATCCGGGGCGAAGCACCACGACCGTGATAAAGATCGAATAGTGGAGGAGAAGGTAGAATGCTGATCCTCGGCCTGGCCATTGTGACGCTTGCCATGGGGCTGCCGGTCGTGTTTGTCCTTGGCACAGTCTCCATGGCCTATCTGTACAGACAAGACCTTCCTTTCATCCTGCTCGCCCAGCGAGTCTTCGTTGGGATGGATTCATTTGTCCTGTTAGCCATCCCGTTTTATGTTCTGATGGGCAACATCATGAGCCAGGGGCTGGTCACGGATATTCTGGTGAAATGGGCCAAGACAATTGTTGGTCGCATCCGGGGTGGTCTTGCCGCCGCGACCGTCATTGTCGAAATCATCTTTTCCGGCATCTCCGGGTCGGGGTCGGCAGACGCCTCGGCCCTCGGCAGCGTTTTGATTCCGGCCATGGAAAAGGAAGGGTACGGGAAAGATTTCGCAGCGGGCGTGGTGGCCTCCGCCTCCATCCTCGGTCCGATCATCCCCCCAAGCATCATCATGGTGGTGTATGCCGTGGTCGCCGAATGTTCGATTGGGGAGCTATTCTTGGCCGGAATCATCCCGGGCCTGTTGATAGCCGGAGCGGACATCCTCATCATCCTCTTCATTGCCTACCGCAGACAGTACAGTCGCGCCGACAGGCTCGCCACTTTCGGCGAGTTTTTCCAGCAAACCCGGGAGGCCTTCCTGGCGTTGCTCGCTCCCGGGATCATCCTTGGGGGGATCCTGACCGGCGCGGTGACTCCAACCGAAGCCGGGATACTGGCAGTCGCCTACTGTCTGTTTCTGAGCATGGGGTACTACAAGACGCTGTCGTGGAAAGATCTTCCCGAACTCCTCTGGAGCACGGTGTTTCATTCTCTCGCTGACCACCAACAAGGTCATGATTCTATTCCTGCTCAATGTCGTGTTCCTGATTGCCGGCTGTTTGATAGAATCCATCGCGGCGATCATTCTCTTGGTCCCCATTTTTCTCCCGCTGACGAAGAGCTTGGGAGTTGATCCTGTTCATCTCGGACTCGTCGTCTGTGTCAACCTGTCCATCGGGTTCGTCACCCCCCCGGTCGGCGCCAGCCTGTTCATTCTCGGCGGTATCACCAAGCTCTCCATCGACAAGATAGCCCGGGCGGCCATTCCCTTTCTCATCGTGAATATCATCATGCTGTATGTGCTGACGTATATGCCCGACCTGACTCTATGGCTTCCGCGGGCGGTATTGAGGTAGACGATGTCAGACCACGGCTCGAAGGGGCCGATCGCGAGCTATGCCGAGGGACTGCTTCACACATTATGAGAGGAGGCGCGCAATGCGTATCGTTTTCCCCGAGGGGAGCGGCTGTGTGCAGAAACCCGAAGACCTGCTGTTTGTGAAGAAGCTCGGGACGGTCGATTACTACGACACCCCACCCCAGAACAAGGCTGACCTCATCCAGCGGCTCTGCGACGCGGACGTGGTCTTCCTCGACTACTCGGTCATGGACGCGGAGGTCATCGCCGCCTGCCCCAAGCTCAAGTTCATCTGTTTCTTCGGCATCGGGTACGGCAACTGCATTGATGTCGCGGCGGCCACCAAGCATGGCGTGACGGTCTCGTATACGCCGGGGTACGGGGCGACCGCGGTGGCGGAGTACACGCTGGGCCTGATGCTGTCCCTCACGCGGCACATCGCCGCCTCCCATTACAGTCTGAAGCACGGCGAGTGGCTGTCGGCCAAGTTCCAGGGGGTGGACCTCAAAGGGAAGACCCTCGGCATCGTGGGGCTTGGCCCCATCGGCGCCGACGTGGCGCGGCTCGGGGCCGGCATCGGCATGCCCGTGCTCGGCTGGACCCGGAACGCCTCCCCGGCGAGGGCCCAGCACGGCCTCCGCCTCGCCGCCATCGAGGAGATCTTCGCCGCCGCGGATGTCGTGACTCTCCACCTGTCCTTGAACGCCCAGACCGAGCGCCTCGTCTCCCGAGCTCTCCTGGAGAAGATGAAGCCGACCGCCTACTTCATCAACACCTCCCGGGCGAAGCTCGTGGACAACCAGGCCCTCGCGGAGCTGCTCCAGCAGGGGAAGATCGCCGGGGCGGCCCTCGATGTTCACGAGGAGGAGCCGGCGCCTATGAACTACCTCTTCGCGTCGCTTCCGAATGTTGTGGTCACCCCCCACATCGCCTACAACTCGAAAGAGGCGGGCGAGAACATGCTGCGCATCGCGTACGCGACACTCGAGGCATTCCTGAAGGGGGAAAAGCTCCACGTGGTGAATTCCTGATCGCCACGCGCACACGCATCCCCGCCGCACCCGTGATGTGGCAGAACCCGCGAAGGATCTTCTGGCAGGCCGCGCAGGCAGGAGGACACCGTGAAATCAGAACAACTCTTCGAGTCGGCGAAGCGGCACCTGATCGGAGGGGGCGGCGCAGGAGGACGGTATCACCCGCTGCTGAAGCACCCCGTGTACCTGACCCGGGGCAAGGGCTCGCGCTTTTGGGACGTGGATGGCAAAGAGTACATCGACTTCTTCACTGGGAGCGGCGCGAACTTCCTCGGCCACGACCACCCCGCGATCACCGCCGCGATCCGGCAAGCCCTGGAGGTCGGGGTCATCTGCAACGGGGAGACGGAGTACCACGCTCGGCTGGCCGACCTGATCGCCGAGGCGGTCCCCTGTGCCGAGAAGACCCGGTTCGCCAACAGCGGCACCGAGGCCACCCTGGGCGCCATCCGCATCGCCCGGGCGTTCACGGGGAAGCCGAAGATCCTGAAGTTCGAAGGCCATTTCCACGGGATGCACGAGTTCCTGTGGTGGAACTGCTCCGCCGGAGTCGGCACCCTGCGTGACGATGGAACGGTGGCCCCTCTGGCCGACTCGGACGGGATGCCCGCCGCCTTGGCGGATCTCGTCGTGGTCGTCCCCTTCAACGACATCCTTGCCTTCGAGAAGGCCGTCACAGCCCACCAGGGCGAGCTGGCCGCCGTGATCGTGGAGCCCATCTCGTACAACCAGGGCTGCATCCCCGCCCAGGTGGAGTTCCTGCGCCAGGTGCGCGCGACCTGCACGCGGCTCGGCCTCGTCCTCATCTTCGACGAGGTCCTCTCGGGCTTCCGGATGTGCCGGGGCGGCGCCCAGGAATATTTCGGGGTGACGCCGGACCGCTGCACCCTGGCCAAGGCGCTGGGCGGCGGCGTCCCCATCGCCGCCGTGTGCGGTAAGACGGACGTCATGTCCGTGCTGAACCCCGTCGGACACACCATCATGAGCGGAACGTACACGGGCCACCTGATCGCCGTGATGGGCGCCATCGCCTGCCAGACCGAACTCGCGAAACCCGGTTTCTACGGACGCCTCAACGGACTGGCCGATCGCCTGTACGCAGGAATCGCGGAGGCGCTCCGCGTCACCGGCGTCCCCGGCATCGTCCAGGGCATCGGTGCCCGCTTCGGCCTCTACCTGGGAGTCACCGAGCCGGTCACGAACTATCGGCAGGCAGTCCGGACCAATCGCGAGATGGAAGTGAAGTTCATCCTCGGCTGTGTGCGACGCGGCCTCTACCTCCACGACTATGGCCACACCATGCACCACGGCTTCTCGTCGCAGCACACCGATGCCGACATCGACCAGTCCTTGCACATCATCGAGGATGCCCTCCGGGAACTGAAGACGGAATGAACCACGACCCGCAGGAGGAGGAAGACCGATGGCCAAGAAGGTGATCCGATCCCCCAAGGTGGCAGCCACGACCCTGCCCATCTCCCAGGCGATTCTGGCCGGGAACACGCTCTACATTCACGGGGCCGTGGCCTTCAACGACCGCGGAGAGATTGTCGGAAAGGGGGACATCCGCGCACAGACGAAACAGGCACTGGAGAATATCAAGGCCTTGGTGGAAGAAGCCGGCGGGAGTCTGATCGATGTCACACAGACGACCGTGTACCTGACCGATTTTGCCAATGGTGCGGGAATGAACGAGGTCTACCGGACGTATTTTCCGGTTGATCCGCCGGCGCGGGCGACCGTCCGGGTCGGTCTTGGCCACCCGGACTTCCTGATCGAGATTCAGGCGACGGCAATCATCGGCTGAGGCCAAACATTTTACCGCAAAGCGCGCAAAGGCCGCAAGGGCTCGCTCAGATCGGGTGATTCCGAAACCCTCTGAAATCAGCGAGGCTTTCTTTGCGCCCTTTGCGCACCAACGGCCGTTGGTGCCGGCGGTTCAACCGCAACGCTCGGCCGCCATCAGGGACCGCCGATTGCTAGAGGCGACCCAATTCGGCCGCCGCCTCTTCTACGGACTCCGCGAGAGCCGAGAGGCCATCCAGGATGGCCTCTCGGGTGATCGTGAGTGGCGGGCAGACCTTCAGGGTCGCTCCGCCAAAGCCCACGGGTGCAAACAGGAGGAGTCCTTTCTGGAAAGCCTTCTCCACGATTGCGAACGCGAGATCGCCATCGGGTTCCTGGTTCTTCCCCTTGACAATGTGCAACCCGACGACGAGCCCCCGCCCCCTCACGGCGCCAACGATCTTGGGGTAGCGGCCGGCGATCTCCCGTAAGCCCTCGATGAGGACCTGCCCTATTGCCCGCGCGTTCTCGACCAGCCCCCCCTCGATGATCTTCCGGATGCTGGCCAACGCCGCCACGGCGCACACCGGATTGCCCGTGTGCGTACTCGTCATCTCCGCAGGCCCGTACAGATCCATCACGTCAGACCTTCCGATCACCGCCGAGAGCGGGAGGGAGCTGGAGATGCCCTTGCCGCAGCAGATCAAATCGGGAACGATGTCATAGTGCTCGAACCCGAAAAGCCTCCCCGTCCTGCCGAAGCCTGCCTGGATCTCATCGCAGATCAAAAGCACTTGGTTCTCGCCGCACCAGCGCGCCAGGGCCTGTATGTATTCCTTGGGCGCAAAGCATGCGCTGCCGCCCTGGAAGCTCTCCAGGATCACTCCCGCGACCCGGCCGGGCGAGAGCCCTATCTGGGCCAAGCTCTTCAGAAAGAGATCAAAGCTCGTATCCACCGTCCGGAAGCCATCGGGAAAGGGGACCTGGTGAATATCCGGATCCAGATTGACGATCCATTCCTTCAGGGCCGGGAGGCCTCCGATCATCTGCGCGCCGAGGGTTCGGCCGTGGAAAGCCCCCCCGAAGCTGATGATGGCGATCTTGTCCTTCCCGCCAACCCTTTGGCCGTAGGTCCTCGCGAGCTTCATCGCGCACTCGGTTGCCTCCGAACCGGTGGTGAGCAGAAAAACCTTGTTAAGCTTTTCCGGGGTGATGTCCACGAGGCACTTCACCAATTCCGCTCGTTCCGCGTTGGGGAAGCAGTAGGTATGCAGGAGGCCCTTCTCCATCTGGTGTCGGATAGCCTCCTTGATCTCGCTGGCGCCATGGCCGGCATTTGCAACCACGACCCCCGAGCTCCAGTCGAGCCACTTGTTCCCCGCGCGATCATATACCTGCACCCCCTCCGCGCGGTCCCACACGATCGGCGGCTGGCCCGACATGGAGATCGGCTCGCATCGGTGCAGGGTCTGCAGGACCTCGAGAGTTTCCGGCGCCGGAATCTTCGTGGCAATCCTGCGAAACGCGGTCTCGACGACCTTCACCTGCTTCGGCTCGATGTCAAAGGCCCGACCCATGATTACACCCTCCTCGAATGAATGGCTTCCGTCTTCACTTGGCTTCTCCTTCATCCGCCAAGAGTGCCCGGATGATGTCAACGTTATTGGGGGGACAGCCGCGCACGTAGCGCAGCAAGCGCTTGGCCTCGGGCAGGCTGCACGAGCCGACGCTGACCAGCATCTCCTGCGGAATGCCCTCGGGGAACGGCGTCGGCCCGGCGATGACGGTCGTCCCGCGGGCGCGTTCGAGCGTCCCGGCGGCCTGCATATCGAAGAGAGAGCTCAGCAGGCCGTTCCGGCAGCCGGTGCAGGTTCCCTCGCTGTGGATGACCTTGATTCCCTCACTGTCAATGCGATCGTCTTCCTCGCAGCGAACGAATCGCCGCCGCACGGCCTCGACGCGCTCCCCCACCACCTGGATCCGGGATTCGTCCAGGGTTCCCAGGCCGCGCTCCGCCGCCACCCTCGTGATGGGCACCTCGTCAGGCGCAAAGCCCATGATCCGGCCGCCGATGGCATCCACCGCCACCAGGTCGCGCCCCGCCAAGACCAACCCCATCTCGACAGGAATTCCCAGAAGGGGCCCCATGCCTTCCTGGCCGAGAATCGCATCCACCACGGCGAAGACCGGCTTGAAGTGGCCGACCAGGTCGACCGCCCCCTCGAACATGCCCAACTGATGGATGCGCCGCTTGTCGCCGTCGACCACCAGGCCCTTCAGATTCTTCAGCGCCAGCGTGACTTGCCCCTGGTCGTGAGTCTTCAGGATCGGCACGCTGATGATCGCATCCATCTGGGTGACCAACTCGAACGTCGTGATCTCGGTGAGCACATGCCCGCCGGCGAGTTTCACCTGCACCGTCTTATCCTGTTTCAGGTCTATGACCTCATAGCCCTGACGCCGGAGCTCCTCGTAGCCCATGATCCGATAGGCGGCTTCCGTGTCCGCGCCTCTGGCCGACGATTCGGCGATGATCGGGCGAGCCCCCAGATCCTTCACCGCGTCCGCCACCGCCTGGCAGACCAGCGGGCTCGTGCAGGCTCCGGAATCGGCCGATGGAGGCGGGGCCACCATGTTGGGCTTGATCATGACCGTCATCCCCGGACGAATCAGGTCGGCCATCCCCCCCGCCAACTCTATCGCCTGCCGCACGCCGGCGGCCACCTGCGCACGATTTCGCCCCGCAACCTTGACGATGGATACCCTGCTCATCCCGCGCTCCTTTTCCATATGTCCCATTGGCTTCTCATGCGGTTTCAGTCTAGCACGGGCCGAATAGACGAGCGAAAGGAATTGCGTCAGCGGCCGGCTTTCAGCAAGAAAACATAGAGACAGAAGCCTTGCAGAGCATTCCTCACGCCGGCAACATCCCGGAACTGACCAGCGCCGAGCGGATCCGCTGACGCTCGAGGTCACTCACTCGGTGCAGCGGTGGGCGAACGACGGCCTGCTTCAACCGTCCCAGCATGACGAGCGCCTCCTTCATTCTGTTGTGCTGGTCAAGGAACGGCGGCGAGTAAAACGCGTCCGCAAGAGTCCGGAGACGATCATTGATCCTTCTTGCCGCGTCGAGATCGCCTCGGCGGACGGCATCGAAGAGCGCTGCCTGGAGGTCCGCGACGACGCTGCCCATGCCGGAAATCGTCCCATCCGCGCCGAGAACAAAGGTGGCGAGGAGCGAGGCGCTGTAGCTGCTGAGCATGGCGATATTGCGCCCCGTCGCCCGGAGGGCTCGGAGGTTCCGCTCAAAGGCCACCATGTCATTGCTCCAGTCCTTGACCCCCACGACATGCGGGATGTCGGTGAGCCTCGCCAGGGTCTCGGGACTGTAGCCGATTCCGAGCGCCGGCGGATACTGGAAGACGACGATGGGCATCTCGACGGCTTCGGCGATCGATTCGAAGTGGCGAAACACCATTTCCGGACGAAGCTGCGCCCCCCACATGAACAGTGTCGGGGGGAAGATCAGGATGCCGGCAGCCCCTCCCGCCTTCGCGTCTTTCGCCAAGGTCACCGCTTCCAGCGTACCCTCGGCAAAGA
>JAPLLC010000285.1 GCA_026387775.1 Candidatus Methylomirabilota bacterium | reverse complement strand
ACCGCCACGCGCGCCCGGGAGGCGGCGGGGATCGACCCGCGTCTCGCCGAGATCCTGGAGGCGCTGGAGACGGCCCTCGTCCACCTCGGCGAGGCGGCAAGGGGCCTCCGAGATTACCGGGGCCGCATCGAGTTCGACCCGGAGCGTCTGGAGGCGATCGAGGCCCGCTTGCACGAGATCGGGCGGCTGAAGCGGAAGTACGGCGGGAGCATCCCAGACCTCCTGGAACAGCTGGCGCAGGCGCGGAAAGATCTGGAGACACTCGAGCGATCGGGCGCGCGTCTGCAGGAGCTGGAGCGGGAGCTTCAGGCGTGCCGGCAGGATCTCCTGGCCCGAGCCGAGCGGATGTCCGGGGCGCGCCGCAAGGCCGGGCAGACCCTTCAGGAAGCCATCCTGACGGAGCTCACCGCCTTGGGTATGGCCAAGGCCGCCTTCGAGGTGCGGGTCGTCGTCGGGTCCCCGGGGGATGCGTCACTCGGCTCTTATGGAATGGATGAGGTGGAGTTTCTCATCTCCCCGAATCCCGGGGAGGCGCTGAAGCCGCTCCACAAGATCGCCTCGGGCGGAGAGTTGTCGCGCGTCATGTTGGCGATCCGGACGATCTTGGCGGATGCGGATCAGACGCCGACCTTGATCTTCGACGAGGTGGATGCGGGGATCGGCGGGAGCATGGGCGAGGTGGTGGGGAGGAAGCTCCTGGCCGCGGCGCGCGGGCATCAGGTGCTCTGCGTCACACACCTGCCGCAGCTCGCCTGCTTTGGGGATCAGCATGTGGTCGTCGAGAAGAAGAGCGCACACGACCGCACCGAGACCGTCGTCCGGAGGCTAACGGCGGAGGAGAGGTCGCGGGAATTGGCCCGGATGCTTGGCGGTCCGACGCGGTCCACCACGGCGCTCGATCACGCCAACGAATTATTGGAAGCTGCCGGTCGTCTGAAGAGACGCATGAGGGGATCGACGGGTTGAGGCTCGGAAGTGGCTAGATACTCCAAATCGTGCAGAGGAAACCCAAACGGGGCATCGCGGCCAAGCCGGGAGAGACAATCAATCAAGACGGATTCCCAATGACGTTATAACTCCTTGAAAACACTAGATTTGAATTCTCGAAATTTTCATGAGTTATGGCACGAATGCTGCTGAATAGCATCGTGTTTTCATAACGGCGGATTTGTGAATGTCAATCAGAAAGGGGGTGAATCGAGAATGAAGAAGCTGATCGTGTTTGCTCTGGCTCTGGCTGTTGCGGTCTCTTTCTCCGGCGTGTCCTTCGCTGGTGAGACCAAGAAGGCTGAGGAGAAGGCCCCGGCGGCGGCCCCTGCGGCAGCCCCGGCGGCGGCCCCTGCGGCCCCGGGTCCGGCTCCTGAGAAGAAGGACGAGAAGGCCGAGAAGAAGGCGGCAAAGAAGGCGGAGAAGGCCGAGAAGAAGGCTGAGGAGAAGGCTCCGGCTCCCGAGAAGAAGGCCGAGAAGAAGTCCTAGTCCTTCTTTCTTTGTTCGAGATCGAAAGCCACCAACAAGGGCATCCCACGCGGGATGCCTTTGTTGTTTTGTGCCTGTTTCGACAAAGCGCTTGACTTCTCGGCCGGCTTCCACTACATATCCCGCCATCGATTGTTGGCCGCACAGCAAAGGAGGCGCTCGGACAATCGCATAGGTGAGGCTGAGCGGTCCCCGGGAGGGGACCCCGAGGGAAAATGGTGAGCCTCCAAGCCGGGTCGGCCCGGCTGCGGAGGGAGTCCATTGCTGCCCCGCAACTGTGAGCGGCGTTGAAATCTGCACGGGCCACTGTTTCGCTGGAAGCGGAATGGGAAGGCGCAGAGAGTAAGCCTAAGCCGCGAGCCAGGAAACCTGCTCAGCTTTCTGGGTGTTGTGATCCCTCCGCGGGGAGGGGCGGCCCACCTTCAGTCTCCCGGACTTTCTTCGGACTGCTGACTCGAGGTGCCCCGACCCGCCCAATGCGGATCGGGGTTTCTGTGTTTGAAGGGGCCGAGGGACCATGGGGTGTTGGTGCAGAATGTGCCTACGGGGCGGGGAGCTGCTCCTGGTTGGGTGCTGGCTTTTGATCGCCGCATCGTCGGTCGGTCTCCGACATGCTGGGGCGGATCGTCGTCGTTCCGGACAGGCCGCTACGCGTCGTGTCGCTTGCGCCGAGCCTCACGGAAACTGTCTATGCCTTGGGCCGGGGTGACTGGCTGGTCGGTGTGACGGAATTCTGCGACTACCCCCCTGAGGCGCGGAGCAAGCCCAGGGTGGGCGGCATCGCCGCGCCGAGTCTGGAGCGGATCGTGTCCCTCGCCCCGGACCTGGCGCTGACGACGGCGGAGGGGAACTCCCGGAACACGATGGAGCAGTTGGAGCGGCTCGGGATCGCCACCTTCGCCCTCAAGCCGGACAGCTACGCGGGGGTGATCGGATCGATCGAAACGCTTGGCCGCGTGCTGGGGGCGGAGCGGGCCGCGTGGCGGGTGGTGCAAGAGATCCAGGAGCGCGTCCGCACGGTCCGGACCGCCGTGGCAGACCGACCGCGTCCGCGGGTTCTGTATCTGATCTGGGCCGACCCGATGATCGCCGCGGGAGCCGCCAGCTACATCAACGATCTGCTGGGCCTGGCGGGCGGGCAAAACGTGGTCAAGGAGCGGACCGTCCCCTACCCGCGTCTCGACTGGGAGCAGGTGATCGGGCGCGCACCCCAGATCATCCTGGTGGCCGATCATCGAGCGGGCGCGGGACGGACGGCATCGGCCGCGGCCGTCACGCCGCGCGAGTGGCTCGAGTGGCAGGCGGTCCCGGCAATCCGCTCCGGTCGCGTGGTGCCGATCCCGGGAGACACGGTCCTTCGGCCCGGGCCGAGAGTGGGAGAGGGCCTGGCCAGGCTCGCCCAGGCCATTCACCGCGAGCCGGGTGAGCGGCAGGAGTCCCGGTGAGAGCACGGACGGAAGGGCAGGGCATCGGAATCTCGCGGAGGGCGGTCTTCCTCTGGATGGGGGCGCTCCTGCTGGCGAGTCTTTTCCTCTCCGTGATGGTGGGTAGCGTGCCCATCAAGCCCCAGGAGGCGATCCGCGCCCTCGTCAAGGGCGGGGCAGGGCCGGATGACGCGGTGGCGACGATCGTGCGGAAGATCCGGCTGCCGCGGGCGCTCCTGGCCGGAATCGTGGGGGCCTGTCTCTCGCTGGCCGGTCTCGGATTCCAGGCGATCTCCCGTAACCCCCTGGCCGACCCGTCGATCCTGGGCGTGAGCAGCGGCGCATCCTTCGGCCTCATGGTCGCGATGCTCCTGGGCGTGGCGGGGCCGATGTCCAACCCGGTCCTGACCACCCTGTTCGCCTTTGCGGGGGCGCTCCTGGCGGCGGCGCTGGTATACGCGATCGCCCGGGTGGATGGACGGCTGCCCATGACGACGCTGCTCCTTTCCGGCGTCATCGTCGGCCTGTTCTTCACCTCGTGTGTGATGCTGGCCACGGTCCTCCTGGCCGCGGCAGAGCTGCAGGGGGTGGTCTTCTGGTTGATGGGAAATCTGGGCCCGGCAAGCACGGGCAGTCTGGGGGTCCTGGCGGTGGTCCTGGGGATCGGTGTCGTCGCGCTTCTCCGCGAAGCGCCCCGCCTGAACGTCCTGGCGTTGGGGGAGGAGCAGGCGCTGCAACTGGGGGTGGAGGCGGAGCGGGTGAAGCGGGTGGTCTTCGTGGCGGCCTCGCTGATCACCGGGGCGGCGATCTCGGCGGCCGGGTCGATCGGGTTCGTCGGGCTGATCGTCCCGCACGCGGCCCGGCTGCTCCTCGGCCCGGATAACCGCAACCTGGTCCCGATGAGCGTCCTCCTGGGGGCGGCGTTCCTGATCCTGGCCGACCTTGGAGCCCGCACGGTGGCCGTCGCTACGGAACTTCCCGTCGGCGTCATCACCTCCTTCTGCGGGGCGCCCCTGTTCGTGTATCTCTTGCGGCGCCGGCGCGGCGCGGAGTCATGGTGAGCGCGATCGTCGTCCAGGATCTCACGTTTCAGTACCGGCCCGGGCTCGGCCTGGACGGGGTGACCTTCGCGGCCCTGCCCGGCGAGTTGGTGGGGGTAGTGGGACCGAACACGGCGGGGAAGAGCACACTGCTCCGCCTTCTCAGCAAGGTCCTGGTTCCGCAGCGCGGCCGGATCCAGATTGCCGGCCGGGACGTCGCCGCGACCGGCCGGCTCGCCCTGGCGCGCCAGGTGGCCGTGGTGCCGCAGGAGTTCCATGTCGCCTTTCCCTTCCGCGTTGCCGAGGTCGTGCTGATGGGGCGCTATCCGCACACCGCGGGCGCCGCTTGGGGGAGCCGGGATCACCAGATCGCATGGGCAGCCATGGAGACGATGGGGATCGGCGGGCTGGCCGGTCGGTCGATCGACGAACTCTCGGGCGGAGAACGACAGCTCGTCTCCATCGCCCGGGCCCTGACCCAGGAGCCGTCGATCCTCCTCCTGGACGAGCCCACCGCCCATCTGGACCTCCGCCACCAGCGGACCGTCCTCACGACGGTCCTGGCCCGACGGCTGGAGGAGCGGCGCACGACGGTCCTGGTTTCCCATGATCTCAATCTCGCGGCCGAGCACTGCGACCGCCTCCTCTTGCTTGTCGAGGGGCGCGTGCAGGCCTTCGGTCGTCCAGAGGAGGTGATGACGTCAGAGACGCTGGAACGGGCGTACGGGTGTGCGGTGGAGATGGAGCGCGACCCGGCCTCCGGCCGGCCTCGCCTGCGGAGCCCGCTGTCGCAGCCCGGACCCCTGGAGTCGAACATTCTCACCCCTCGGATCTAAGGGAAGCTGGTTGCCCCCGCGCATAGGCTCGGTGAGCCGCCCGGGGAAATCCAGCACGGTCCCGCCACTGTAAGTGGGGAGCGATCCCGCAGCAAGCCACTGTTTCGCTGGAAGCGGAATGGGAAGGCGCGGGGAAGCGACGATCCACAAGTCAGGAGACCTATCCGAGGGGACACGGCCTCATCACCTCGCGGCAAGGAGCGTGGCCATCATGTCTCGTACAGTAACTCGAATCTCTGGCGCTTTCGTCGTGACCATGTTCATGGTCGTCGGTTGTCTCGTGGTGTTGTTGCTCGGACGGCTCGCCTCGGCGCAGGACAGCCCGCCGCCAGAGTCGGTGATCGTGCTGGAGCCGGTGGTGGTGAGCGCCACCCGCCTGGCGGACACCATCCAGGAACTGCGGCGAATCCCCGGCCAGGTGTATGCGGTGACCGCGAAGGAGATCGAGCGCACCAAGGCCCGGAGCGTGCAAGACGCCCTCCGTCTGGCGGTGCCGGGGATCGTGTTCTACGACCAGGTGGGGAACAGATTCCAGCAGACGGTGGACCTGCGGGGATTCAACGGGCAGCCGAACCCCAGCGTGTCGGTCTTTGTGGACGGCGTGCGCGTGAATGATCCGGATTCCAACGCCGTCAATTTCGACCTGATTTCCATCCAGGACGTCGAGCGGATCGAGGTCCTCCCCGGCGCCACGGCGGTGTACGGCCGCAACGCGCTGGGGGGCGTCATCAACATCATCACCAAGCGGGGAGGCAAGGCGCCCCAGACGACGGTCGAAGGGGCGCTGGGCAGCTATAGCCACTACCGGGTCAAGGCCAACACCAGCGGACCGATCCAGGAGCTGGACTATTACGCGAGCGTGGTCTGGGACCGCGAGAGCGGGTTCCGAGACTCCTCGGACGGCCGGGTCACGAACTTCACCGGGCGCGTGGGGTACCGGCCCACGGACAAGACGGACCTCAGCCTGGGGTACAGCTATGTCAACGATCATCTGGAGCAGGCAGGGACGCTCCCGGTGTCCGTCCTGCTCCAGGACCGCACGAAGAGTCTGACGCCGTCCATCTATCGCAACGAGCTCTCCTCCGTCACCTTCCAGGGCCGGCAGGAGCTCGGCTGGGGATTCTCCCTGGCGGCGAATGGCTATTATCGCCAAACCTCCAAGGAGGGGATCAGCTATTTCTCGGGGGGGTTCTTCCGTGGCACCACGGGCACGGAAACCCCGGGGGGCGCCCTGCAACTCTCGAACGAGACGCAGGTCTGGGGCCGGACCAACCGTTTTGTGCTGGGGGGCGAGCTGCAGCACAGCACGGTTGACGCGGTGTCGGGCGGCACCTTCGGACCCGGCCAGCGCAAGATCGACGAGAACGACTTCGGGCTGTACGCACAGGAGACGTTCGACCTGACCCAGCAGCTTGTGCTGAACGCCGCCGTCCGATATGACGCGAACAAGTATCGGTTCGTGGACCAGTTGAACTCGCTCGCCAACGGGACCAAGACTTACGAGAGCGTGACGCCTCGGGCCGGGTTGACTTACACTCCCTGGTCCGTCCTCTCGCTCTACACGAGTTACGGGCAGGGCTTCCGCGTCCCGACGACGGACGAGCTTTTCGCTTTCCCGGGATTTGGCTCGAACCCCGACCTGAAGCCGGTCAAGAGCGAGACCTACGAGGTCGGGGTCCGGACGCGCCCGCTCGGGTGGATCGACATCCGCGGCGCCCTGTTCCTGAGCAACGTGCGGGACGACATTGTCTTCGATCCTCTGGCGCCGCCATTTGGACAGAACCGGAACGCGCCCAAGAGTCGGCGACAGGGGTTCGAGTTGGAGGCCAAGCTTCGCCCCCATGACCAGGTGGACCTGACGGCCACCTATGCCTATACGGATGCCAGATTTACCGCCGGTGTCGCACCCGTCGCGAGCGGGAACCGGGTCCCGTTGGTCCCGCGCAATCGCCTGACGGGCATGATCGCCTACCGCCCGGTGCAGGGGCTCGAAGTGGCTCTGGACGCGACATACGTCAGCCAGCAACTGCTCTTGAACGACGAGGCGAACCAGACATCCTTCCGTGTTCAGGACTACTACACGGTGAACGCGCGGGCCTCCTATACCTGGAAGTCTCTCACGGCGTTTCTTCGACTGAACAATCTGACGGACAATAAATACGTGACCTACGGTGTCCTGGGCGGGTTCCCCACCCAGCCTAATTACATGCCCGCCGCCGGCATCAACGTCCTGGGCGGTCTGACGATTCGGTTCGAGAACTATTACTGAGCAGAAGCGGTCAGCAATCAGCAGTCAGCTTTCAGCTCTTGCGCTGGCTGAAGGCTGACGGCTGAGAGCTGAGGGCTGTCCGGAGTTGACCATGAAGCGGTTGGAGTTCATGGGGGGCTGGCGATCGACCTGGCAGCGGCCAGGGTGGGCGGCAAGCTCCTGCCTGCTTCACCTCCTGCTCGTGGGTGTGCTCATCCTCCTTCAGCCGGCTTCTAATTCCCCCAAAGCGGGCCTGCGCGTCCGGCTGATAGAGGAGCCGCAGGCGCCCCCATCCGTCGAGGCGTCACAACCCGTCCGCACGCCGGCGGCGCCACCGAAATCGCCCTCGGTGGCGCGCCGGACGGCGCGGCGGCTTGCGAGCGGCAGGGTCCCCCTCCCCGCTTTCGAGTCTGATGAGGTCGCCATCGCGCGGGTCGCGCCGGCCACTTTACCGACGCCACCTGCGGCACCTGTCGACGTCGCGCCCCCTGCTCCGCCGCGAACGGCCCATGAAGCGGAAGGCGAGGGGCGGGCGCCGCGGGTGGTCGAAGAATCGGGCGGGCACGCCGGGGGCGGGCGCGGCGCCGCAGGTGGGTCCGGTGGTCCACCTGCGAGTGGGGCGCCGGAGCGCTTCTCGGGCGCGTTCCTGGTTTCCAGCGCTGGGAGCGGAACCGGCCTGGCCGGAACGGGCAATGGAGCGGCTGCCGACTCGGGCGGCAAAGGGATCGGCCCCGGTCGCGGCGGGGCAGGGGAAGGGAATGGCACGGGCGTAGCGCGAGGCGGTGTGGCAAGTCTCGGGGGGGCGCCGGGGCGCGGCGGTACCGGGGCGAGCGTGGCCGATCTTTGGCGAGTCATCCGCCGGAAGATCGAGCACGAGCACGCCAAGGCCTACCCGGAGACTGCTCATTTGGAGGGGATAGAAGGAACCGTGGAGGTGCGCTTCCGCATCGCCGGCAATGGCTCGGTGGAGACGGTCGAGGTCGTGCGCTCCTCCGGGTTCCCGGTGCTGGACGAGCTTTCCGTACAAACCATTCACCGCGCCGGCCCGTACCCCGTGGTGGCCGACGAGATCCAGATCTCCCTCTCGTACCGACTCGATCGGTGACCGCGGCCGATCGCCGAGAAAGCCGGAGGAAGCCGATGTCCGACCGTGCGGCCAAGCCGCTCTTGGCCGGGACCGAGATGTTCGCCAACCGCCTGCGCAAGAACCTGCGCCACCTCGGCAAGTGGGCGCGGCGGGAGGGCGTGACCTGCTACCGGGTGTACGATGCAGACCTCCCCGAGTACGCTCTCGCCGTGGATCTCTACGAGGGATGGGCTCACGTTCAGGAATACGCCGCGCCGCCCAGCGTGGATCCCGGCCGGGCCGAGGCCCGTCTCAAGGACGCGCTGGTGGCTATCCCCGTGGTCCTCGGGATGGACCCGGATCGGGTGATCCTCAAGGTGCGCCGTAAGCAGAAGGGGCCCGCGCAGTACGAGCGCCAGGCCGCGACGGGTGAGTTCCGCGTGGTCCACGAGGGCGGACTGCGGTTCCAGGTGAACCTGACCGACTACCTCGACACCGGCCTCTTCCTCGACCACCGGCCCACCCGGGCGTTGATCCGAGGACTGGCCGCCGGCGGGCGGTTCCTCAATCTCTTCGCCTACACGGGCACCGCCAGTGTGTACGCAGCCGCCGCCGGGGCCGTCGCGACGACCACGGTGGACCTCTCGTCCGTCCACCTCGACTGGGCCCGGCGGAACATGGCGCTCAACGGGTTCGCCGAGGGGCGGGCGCACCGCTTCGTGCGGGCGGATTGTCTGGCGTGGCTGGCGAGTCCGCACCCCGAGCGGTTCCATCTGATCTTCCTGGACCCACCGACCTTCTCCAACTCCAAGCGGATGGGCGGACAGACGTTCGACGTCCAGCGTGACCACGCCTCCCTTATCCGGGCGGCCGCGACCCTCCTGGCGCGGGACGGCGTCCTCCTGTTTTCGAACAACTTCCGCCACTTCAAGCTGAACCGGGCGGCCCTCTCCCAGTTCGCGGTCGAGGAGTGCTCCGCCGCCACCATCCCTCCGGATTTCCAACGGAATCCCCGCATCCACTCCTGCTGGAAGATCGTGAGACGGGGCTAGCCGGTCGGCGGGAGCCGGCCGACGAAGACCGCCCGGGCGGCGCGGACGGTGCCGCAATGCGTCTCGACGGTGTCGTCGAGGTTTCGCCCGTACCCCCCGCCCAACGTGATGGCGACCGGGACGCCGGCCTCGCGGCACGCGTAAAGGACGAGCTCGTCCCGCCGGCGCAGCCCCTCGTGGGTCAGCCGGAGGCGTCCCAGCCGATCGTTCTCGTGGGGGTCGGCCCCGGCCAGGTAGAAGATCAGGCCGGGCCGAAACTCGGCCAGGATCCGGGAGACGGCCGGCTGCAGGGCGTGGAGGTAGTCGTCGTCCCCGGTCCCGTCGGGGAGTTCGATGTCCAGATTGCCGGAGACCTTGTGGAGCGGGTAGTTGTGGGCTCCATGAATGGAGAAGGTGAAGACGTCGGGCTCGTCGGCGAAGATTGCGGCGGTGCCGTTCCCCTGATGGACGTCGCAGTCGATGATGGCCACGCGCTGCATCCAGGCATCGCGCTGAAGGACCCGGATGGCGATCGGGATGTCGTTCAGGACGCAGTAGCCCTCGCCGTGATCCGGGAAGGCGTGGTGCGTCCCGCCGGCCAGATTGATTCCGATGGTCTCCCGGACGGCGATCCGGGCCGCGGTGATGGTCCCCTGCACCGAGGCGCGCGACCGCTGGACCAGGGCCTCGGACCAGGGGAGCCCGATCCTGCGAACCGCCTCCGGCGCCAGGGCGCCGGTCCGGAACCGCTCCCAGTACTCCCGGGTGTGGACGAGGCAGATGTCTTGCGGGTCGGCCAGGGCCGGCTCCACCAACTCGCCCGGGGCGAGGGTTCCCTCGGCCAGCAGCCGCTCCCGGATCAGGCGGTATTTCTGGATGGGGAAACCGTGGGTCGCCGGAAGATCGATGACGTAGTGATCGGAATAGAGGACGTACACGGGCACAACCATCCGGAGAGGGTGTCAGTCGGCGGACTCCGCCTCCACGCGTTGTGGGATGATGCGTCGCTCGTGCCCCAAGGCACGGTACCCGAAGGGTCAAGCGATGCAAGCGTGGGTCGAGCAGTCTCGGAAGCTCGGACAACATACGGGGACGGGACGGCAGTGTCAAGAGCGATTCGCGCGGGATCCTGCGTCGGGAGGCCGCCGGAGTCTCTCCGTGGAACGGAAAACCAAACAAGCGCTCCCCGGAGGCTGGCGGCGCGCGCAGAGTCCTGATAAACTACCCAAATCTTGAGCGGTTCGCCGCCCCCATCGAACTGGATGCGTGGTTTCCCACAAGGAGGTTTTCATGAAAGAGGCGCTCCCAAATTACATGCAGGTCGGCATCGTGCATTTCATGGCCTACCCCGAGTGTATGAAAGGGGAGGGCCCGATCTACGACACCCTGACCAAGATCGTGGAAGATGAGTTCTTCGCGGCCGTCGAGATCACCTGGATCAAGGACCCGGCGGAGCGCGCGCGGGTGAAGACGCTGCTGGCTACCAGCCACCTGACCGTGGGCTACGGGGCCCAGCCCTGCCTGCTCAGCCAGAAGCTCAATCTGAACCACTTCGACGCGGCCGAGCGCAAGAAGGCCGTGGACCAGGTGAAGGCCTGCATCGACGAGGCGGCCGAGGTGGGGGCCGAAGCAGTGGCGGTCTTGAGCGGCGCCGACCCCGGCGCGCGGCGCGAGGAGGCCTTTGCCCTTTTGGTGGGCTCGGTCAAGGAGTTGTGCGGCTACGCCAAGAGCAAGGGGCTGCGCTTCGTGCTGGAGAGCTTCGACTCCAAGTATGACAAGAAATGCCTGATCGGCCCGGCCAAGGATGCGCTGGCGCTCTGCAAGGCAGTCCGGAAGGAGTACAAGGAGTTCGGGATCATGGTCGACCTGAGCCACCTGCCGATCCAGGACGAGACGCCCATGCAGGTCTTCGGGACCCTGAAGAAGGAGAACATCGCCCACATCCACATCGGGAACAGCGTCAAGCAGGCCGGCCACCCGGCGTACGGCGACCAGCACCCCCGCTTCGGCCTCCCGGGGGGCGAGAACGACGTTCCCCAACTGGTCGAGTATCTGAAGGCGCTCTTCGAGATCGGGTACCTGGGGAAGGGCCGCCGCCCGGTGGTGGCCTTCGAGGTCAAGCCGCTTCCGGGCGAGACCTCCGGCGCGGTCATCGCATCCGCCAAGCGGACCCTGCTGGAGGCCTGGGCGCTGGTGTAGGCGGTTCCCGGCCAACAGGCTGCTGAAAAAGGCCCATCTGCCGGGGACCCATCCCCCGGATGGGTGCCCGGCCTTCGGCTGGGTACCCGCACGCTGGGGCACTCGCTGCGGTGCACCGGAAGTACACCAGGACCCCTCTCCGGTGGGTACCCCGCCCCGGGTACCCATCCAAAGGATGGGTGCGCCGCCTGGCATCTGGACCTTTTTGAGCAGCCTGGGCGAAAGCGGGTTCTTCAGCCTGCGGCTCGTGATCGCCTCGTGCTCTTTGCGGGAGTGCGGGCCTCCATCTTGTCCCTCAAGGAGCGGGAGCTCGTAGAGACCCACCTCGGCATCACCACCCCTCGCGGGAGTGCCGGTGGTTCGCTGCTGGAGCCGGTGTCCGCGGTTATTGTGGCCGCACCATGGCAGTTAACCCGCTGGAAGGAAGACGCAAGGAGAAACGATGTCGAGACCCAAGGTATTCGTATCCAGAAGTTTGGATCCGCGCGTGCTGGCCCGGCTGGGCGAGGTGTGCGAAGTTCAAGCCTGGCCGGGACCGGGCAAGTGCCCCGCCGAGGTGTTGGCGAAGGAAGGGGAGAAGGTCGATGCCATCCTGGGCACCGATCGCTGGACGGCGGCCATGATGGATCAGGCGTCCCGCCTGCGGCTGGTGGCGCTGACCGCCGTCGGTTTCGACATGGTGGATGTCGCCGCGGCCACGGCGCGCGGCATCCTGGTGACCAACACGCCGGACGTGCTCACCGAGACCGTTGC
>JAPLLC010000295.1 GCA_026387775.1 Candidatus Methylomirabilota bacterium | reverse complement strand
GGAGGGTGTGAACCCCACGCGTCCCGCGTTGGTGCTCTCGGACAGGAGCGCCAGGACTCGCTCTGCTCCCAGCTCGGCGAATTTCTGGACGTCGGTGACCTCTCCGTCCACCGGGGTGTGGTCGAACTTGAAGTCTCCCGTGTGGATGACGAGGCCCGCAGGCGTCCGCACGGCCACCGCCACCCCGTCGGGGATGCTGTGGCAGACACGCACGAACTCCACCTCCAGCCCCCCCAGACTGAGCTTGTCCCGCGCACAGATCGTCCGGAGGTCGGCGCTCTGCGCGAGGTCGAACTCGCGCAGCTTCTCCTGTACCAGCCCCAGCGACAGGGCGGTTCCGTAGACGGGAACCGGAAGGTTGGGGAGCAGGTACGGGAGCCCGCCGGTGTGATCCTCGTGACCGTGCGTGAGGACGATGCCGCGGACCCGGTCTCGTTGCGTGAGGAGATAGGTCACCTCGGGCAGGACGAGATCGATCCCCAACATCTCCTCCTCGGGAAACATCAGGCCGGCATCAACGACCAGAATGTCCTCCTCGGTTTCGAGGAGGGTCATGTTCATCCCGATCTCGCCCAACCCCCCCAGGGGGACGATGCGGACCCACGGTTCGTGGTGGCTCAAGACGTACGGAATCCTCCTTGGAAAGGTCAAGCGGGCGGCCGATTGCCGCGCGTCGCGTCGTTCAGGCCCGGGGCGCCGCGCGCCGGGCCGTCGTTCCGGCCGCACCGTGGCGCGATCCGCGACGCTTGACCAGGGCCACATCCAGGACCTGATCCATATGACTCACGTAGACGAACTGCATGCCGCGCTGCACGTTGGGCGGCAGCTCTTTCACGTCCTTGTCGTTCTTGGCGGGGACGATGACTGTCTTGATGCCCATCCGGCGGGCCGCCAGGGCCTTCTCTTTGAGGCCTCCGATGGGCAGCACATTCCCGCGCAGGGTGATCTCGCCCGTCATGGCCACATCCCGGCGCACCGGGGTCCGGGTCAGGGCCGAGATCAACGCCGTGGCCATGGTGATCCCGGCGGATGGCCCGTCTTTGGGGATGGCGCCCGCCGGCACGTGAATGTGTACATCGTGCTTGGCGAAGGTCTCCTCCTTGATTCCCAGACTCGCCCCGCGAGAGCGGGCGTAGCTCATGGCCGCCTGGGCCGACTCCTTCATGACGTCCCCGAGGTGTCCGGTGAGCGAGAGCTGTCCCTTCCCGCGCATCGTGGTGCACTCAATGTAGAGCAGGTCCCCGCCGCTCGGCGTCCAGGCCAGTCCGGTGACCACCCCGATCTCATCGACCTCCTGCTCCGGCTCCGGGAGGTACTTGGGCGCCCCCAGGTACCGGTGCAGACTGGCCCCGGTGACGCGGGTCAGCCCCTTCCTCCCGGCGGCGACCTCCCGGGCCACCTTCCGGCAGACCGTGGCGATTTCCCGCTCCAGGTTCCGGAGTCCGGCCTCCCGGGTGTAATTCTGAACGATCTTGAGGATCGCCTTGTCTGGAATTTCAAGGTACTTCGCGCTGAGACCGTTCTCCTCCAACTGGCGGGGCAGGAGGTAGCGGCGCGCGATGTGCAGCTTCTCCTCCTCGGTATATCCCGAGATCTCGATGACCTCCATCCGGTCCTTGAGGGCGGGAAGGATCGGGTCCGCGAGGTTGGCCGTGGTGATGAACATCACGTTCCGGAGATCGAACGGGACCCCGAGATAATGGTCGGCGAAGGAGACGTTTTGCTCCGGATCCAGCACCTCCAAGAGGGCCGCCGAGGGATCCCCCCGGAAATCGGCCCCCACCTTGTCCACCTCGTCCATCATGAAGACCGGATTATTGGTGCCGGCCTGCTTGATCCCCTGGATGATCTTCCCCGGCAGGGCGCCGATATAGGTCCGGCGGTGCCCCCGGATTTCGGCCTCATCCCGCACGCCGCCCAGCGAGATGCGCACGAACTTTCGTCCCAGCGCGCGCGCGATTGAGCGCCCGAGTGATGTCTTACCCACTCCCGGCGGACCGACGAAGCACAGGATGGGTCCCTTCATCTGCTTCTTCAGCTTCTTCTTCAGTGTGCGGACTGCCAGGTACTCGAGGATCCGCTCCTTGACCTTCTCCAGGTCGTAGTGGTCCTCCTCCAGAATCTTCTGCGCCTGCTTGATGCTCAGGTTGTCCTTGGTCTGCTTCGCCCAGGGCAGGTCGATCAACCAGTCCAGGTAGGTGCGAATGACCGAGGCCTCGGCGGCGTCCGGGTGCATGCGGGACAGCCTACCGAGCTGGGTCTTGGCCTCCTGCTCCACCACCGGGGGCATCTTCGCCTTGCCGATCTTCTGCTCCAGTTCTTGAATCTCCTGGCCGCGCTCGTCCGTCTCGCCCAGCTCTTTCTGGATGGCCTTGAGCTGCTCCCGGAGGTAGTACTCCCGGTGGGTCTTGTCCATCTCCTCCCGGGCCTGGGATTGGATCTTGTGCTGCATCTCCAGGACCTCGATCTCCTTCCCCAGAAGCTCGGCCAGCCGCTTCAGGCGCTCCATCGGATCGAGGATCTCCAGGATCTGCTGGGCCTGGTCGACCTTGAGGTCCAGGTTACTGGCCACCAGATCCGCCAGGCGCCCCGGATGCTCCAGGTTATTGATGATCACCAGGACGTCGGGCGACACCCCCTTCCCGAGATTCGCCCCTTTCTGGACCTGCTCCTTCACCGAGCGGACCAGGGCCTCCGACTCCAGGCTCTGCGTCGCCCCTTCGGGCTCCGCCACTTCGCTGATCCGGACCTCGAAATAGGGATCCCGGCGGGTGTACTCCTGGACCTTGGCGCGCGAAACCCCCTGGACCAGGATCTTCACCCGTCCGTCGGGCATCTTGAGCATGCGCATGATCATGGCGACCGTGCCGACGGAATACAGCTCCTCGGGGTTAGGCTCCTCGGCCTCGGCGTCCTTCTGAGCCACGAGGAGGATCAACCGCTCCCGCGACAAGGCCTCGTCCACCGCCCGGATCGACTTGTCCCGCCCAACGAAGAGGGGCAGGATCATGAAGGGGTAGACGACCACATCTCGCACCGGGAGCAGGGGGATGTCCTGCGGCGTCTTCCGCTCGGCCTGCGGGCGATCCGCTTCTTCCGCCGCGGTCCCAGACTTGTCCTCGAACTCATGCAGGTCCGCCGCGTCCACATCGTGCTCCTTCACCGTGCAGTCTCCTTCTCTCGCCCAGCGCGCGGATGGGCGTCTCGCATACTCCCTGATCTCAGATCGATCGGATGACGGATCTTCCCGCCGTCTCCCGATAGGGTCAGCGCCCGCGCCGCTTGGCTACAGGCCGTTCCGCCTCGGCCGCCCGCTCTGCGGCCGGAGCGGGACCCAGCCGCAATCCCCGCAAGAATTCTTGGAAACCGGGGGCCACGTCCGGCCGCTGCAGTGCCAGCTCGACGGTCGTCTTTAGGAACCCCAGCACCGTCCCGGCATCGTGCCAGCGCCCCGGAAACTCCAGAGCGTAGATCATCGTCTTCTTGCGCTTGAGCAGGGCCTTCAGCGCATTGGTAAGCTGGATCTCGCCGCTGCGATCCGACGCCGTCCCCTCCAGCAGCGGGAAGAGGTCCGGCGTCAGAATGTATCGTCCGATGAGGGCGAGATCCGACGGCGCCTTGTCCGGATCCGGCTTCTCCACCATGTCCATGATATGATAGAGGCCGTCGTCGATCTTCCGCCCCTTGATCACCCCGTAGCGCGAGACCTCGGACTTGGGGACGCGCTGCACCAGCATCACGGCGCAGCGATGCGCCTCATGGATCCGGATCATCTGCCGCAAGGCAGGCGTCTCGTCCGTCAGGATGTCGTCGCCCAGGAGCACGGCAAACGGCTCGTCGCCGACGAGGTGGCGGGCCGCCAGCACGGCATGGCCCAGCCCGAGCGGCTCCTTCTGCCGGACGTAGCAGACCCGGATCAGCTCGGAGACGCGACGCACGATGTCCACAAGATCCGGGCGGCCTTTCCGCTCCAGCAGCATCTCCAGTTCCAGAGAGCGGTCGAAATGGTCTTCGATCGCATTCTTCCCGCGCCCCGTGACGATGATGATGTCCTGAATGCCCGAGGCGACCGCCTCCTCGACCACATACTGGATCGTGGGCTTGTCCACGATCGGCAACATCTCCTTCGGCTGGGCCTTGGTCGCCGGCAAGAACCGCGTCCCGAGTCCGGCCGCAGGGAAGATGGCTTTCCGAACAGGCACGGCGTCTCCCTTTGCTCAGAAGGCAGGAAAAACCACCCGCAGCGTCATTCGCGCGGGTGGAGCCACCAGTTGAGAAGGCCTCCCACCAGGCTGATCACAATGGAACCTAAGACCGCACTCCCGAAGGTCGCCACGTGCACACCCGTGACCCATCGTGCCACCAAGGCGAGCATGGCGCCATTCACGATCAGGGCGAAAAAACCCAGGGACAGCACCGTCAAGGGCAGGGTCAAGAAGAGCACGATCGGACGAAGCGTGACGTTTATCAGACCCAAGAACAAGGCCCCCAGCACGGCCGCCCACGGACCGTCCACCTCGACCCCCGGCAGCAGATACCCCGCCGCACCGATTCCGACTGCCGTGGTCAGCCAGCGTATAATGAATCTGAGCATCACTCTCCGAGGCTTTTCGACGGGTTACCTTTATACCAGCTTGGCCTGGCTTGTCAACGACGTTCCCAGACCCGGCGAATACCCTGCGTCCACCGCCTGGAGCCTCCTCGCCGCTCGTAACTCAATGGCGCGTGCCGCGCGGTCCCTCGACCAAATCCCGCATCGAAGGTGCGAAACCCGAACTCGCGAGAGACATATCCGTTGACATGATCCCCCTCGTACGATAGCGTCAATTTCGCCTGTAACGTTCTGGGCAGGCGGGGTCCGGAGGCCCCTCCCGCGCTTGTCTACTTCGTGACATGGCGGGATCGTCGCCGTGCCGTGGTGCCCCGGGAGGAGAGATTTCATGCGCAAGATCGTCCTGGTGGAGCCGAAGTCCACCCACTTGCACGTATACAGCAGGGTTGCGATTCCTCGGCTCGGAGCGGTCCTCCTCGGCACCATCTTCCGCAACCTGGGCTACGACGTCCGGGTCTTCATCGAAGACATCGCCCCGATCGACATGCAGGAGGTGCTGAGCGCGGACCTCGTGGGCATCTCCGCGATCACCTCCACCGCTCCGCCCTCGTACGCGCTGGCCGAAAAGGTGCGGGCTGCGGGCATCCCGGTCGCGATCGGAGGAACCCACACCTCGTTCATGACCGAGGAAGGTCTCCAGCACGCCGACTACGTGATCCGCGGCGAGGGCGAGGGCGCGTTCATCGAGTTGCTGGAGGCTCTCCAGGGCAAGCGATCTCTCGACAGCATCCCGAACCTCTCGTACCGACGAGATGGCCGGAGCATTCATAACCCTGAGCGACCCATGATCCGGAACCTGGATGATAACCCAATCCCGGAATTCGATCTGGTCCATGGCTGGAAGCGGGGAGGCATCGTCAGTATCGCCACCTCGCGGGGCTGCCCCTTCTCGTGCACCTTCTGCTCCGTGCCCGGCATGTACGGCCATGCGTTCCGGACCCACTCGGTGGACCGTGTGGTTGACGAGCTGAAGGTTCACCGGGATGCGAGCTACATCTTCTTCGCCGATGACATCTTCACCGCCGACAAGCGACGCACCAAAGAGTTGCTCTCGCGGATGATCGCCGAGGGGGTGACGCCGGAGTGGGGGGCCCAGGTCCGCACCGAGACGGTGGACGATCCGGAAATGCTCGATCTCATGCGGCAAAGCCACTGTTTCAACGTATACGTCGGCTTCGAGTCGATCAACCCCCGGACGCTCAAGCTCTTTCAGAAGAAACAGGATCTGGCGAAGATCGAGCGCTCGATCAAGCGGTTCCACGCACACAAGATCCGCATCCACGGGATGTTCGTGATCGGATCAGACGAGGACGACCTGGAGACGCTGGACGCCACGGCCAAGTTTGCAATCTCCCGTGGGCTGGAGTCGGTGCAGTTCATGATCCTGACCCCCATGCCAGGCTCGCCCGATTGGGACAACCTCTACGCCAAGGGCAACAAGGACATCCTCACGACCGACTGGAGCCTCTACGACGGACACCACGTCGTCCACCAGCCCCGAAAGCTGTCCCCCTATGAGCTGCAGGTCGGCGCCACGCGAGCCATGCGAAAGTTCTATTCGTGGGGGAACATCGCCCGAAGCCTTCTCATGCGCCGGGACGTGTTCACGGCCGGGATTCAGCTGTATGGAAAGCATTTGCTCCGGGATTGGCACAAGGCCAACGCGGGCTACGTGGCCAAGCTGCGCCAGAGTCTTTACGGAGAGGTCGAGCGCGCGCGCGAGGCGGGGCTGGTGAAGCCGTGGAAGCGCGTGGCGGTCCCCGACGTGTTTCTCCAGCAGCGGCTGGGGCTGCTGCTCCAGCGCTTCCTGACCGACCTGGGGGTCGAGGTCATCCCCCTTCCAACCGAGATCCAGGCCACGCCCGATGCGTACCTCATGCCGACGGTCGTCGATTCGGTCCACCGCCTGCGCGAGCGCGTGGACGTCATCATCGCCCCGATCGTCAAGCGCGCGGCGCAGGGGCACGAGGAGATCTCCACCCGGCTGAACGCCCTCACCAAGGCGCTGCAGGCGAATTTGGATCGACTCCCCAAGGTGATCGCACTACCCATCAACGAGGAGCAAGGCCCCATCTTCGAAACATTCGCCAAGGTCGGCCTGATCTATACCCAGAATCTCACGCGGGTGCGGGCCGCCTATTATCAGGCGGGCGAGCGGCTCGGCTTCTGGGGTGCCGATGCCATGACCGTCGCCGTCGCCGCGTCCGGCAATCCGGGCGGTCCGGAACAGATGCCGAGCTAGGCGCAGGAGGCGGAACCGCCGCACACAGATTGCGCCCGGGGCAGCAAGTCGCCTCTCCAGCTTCCGTAGTTCTTTCCCTCATAGAATCTTAGGCTTTCCGAACATCCCTACAGAAACTTCTTGACAAGCTCCCTAACCCACGTTAGTGTCCGCGCCGTTTAACCAAGAACTGAGTTTACATGAAGCGCTGGACAGGTCATTTGTGCTTACCAGGATTTTTCGGAACCGCGATCGCGTGCTAACTGCGCCGTCGCGGTTTTTTTATATACCCGCTCCACACGCGGGGCCGGTAGGCGGGCGCGGGCGATCGGCCCGGGATGCTCGTCGGTATTGCGATCCATGTTCGGAAAGAAGGAGGTTCGGAAGTGAGGCTCACCGGAAAAGTGAAATGGTTCAACGATGCGAAGGGGTACGGATTCCTTGAGCGCGCCGATGGGGAAGATGTGTTTGTCCATTATACCGCCATCCAGGGCACGGGCTTCCGCTCGCTGAGCGAGGGGCAGGAGGTCGAGTTCGAAGTCGTGGATGGCCCCAAGGGGAAGCAGGCGGCGAACGTGACCAAGGTTGTCGCCCAGCCGCAATAGTCGGATTCACCTCACTCCGCGAACAACACATTGATACTTAAACCCCGGCGACGTCGTATCATCGCCGGGGTTCTTCTTTCCGTCGGGTGTCCGCATCCGAGCCGCCGCCCTTGACCCGCCGCCCTTGACCTTGACAGGAAGGCCTAGGTACGTTATCCAATGGAGTGCTCTTTCTGAATTCCCATCAACCCATTCCCCAATTTTCAGACGAAGAGGAGAAGATGATGCTCTGGTATGTTGGGTACGTGGTCCTGTTCGTTGATGATCTCGACCCGCTGATCGAGTTCTACGCGAAGAAGGTCGGATTCCCCGTTCGCCTCCGGGCTGAGGGATACGCGGAGTTCGCCGTCGAGGGGGCGAAGTTCGCCCTCCTGGCGCGCTCCCGCATGACGGAAATCCTCGGAAAGGAGCACACCGCTTCGCCCTCCCCCAACGCGCACCAGTCCGCCGTCACGATGCTCGTGGACGACGTGGACCGGACCTTCCGGGAACTGTCGAGCCGCGGCGTCCCCTTCCTCGGCTCCCCCGCCGATCGGCCCTGGGGCCAGCGCAGCGTGTTCTTCCGCGACCCGGAAGGCCACCTGATCGAGATCGCCACGAATCTTCCTCGCCCTGAGCGCATGGGCGTGTAGAAGAACGTCGAAGATGCGCTTGATCCGCAGACGGGACCCGTTGTGGGATCTGAACCCATGCGCGCCCGGAGGCAACTATGCGAACCCTGCGCGCGGACGGCCTGAAGTCGCTCGTGACTCTCGCTTTCGAACGGATGGGTGCCCGCCGCGAGGATGCCGGCCAGGTGGCGACAGCCCTCGTCAAGGCGAACCTGTGCGATTACGCCTCCCATGGCGTGTTCCGCGTGGCGCAGTATCACGAATGGTGGAAGAAGGGGCTGCTACATCCCGCCGCGCAACCCACGCTGGAAGAAGAACGAGGGTTCGCCGCGAGGATCGATGGGCATCAGGCGTTCGGTCAAGTCGTGGCCGGCTTCGCGACCCGGCTCGCACTCCGGAAGGCACAGACCGCCGGCATCGCGGTCGTCACGGCGAGGAACAGTAACCATGTGGGACGCCTGGCGGATTACGCAGAGGCCCTCAAGGAGGCGGGCCTGATCGGCCTGGTGGCGGTGAATGACGCGGGGTCCGGGCAGTCCGTGGTTCCCTGGGGCGGGATGGAAGGGCGGCTTTCCACGAACCCGATCGCCGTGGGAATCCCCGCCGCCAGCGGCCCCGGCATCCTCTTCGACTTCTCGACCAGTGCCGCGGCCGCCGGCAAGGTTCGACAGCTTCTGCTGCACGGAGAGCAAGCTCCCGATGGCTGGCTGATCGACTCCTCCGGGTCACCCACCCGCGATCCGGCCCGCCTCTTCGGCGATCCCCCCGGCTTCCTCTTGCCTGCCGGGGGTCATCGGGGCTACGCCTTGAGCCTGATGGTCGAGGCCCTCTCGGGGATTCTGTCCGGCGCCGGCTTCGCCAATCCGAATCCGGGACCGGAAGAGCTGAACGGAATGTTCGTCCTGGCCCTGAATCCCGCCTGGTTCCTCCCAGCCGCGCAATTTGGCGCCGAAGTGGACCGACTGACCGACCACATGAAGTCGTGCCGCCCCATGCCTGGAGCCGACCCGGTCCATATCCCCGGCGAGCGTTCTCGGGCGCAGGCGGCCCGGCGCGAGCGAGAGGGGATCCCCCTGGATGAGAAGACCTGCGCCGTGCTGGTCGAGGTCCTGAAAGATCTCGGTCTGCCGGAAGAGCTGCCCTGCCGATAAAGGAATTCAGACGCCGTACAGCGTCCCCAGCTTCTCCCGGAGGTGCCGGAGCAGGTAGGCAGGATTCAGCGGCTCCCCGGTCACCGCTGCCACCAGATCGACCGCGCGGTTTCGTTGGCCTTCCCGATGAATCTTCTGGTTCAGCCACTCCTTGAGCGGCACAAACTCGCCACGGCGAAACTGCTCCTCCAGATTCCCCAGCTCGGCCTGCGCCTTCGCAAAGAACTGCGCGGCGTAGAGGTTGCCGAGCGTGTAGGTTGGAAAGTAGCCGAAACTTCCTCCACTCCAGTGGATATCCTGAAGGCATCCCTGCGCGTCATCGGGCGGCGCACTCCCCAGATCGCGCACCATGCGTTCGTTCCAGGCGGCGGGCAGGTCGGCCACCGCCAGATCGCCGGCGATCAGGGCTTGCTCCAACTCGAATCGCAACACGATGTGAAGGTTGTAGGTCGCCTCGTCGGCGTCCACCCGGATGAAGGAGGGGCGCACATCGTTGATGGCAAAGACGAACCCATCCAGGCCAACTCCGTCCAACACATCGGGAAACACCTCGCGGGCCCGCGGGAGCCAGCAGTCCCAGAACGCGCGGCTCCGCCCCACGAAGTTCTCCCAGAGACGGGACTGGGATTCATGAATCCCCAGCGAGACCGCCTCTCCCATGGGTGTGCCGTAGTGTTCGGGATCTAACCCCTGGTCGTAGAGCCCGTGCCCCGCCTCGTGGAGGATGCTGAAGAAGGCGTCACCGAAGTCATGAAGATTATATCGCGTGGTCAGCCGCGTGTCTCCCGGACCGATCCCGCTGCAGAAGGGATGCGTGGTCACGTCCAGCCGGCCCGCATGGAAATCGAACCCAAAGGCAGTCACCACGGCTTTGCCGAACGCCTCTTGCGCGGCGAGGGGATACGCACGATGCAGGATCGCAAGGTCCGGGCGCCTTCCGGATGCGGCGATCCGCCCCACCAGATCGACGAGGGCAGGCCGCAGTTCCGCGAAGACTTGCGTCAACCGCGCCGCCGTCTCCCCAGGCTCGTACTCGTCCAGCAGGGCATCGTACAGGGCGCCGCCCCGTCCCACGGCCTGCGCCTCCTCGCGCTTCAGCCCAACCAGTTTCTCGAGCCAGGGCCGGAATCGTCCGAAGTCCGAGGCCATGCGCGCCTCCACCCAGACATCCTGCGCCAGGGTCGAGATGCGCGCCAACTCCTGCACCAGCGCCGCGGGAATGCGGGTGGCCCGGTCGTACGCGCGACGGATCTCGCGCAGGTTGACCGCCACCGCCGACCCGGACGGTCGCGCGATCTCGCCCGTCTCGGCCAAGGACAGCAGGTCGCCGATCTCCGGCGCCGTGAACTGCTCGTGGCACAGGCCGGCGAGCAGCGCGAGCTGCTCGGCTCGATGGGCGCCCCCCTGGGGAGGCATGTAGGTCTGATGGTCCCAGTGCAGGACGGCCCCGCACGACCCTAGCAGCGAGACGGCCTTGACCCGCCGTATCAATTCGTCGAAGGCTTCCTGAGGCGTTCGCGACATGCTCGACCCCGCTTGCGCTGCGGCTTCCGACTCCCCGCCGATGGCGCATGGCAGAAAGGGACGGCCCCTCCGCCGGAGCGAACGGGGCCGTCGATGAACCGCACCAGCCGATCGCCTATTTGCCGGTGCCTTCCTTGTACTTGGCTTCGTACTTCTTGTTCAGATCCTCGATGCCGTCAATATACTTGATGGTGCTCCAGGCGGCACGGGCCCTGCCGCGCATGGCGTAGTACAGCGTCTCCATGATCTCGTCTTCCGTGGCGCCGGCTTGCTTCGCGGCCGCGAAGCGGGAGGGCACTCAACTGGTGCAGCCGGCCGCCGACATGGCGGCCATGGCGACGAGCTGGGCGGTCTTCGGATCGAGAGCCCCTTCACGGTAGAACAGATTGGCAAACTCCTTCATTCCAGCCATTTCATCCTCCTTGGGTTAGGGTCCGTCGTGCGGTCCTCACTCGACACCACGACCCGCGGGGAAATTGTACCCCATGAACCGCTCCGCGCACGCGACAAAGCGCACCCGCCCCCGCGTGTCTCTCCGCGGCTCGCGGCTCGCGGCTCGGCTCTCGGCTCGCCGCACTTCACTTCCCGTACAGCCACCGCGGCACGATCAGCGTGATCTCCGGAATGAACGTCACGACCGCAAGCATGGCCACCATCACGAGAAGCAGGGGCACCAGGGGTCGGATGACGCGCTCGAGCGGCTCCTTCGAGATGCTGCACGCCACGTAAAGACAGGTGCCGACCGGCGGCGTCACGTAGCCGATCCCCAGATTGGCGATGATCATGATCCCGAAGTGCACGAGATCGATCCCGAACCGCTCGGCCATGGGAAGCAGGATCGGCACGATCACCACCAGGATGGCCGTCGCGTTCAGGAAGCAGCCTGCCACCAGGAGGAGCAGGTTGACCAGAACCAGAAAGACCCATCGGCTGTCCGACACGGCCATGATGGCGTTCGCCAGCTTCAGGGGGACCTGAAGAGTGGTCAGCACGTATCCGAAGACCGCCGCCATGCCCAGCAGGAGCCCGACGATCCCGGTCGTCACGGCCGACTCCACCAGGATCCCCGGCAAATCCCGCCACGTGATCTCCTTGTAGTAGAACAGCGCGACCCCGATCCCGTAGATCACCGCCACGGCGGCCGATTCGGTGGCGGTGAAGAAGCCCCCGAAGATGCCTCCCAGGATGATGACGGGCATGAGCAGGGCAGGCAGCGATTCCCGGATCGCCTGGCCTGTCTCGGCCCAGGTTGCCTTTGTCTCGATGGGAAACTTGTGCCGCCGCGCCGTGAAGTAGATATAGATCATCAAGGCGAGTGCGGTGGCAAAGCCGGGGATGAAGCCGGCGGCGAACAGCGCCCCCACCGAGGTGTTGGCCTGCCATCCGTAGATGACAGCGGCGATGCTCGGCGGGATGAGGACGGCGGCGCCCCCCGCCGCCGCGACGACGGCCGTGGCAAACGCCGGCGTGTAGCCAAGCCGTAGCATGGCCGGGATGGTGACAGACCCGATGGCCGCCGCATCCGCCGCGGAGGATCCCGACACCTCGGAGAAGATCATCGTCGCCACCACGACCACCATGCCCAGCCCGCCCGGGAAGTGGCGCACCATGACGTTCGCCAGGTTGACCAGCCGCCGGCCCACTCCACCCGTTTCCAGGAAGGATCCGGCCAGGATGAAGAGAGGAACCGCCAGCAGCGGAAACGAATCGAGCGCGGTATAGATCTTTTGCGGCAAGAAGAGGAGCGGCCCCTTGGCTTGGACCGCCGCAGCAATCGTGGAGGCGAGTCCCAGGGCCAGGGAGATGGGAGAATTGAGGAGGATCAGAACCGCCAGGACGCCGAACAGGAGAGCGATCATCTCTGACCGCCGCGCAGGTCCTGCCAGAGGAGGCGAACCATCTCGAACGCCATGAAGGTGAAGCTCACCGGCACGGAGGCGTATCCCCAGCTTATGGACACCTCCATGGCCGTGGTGAGCTGCTCCCGGACCCGGAGCGTGGCCTGCAGGCCTAGATACGCCACCAGGAGAAGAAAGCCCAGCAAGATGATCCGCATGAGCACCGCGACCCCGCGCCGCAGCGGGGCCGGGAGGCGGCTCACACACGCTTCGATGCCGAAGTGCCCGGCTCTCCGGAATGCCAGGACCGCTCCCAGGAGGGCGACCCACACGAACAGAATCCGGGCCAGCTCCTCGGGCCACCCCCACGGGTAGGCCAGGACATAGCGCGTGAAGACCTGCAGGAACACCACCGTGGTGATGGCGGTCATGAGCAGCCCGCAGGCCCACTCGACGGGATAGGTGAAGAGGGTCAGTACGGCTCGACCAACGGACAAGCGCACTTCCCCTGATGTCTGGTCAACCATCACCTTCGGTCCCTGTTAGGAGCCGTTACGAAATAACATGGCCATTTGTTGTGATTTCGTTACGGCTCCTTATGCCGTTCCGGAATTTCTCCGGTCCAGTTATTCTTTGACAACGGCTTACTGGCTCTGAATCATCCGGATCTTGTCCAGACCGATCGACTTACCGTACTGCTCATAAACCGGTTCGACCGCTTTCTGAAACGGCGCGACGTCGGGGATCACGACTGTCCGCCCCTTGGATCGCAAGGTCTCGACGACTTTGGCCTCTTGCTCCTCGTTGGCTTTTCGCTCGACCGCCACCGATTCCTTGCCCGCCTGCAGGATGGCCTTCTGCACGTCGGCGGGCTGGGCCTGCAGGAATTTCTCACTGATGAAGAGCGGCTCGATCGTGATCAGGTATTTGATGTGGGAAAGATAGGGAGCCACCTCATCGAACTTCATGTTGTTGTAGCTGATAACGTTTCCTTCTCCGCCATCCACCATCCCCTGCTGGATGGCGCTGTATACCTCGGGCATCGGCGTGGGCGTCGGGATCGTGCCCAGGGCCTTCCAGGTGGCGACCACCACGGGGGACTCGATCGTCCGGATCTTCATGCCCTTCAGCGACGCCAGATCGCTGATCGGCTTGCGGGCATACACGCTCCGCGACCCGCCCACGTAGATTCCCAACTGGCGGAATCCCTTCTTGATCGACGCCTGGTTTAACTCCTCACCGAAGGGCCCGTCCAGCACCTTGTAGACATGTGCGAAGTCGCGGAACAGGAAGGGCAGGTTGAAGATGTCGAACTCGCGCACGAACCGGCCGGCCACGGCCGCCATGATCGCCGCGGACTCCAGCGTCCCGAATTGAATCGCCTCGGCCATCTCCCGCTCGCCGCCGAGCTGTGAGCTGGGAAACACCTGAACCTCCACCCGCCCGTTCGTCAACTCCCGCACCCGATTCGCAAAGTGCTCGGCGCCGATGTGGTAGGGATGCTTGGTATCCAAGACGTGGCCCAACTTGATGGAGACCTTTTCCCCCGCGTAGACTATCTGCGGTGGCATGCCACAGAGGAAGCCAAACCCGAGCAGGAGTGTGAGCCAGCCGATCTTCCGAGTCATGACCGCCCCCTCTCTGGAATGAGACGCTACCTCAATGCGAAAGCCTCGCCGCCCCACGTACGTACCCTCAGGCGCCATGCTGGCGCCACGCGGCAAAGCAACGGCCCGCCGAGAGTACCAATCTTCCTCCGGCCAAGCAAGTTCATTGCTGCGCCGCACCGCCGAAACCCACTGACACCGCATTGGAATAATACAGGATTGCATTGGTGCGGTTAAGGCTTTACCATCAAGCCTGCATTTCCTGACCAGCATGGCGAGATGGCCGAGACGCGATCGAGCCATTCGCCAGCATGAACATCTGGAGGGGTTGAGCGCTTCGCGCCTCCCCGCTTCGCCACCGTAGCTTCCCTGGCCAGAACACCCGTACACAGAGGAGAAGAGAGGAGAAGAGAGGAGATGAACACGAGACGCTTGACCGACACCGACGATTGGCTGTCCAACGCAGGAGAGGGAGTATCGCGCCGCCAGTTCCTCGCCGGCGTCGGGGTAACCGGCGCAAGCTTGGTCGGCTTCGCGATCGCCGCGAATCCGGTCGCCGCGCAGGTAATCACGACCGCCGCCGAGGGACTCACGGTAACCGAAACCAAGGTGACCTCCGGCGGATTCCAGGTTCCCGTCTACGAGGCCCGGCCGGCGGCGGCGGGCCGGTATCCGGTCGTCCTGGTCATTCCCGAGGTCTGGGGGATGCACGAACACATCAAGGACGTGGCCCGGCGCTTTGCCAAGGAGGGTTTTCTCGCTATCACCTTCGAGACCTACGCCCGAGAAGGCGGCACGCTCCAGCTTCCCGATCAGCCGGCCGTGATGAAGGTCGCCAACTCGGTCCCCGACGCCCAGGCCATGGGCGATCTCGATGCGCTGGTGGCATACGCCAAGGACCATCCGGCGGCCCGCGCCGACCGGATCGGCGTGACGGGGTTCTGCCGGGGCGGGACGTACGCCCTGCTCTTCGCCGCCCACAATCCCGATGTGAAGGCTGCCGTGCCGTGGTATGGCCCGATCAAGCCCAGCATCACCCCCGGCATTCGAGACGTCGGGCCGCTGGATGTCGCCGCGAAGATCACCGCGCCCGTCCTCGGGCTCTACGGAGAGGCGGATCAGGGAATCCCGGCGGCCGATGTGAAGGAGATGGAGGCGGCCCTCAAGGCGGCTG
>JAPLLC010000297.1 GCA_026387775.1 Candidatus Methylomirabilota bacterium | reverse complement strand
AGGCGTTAGGCGTCCGAGGGGCGGTCCGGGGGACCGGCGATACGTCACCGTAATTGCGGGCAGAAACACAAAGGGGGAAACCTGAATCAGGTTTCCCCCTTTGTATCGTTCGGTCTTGTCGGCGGACGTGCTACTGGATCGGCGCAACCTGAACCGGCTCGCCCCACCACTTACAGGTCAGGTTCGGCAGGCACCGGTCGGCCTGGGCGACCTCGATGTCCCGCTTGGTCGTCGTCTCCGGCGTCCCGCGCTTCACCGAGTACCCCATGTGCCGCCAGGTGGCGAAGTGCGCCCCGTTCTTCTGGGTCTCTTCCATCGCCAGCTGCGTCCTCGCAGAACAGGCCGACAGGAAGGCCACCACCGCAACCGCCAACAACATCACTTGCAGTCGTCCCCGCATTCTCGTACCCTCCTTTCCAGGATCCTTCGTGAAGTGCGTATTCGTAATAGAAGTCAAGGTTCGCTTATCCTAGCGCGTTACCTCCGGCCCTGTCAAGGACAGCCTGGCTTGCCGCCCCGAATCCTGCCAAACGTTCCACCAGACGGGAAAATCGCCGCCGGATGGCGTCGTTTCGGGTGGCGATGGCGAGCGCCTTCTTGGTCCCGACCACGACGAGCAGCCTCTTGGCCCGGGTGAGAGCCGTGTAGAGGAGGTTTCGCTGCAGCATGGGATAGTGGGTCGAATGCATCACGAGAATGACGCAGGGATACTCACTCCCCTGGCTCTTGTGCACCGTCATCGCATACGCCAGCGTCAGCTCGTCCGCATCGCTAAAATCGTATGAGACCTCCCGGTCGTCCACCTGCACCATGACCGCCTGCTCGGTAGTGTCGATCGCCGCGATCCGCCCCAGATCTCCGTTGAAGACTGCCTTGTCATAGTTGTTTCGAAGCTGGAGCACGCGATCCCCGACGCGGAAGATCCGTCCGCCCCGCAAGAGCTCGGCGGCGCCGGCGCGCGGAGGATTCAGGGCCGCCTGGATGGCGGCGTTGAGCTGCCCGGCGCCGATCGGCCCACGATGCATGGGCGTGAGCACCTGGATGTCCGCCAAGGGATCCAGCCCGTACCGGGCCGGGAGCCGCCGATGGGCCAGGTCCACGATGAGCTGCTGGAGCCGTGCCGGATCCTCCTCGGACAGAAAGAAGAAATCCTGCGCTTGGTCCGCGGCCGGGACCGAGAGGTCCGGAAGCTGGCCCTGGTTCACCCGGTGGGCATTCGAGACGATGCGGCTCCGGGCGGCCTGGCGGAAGATCGTGGTCAGACGGATGGCCGGGATGCCGGCGACGCCCAGGAGGTCCCGGAGGACCGTCCCCGGCCCGACCGAGGGCAATTGATCGGCGTCCCCCACCAGGAGGAGCGTGGCAGCGAGGGGGATCGCCTGGAGCAGGTGGTGTGTGAGGAGGATGTCGAGCATGGAGACCTCGTCCACGATGACGAAGTCCGTCTCCAGGGGATTCCGCGCGTTCCGCTGGAACCCGCCTTCCCTCGGATTCCATTCCAGCAACCGGTGCAGCGTGGTCGCCTCGTGCCCCGTGACCTCGGCCAGGCGCTTGGCCGCGCGCCCCGTGGGGGAGGCCAGGTGGATCCGGAGCTTCTTCTCCTCCAGCAAGCGGATGACGGCTTGAAGAATGGTCGTCTTCCCCGT
>JAPLLC010000081.1 GCA_026387775.1 Candidatus Methylomirabilota bacterium | reverse complement strand
TCGTAGGCCGCGTCCGGGCTCTCCGCCGGGGCGGAGTAGGGACGGAAGAAGATCTTGGCCTTGCCGGGCAGCGGGACGGGCTTCACGTCCGTCACCTTCTCCAGGTTGCCCGTCGGGAGGGCCTTCATGGCCGTGCCGTAGAAGTCGATGCCGCTGCCCTTGCGCGCATAGGGGTCGTACCGGTCGTTGAAGCGCCAGGGGGTCTCCTTGCCGTTCACCACCGGCCAGCGCAGACCCCGGACGTCCTCGCGGTAGTAGACGTCGAACGGGGCGAGATCGTGGCCGTGGCCGCGGCCGAAGGCGGCGTAGTCCTCGAAGAGCGCCTTCTCGGGAAACCAGTCGATCCCGGCGTGGCGCGCGGTGTGGTTCTCGTGGTTCTTGGCCACCGGGTCGGGCCACCTGAACTTCAGGCTATCCGGCGTGGCGAAGAGGACCTCGTAGAGCGTCTGGTCGCGCCGGTAGCCCAGGCGCTCGGCCTCGGCCAGGACATCGGGGAGGACGCCGTCCTCGAACCCCGCGTCCTTGAGGCCGGGGACGGGCTGCCGCCCCCAGACCTCCGCGAGGGTGAAGCGCTTGGAGAACTCCAGCATCTGCCAGACATCGCTCCGGCACTCGCCGGGCGGCGGCACCTGCTCGCGCCAGAGCTGCGTGCGCCGCTCCGAGTTTCCGTACCCGCCCCATTTCTCGAAGATCATGGCCGAGGGGAGGATGAGGTCGGCTACCTTGGCCGAGAGCGTGGGGTAGACATCGGAGACGACGATGAAGTTGTTCTTCTCCCGCGCCGCCATGATCCAGTGGTTGGCGTTGGCGGTGGACTGGAAGGGGTTCGTCACCTGGACCCAGAGCCACTTGATCTTCCCGGCTTCCAGATCCCGCATCATCTGGACGATGTGGCTGCCGATCTTCGGGTTGAGCGTCTTCGCCGGCAGCTTCCAGTGCTGCTCGGAGTGGGCCCGGTGTTCCGGGTTATCCACGACCATGTCGGCGGGTAGCCGGTGGGAGAAGGTACCCACCTCGCGCGCGGTGCCGCAAGCGGAAGGCTGGCCGGTGAGCGAGAAGGCGCCGCTCCCGGGCTTCGCCTGCTTGCCGGCGAGCAGGTGCACCATGTAGGCCTGCTCGTTCACCCAGGTGCCGCGGACGTGCTGGTTGAAGCCCATCGTCCAATACGACACGACCTTGCGCTTCGGGTCGGCGTACTGGTCGGCGAGGGCCGTGAGCTTTGCCTTGTAGGCGTCCATCGGCTCGTCGGGGTCCCCCTTGGAGAGCTCGGCGACGAAGTCGAGGGTGTAGGGGGCGAGCCCCTTCGTGAACTCCTCGAAGGAGATCAGCCAGTGGGCCCCGGCCCGGCCCGCGTCCACCTGTTTGCGCTCGTGACGCACGCCCGGGTCGAGGCCGCGGCCGATGGCCTCGGCGCGGGTGAGCACCGCGACCCGCTCGCGCATCACCGTATCCCGCTCCGCCGGGAAGGTGTAGGTGTCGGTCTCGGGGAGGCCGTAGCCGATGTCGGCGGGCCCGGTCGCGAAGACGCAGTGGGCTCGCACGAACTCCTGGTCCACGGCGCCGCGGCGCACGATCTCGCGGGCGACGTAGTTCCAGATGGCCAGGTCGGTGTTGGGGGCGAAGACGATCTCGAGGTCCGCGCCATCGGAGGAGCGGTTCGAATAGGTGGTGAGATTGATGACCCGGTAGTCGGGCGACCCAAGCCGCTTGTCCAGGATGCGGGCCCAGAGCATGGGGTGCATCTCGGCCATGTTGGCGCCCCAGAGCACCACCGTGTCGGTCAGCTCGATGTCGTCGTAGCAGCCCGCCGGCTCGTCGATGCCGAAGGTCTGCATGAAGCCCGTCACGGCGGAGGCCATGCAGTGCCGGGCGTTGGGGTCGAGGTTGTTGGAGCGCCAGCCGGCCTTGAGGAGCTTCACCGCCGCATAGCCCTCCTGGATCAGATACTGCCCCGAGCCCATGATGGCGACCCCGGTGGGGCCGAGCTGCTTGTGGACGCGCTTCCACTCGCGCTCCATCACGTCGAAGGCCTTCCGCCAGGTGACCGGGACGAACTCGCCTTGCTTGTCGAACTTCCCGTCCTTCATGCGCAGCAGCGGCTGCGTGAGCCGGTCCGCGCCGTACTGGATCTGCGGCAGGGCGTACCCCTTGGCGCAGAGGAGCCCGCGATTCACCGGGCTGGCCGGATCCCCCTTCACCGCCGTCACGCGCCCCTCGGCGGAGGCGACGAGGATGCCGCAGCCCACGCCGCAGAAGCGGCAGACCCCCCTGTCCCAGCGCCAGCCCTTCTGGTCCTCCTTCGCCAGGGCGGTGAGCGGCAGGCCCGCCGCCCCCACGACCGCGCTGGTGAACCCCGCCTTGAGGAGCTCCCGGCGCGTCAACTTCCAGCTCATTTGTTCCTCCCTGGCTCCAGGTCCCCCGGGCCGACCCGAGACGCCGCGCCACACCCATCCCGAGGATGGGTACCCGGCGAGCCCGTCCCCGTCACGGAGGTCCGCTCCTGAGCGGACCGACCCGGGGTAAGGGCGAGCCGGCACGGGTACCCGCCCGACAGGGTGGGTGCAGGCGCCAGGCGTCGGGTACCCAACCGACAGGTTGGGTGTGGCGGTCCGGGGGACCGGCGATATGTCACCGTAATTGCGGGCAGAAACATTTAGCCTCGTTAGCTCTTTCCCTCGATCAGCTCCCCGAGCCGCTTGTCCACGTGGGCCGTCACCCGATCCAGCAGCGTCTGCGCCTCACGCAAGAGCGTTTCGCATTGCCCGCGCATCTCGCGGACGAACACCGGATCGGTGATGTCCTTCAGATTGATCAGGACGTTCCAGACGCCGCCGCGGACGCCGGCGAAGCTCGTCTGGGCCCCCACGGCCGCGTCGGTGATGGATCTGACGTTGCCGTGCTGGGCGACGGTCCAGGCGGCTTGCATGGCGGCGTAGCTGGCCTGCGCCGTCTGATATGGCACCTTGACCGCCAGCTTCAGGCCGTCCTGCATCTTCTGTTCGCGCAGGGCCTTCTCCTCGCGCGTGCCGGCGGGGAGCCGGCGAGCCTCCATGTAGGCGTTGAAGGCGTTGGTGTCCTCGTCCACGCCGAGGATCAACTGCTCCTTCACCTGCTGTGCCTGCTCCGCGGCCTCGAGCAGCGCGGCCTCGACCTCCGGCGATTCGCCCTTCCCCTGCCAGAGGTTCGCCACCATGGAGGCCAGCGCCGCGCCGAGCGCCCCCGCCAGCGCCGCGATCGAGCCGCCGCCGGGGGCGGGCGTGTCGCGCGAGACCTCGTCGGTGAACTCCTTCACCGTCATCTGGACGAGCCCCTTGTCGAATTCGCGGGGCAGGCCAATCACCTTGCCCTTGATGTCGAACGGCGAGACGTCGGACAACCCCATCGAGAAAGCCGCCGCCTGGAGCACGTCCGGGATCGGTATGAAGGGCGACTTGCCCTGGGCCGTGAGGTAGTAGCGCCCGGCATCGAGGAGGGCGGGGTAGGGGATGAGCCCCACGACCTCGCTCCCCGTCACCACGAGGCCCCGCTCCACGGCGAGCCGGCGCGCCTCCTCCAGGACGAGGTGGACCGGCGTGACCTTGTAGTTGGTCAGGTTGATCGAGATCTGCGCCCGCTTGTACTGGTCGACGTACCAGCCGATCGCCTTGCAGTGGATGAACTTGCCCGCGCGGTAGACCTTCTGCCCGGCCAGGGGCTTGGCGGGGTCCACGTCGTTCAGGCGGAGGATCTCCTCCAGGTCGTAGCGATGCGCCTCGCGGCAGTGCGCGACCGTGTCGGCGAACGAATGGCCGACGAAGGCGCAATTCCCGCAGGGGTAGGCGTTCTCCTGGTAGGTGAGGATCTTCCCCTTGGAGTAGAAGGCGGAGCCGGTCGCCGCCCGGGCCACGCGGCCCTTCTCGCGCAGCTCGAAGGCGATGTCGGTCGCCAGCGCCTTGTCGCGCGCCGATGATGCTGGCCCCCGACCTGGCGTTGAACCGCGCCGGGCCGAAGTCCGGTGTCCAGGCCGGGTCGCGCAGCTTCTCGGCCAGCCCCTCGTACTCGCCCTTCCGGACGCCGGCCAGATTCTTGCGCTCGGGCCGGCTCGCCGCCGCCTCGTACAGATAGACGGGGATCTCCAGCTCGCGCCCCACGCGCTCGCCCACCCTACGCGCGATGGCGGCGCAGTCTTCCATCGTCACGCCCGAGATCGGTACGAACGGGCAGACGTCGGTGGCCCCCATGCGCGGGTGCTCGCCGTGGTGCCGGCTCATGTCGATGACCTGTGCCGCCCTGGCGATGGCCTGGAACGCCGCCTCGGCCACCGCATCCGGGTCACCCACGAACGTCACCACGGTGCGGTTCGTATCCGCCCCCGGGTCCACGTCGAGCAGCCTCGCCCCCCGGACCGCCTCGATGGCGTCGGTGATCTGCTTGATCTTGGCCCGATCCCGCCCCTCGGAAAAGTTCGGCACGCATTCGACGACTCGCTGGTCCATCTCGGATGCTCCTCTTTGGAGTAGATCCGCTCGCCGCGCCGGGGTGCGATCACCCCCAGCAGGAGAGCGACCCGAGTATCTCGACAAGTCTGATCAGGACAAACCCTGGAAGCATGCCGCAAGGGGGCGGGCCGCGTCAAGGGAAACCCAAGGTGGGACATAACGTGTGGAGCAATCACCCTCTGGCCTATTCCAGCCTCTTTCTTGCGGGCCGCACTTCGTAAAGGGCCTGGTCCTCCTTGACAAGACAGGCCGGTTCGGTGGTGACCTTCTCGAATCGGAGGTTGGCCGTGGCAAAGAGGTCCGCGTTCTCGGCTTTCAGATAGCGTGCCGCCATTCGGCAGTATTCGGGGTCAATCTCGACCCCGATGCTGTTGCGGCCCGTTCGGAGGGCCGCAACCATCGTTGTGCCCGACCCGCAGAATGGATCGAGGACTGTGTCATCCGTGAATGAGAACATTCGCACAAGACGCGTCGCCAATTCCAGAGGGAACGGCGCCGGATGGTGCTTGGTGGAAGCCCCCGTGATGTTCCATATCTGCTGAAACCAAAGGCCAAACTCCTCTTTGGAAAACCTACTGGTATCGCGTTGCTCGCCAGTTGGCTGTCGGTAACCTCCCGGTTTTCGCTGCATCAGAATGAACTCGATGTCATTCTTGATGATGGCATTCGGTTCATATGGCTTGCCAAGAAACTTCGAGCCGTTCGAGACTTCGTATGAGGCGTTGGCAATCTTGTGCCAAACAATGGGGTTCAAATTGTCAAAGCCGAGTCGGCGGCATGTAACGCATATATCCGCATGCAAGGGAAACACGAGGTGTCGCCCGAAATTGCGTCGTGCCACGCAGACATCACCGACAACGCAGACAAGGCGGCCGCCGGGGACGAGAATGCGGAGCACATGCCGCCAGACCTTTTCCAGTTCACCTATGAATGCTTCGTAGTCCTGAATGTGTCCGAGTTGATCAGGATTCTCGTTGTAGCGTTTGAGGTTCCAATACGGGGGCGATGTGACGACGAGATGGACGGACTCATCATCCACGAACGACAAGTCCCGTGCGTCCCCGTTGATCAATCTGTGAACTGTTGGCGTCATGTCGTCACACAAAACTTGTCAGGTGGGCAACGAGAACCTTGGCAAAACGGTCAACCGACAGATCGTCCGACGGCGTCTTGAACTTGCCCTTGATGCCGTCTGCAACGGATGAAGTGATAAAGGCCGAGGCGGTATAATGGCGCTCAAGAACGAGTTTTCGACAGAACAGTTCATAACGGCGCATGTACGATGCGCCGACAAACTCGGGAAACACCTTGAAGTGCGGTTCTTGGACGCTGACGGCGCGGTTCGATGCCTCGCAGTCCTCTAGCATAAAGAAGTAACCGAGGAACGGTTGGGGGCTTTCAAGGTATGCGCGCTGTCGGAAAGCAGTCCAAAGGTCGAGAGCACTTCCCATTGCCTCTTCTGTCCGATTGTTGAAGTTGTTGCCGAAAGAGGGGCCGACCTGTGATTTGGCCTCAATTGCGGCAATCAGAGTGTGATCGCGGACGATAAGGAGGTCCCATTCCTTGGTGGGACGGAAGAAGCCGGGCAACTCCACGGCCTTCTTACG
>JAPLLC010000273.1 GCA_026387775.1 Candidatus Methylomirabilota bacterium | reverse complement strand
CTCGGGGAAAGAGCCGATCGGGTCGCCGTGGCACTGTGCTTGCTCCAGTCCAGAGGGTCAGGGACGTGGCTTTGAATTGTACCTACCGGTCCAGATAGTATCGGGCTGATTTCCCGGGCGTGCGAGGTGCAGAGGATGGGCAAGGCAGTACCCAAGAGCGAGAGCGATATCATCCTTATCGCTATCGAAAAAGAGAAGGAATCCTACGCGCTCCTCGCCTCCGCCGCCCGCGCCTCCACGTCTCCGAAAGCCCGTCGTCTTTACAACCAACTGGCCCTGGACGAACTCAGACATCTTCTCACGTTGGTCAGCCTGATGGACGGCTTGGACGAAGACTGCCTGGCCCAACTGGATCTCGGCTTTCCCGTCGCAAAACTGCCCGACCCCCTGCCGCAGACCGAAGACAGCATCCTACGTTCCACGATGGCAGAGGAGGAGCGATCTCGGCAGCTCTTCATCCAACTGGCGGAAGGCGTGAGCCGGGAAGAGTTGCTGTCGCTGCTCGAGGTCCTTCGTGCGGAAGAGGAAGGTCATCTGAACCGCCTACAGTCCATGCTGTACGGGCTGGAGGCGGACCGACCGGTCGTCGCCAAGTGGCTGCGGTCCATTCGCCGCCTGGTGCCGGCGGGCTATCTGCACTGACGCACGCGGCCAGCCCCGGTCGAGCTGGCTTGGCATAGCCGCTCATGTGGAGCGGGGCAGAGGAGCCCCGCTTTGGACCATCCCCATATTGGCAAGGTAAGGAGGATCGAGAATGATGCCTGAAGTCGAGTTGTGGTCTCCCGAGCAGGAACTGCGCCTCCTGGAGGAGTTGGCCGAGACGGAAGCCAAGGCATTTGATCTGGATCTGGGCTGGCCGGCGGTGGTTGCCGCCGCCGAGCCCGAGCAGCCCTGGGTCGCCTACTGGCAGCTGCCGCCGAACGGAATCCAGACCAAGCTGCGCCCGCAGGCACGCGCGTCCCGCGGACGATAGAACCAGCGGGGGGCCGCCGCAGGGCGCGTCAACCCACACATGCCCCGAACCCCGACGGAATTCCCGTCGGGGTTCTGCTTTTTTGGGTGGGGATGGAGGAGAGCGGCCGGTCCGGTCGGGGGTTGACGGCCGCCTCTTCGTAGGGTTAGATACTCTACTAGCGGACAGGAGAGAAGGAGCGCTTGGGATGATGCGGGCCGTCAAGGACGCCGGGTACACGCCGATGGTGGAGAAGGTGACGATCCCGATCAGTGGGATCTCCTGCGCCTCGTGCGTTGCGACGATCGAGGAGGCGTTGCGCCGCTCCCCCGGTGTCGTCTCGGCGACGGTGAACTTCGCGACCAACGCGGCGACGGTGGAGTTTGCGTCCCTCGGGGCGACGGTGGCTGACTTGCGCCGCACCATCCGCGACGCGGGCTACGAACCCCTGGAGGCGGCCGAAGGGTCCGCCCTGGCCGACCACGAGAAGACGGCCCGGGAGCAGGAGATCCGGACCCTGAAGCGGAAGCTGGCCGCGGGCATCGTCCTGAGCGTCCCGACTGTCCTCGGGAGCATGCACCACTGGTTTCCCTGGGTGCCGGAGATCTTGCAGGACTTCTGGGTCCTCTGGGCGCTCACCACCCCGGTCCAGTTCTGGGTGGGGGCGCAGTTCTATCGCGGGGCCTGGGCCGCCCTCCGGCACCGGACCTCGGACATGAACACTCTGATCGCCGTGGGCACGTCGGCGGCCTACTTCTACAGCCTGGCAATGACGATTGCCCCCAGCTTCTTTCGGACCCGCGGCATCGCCCCCGCCGTCCATTACGAGACGGCGGCCGTGATCATCACCCTGATCCTGCTGGGCCGCCTTCTGGAGGCGATCGCCAAGGGGCGGACGTCCGAGGCGATCAAGCGGCTCATGGGCATGCAGTCCAAGACAGCCCGCGTCGTCCGGGACGGTGAGGAGAGAGACGTTCCGCTGGACGAGGTGCGGATCGGCGACCGGGTGGTGGTGCGGCCCGGGGAGAAGATCCCGGTGGACGGAGTCGTGCGCGACGGCGTCTCGGCGGTGGACGAGTCCATGCTCACCGGGGAAAGCCTCCCGGTGGAGAAGCGGCCCGGGGACGGGGTGATCGGGGCGACGCTCAACAAGACCGGCACCTTCCGGTTCGAGGCGACGAAGATCGGGAAGGATACGGTTCTGGCCCAGATCATCCGGCTGGTGGAGGAGGCGCAGGGCTCCAAGGCCCCCATCCAGCGGCTGGCCGACCGTGTGGCCGGCGTCTTCGTCCCCACGGTGATCGGGATCGCGGTCCTGACGTTCCTGGTCTGGTTGGCCGTCGGGCCCAGTCCGGCATTCCTCTTCGCCATGCTGAACTTCGTGGCGGTCCTGATCATCGCCTGTCCCTGCGCCCTAGGCCTGGCCACGCCGACGGCGATCATGGTGGGAACCGGGAAGGGCGCGGAGCTGGGCATCCTGATCCGGAGCGGGGCGAGTCTGGAGACGGCCCACAAGCTGACCACCGTCGTGTTCGACAAGACGGGGACGCTGACCAAGGGGGAGCCGGAGGTCACGGATATCCTGGCGGACGAGCCGCGAGACGAGAGCCGCGAGCTGAGAGCTGAGAGTCGCGAGGAGTTGCTGCGGGTGGCGGCGTCGCTGGAGCGGGGCTCCGAGCATCCGCTGGGCGAGGCCATCGTCACGCGCGCCAAGGAACAGGGCCTGACCCTGTCCGAGGTGACCGAGTTCGAGGCGGTGCCGGGTCTGGGGGTGCGTGGAAGAGTAGACGGGCGGACCGTTTTGCTCGGGAACGCCAGATTTCTGGCGGAATCTGGGTTCGACGTTCACCCCCTCGCGCCGGCTGCGGAAGAGCTGGCCGCGCAGGGCAAGACGCCGATGTTCGTGGCCGTGGACGGGCGAGCGGCCGGGTTGATCGCGGTCGCCGACACGCTCAAGGAGCGATCCGTGGAGGCCGTACGGGCCTTGCACCGTCTGGGCCTGGAGTTGGTCATGATCACGGGAGACAACCGGCTGACCGCGGCGGCCATCGCCAAACAGGTGGGAATCGATCGGGTGCTGGCCGAGGTGCTGCCGGAGCAGAAGGCGGGCGAGATCCGGAGGCTCCAGGCGGAGGGGAAGATCGTCGCCATGGTGGGGGACGGCATCAACGATGCGCCGGCGCTGGCCCAGGCGGACGTGGGGATCGCGATCGGCACGGGGACCGACGTGGCCATGGAGGCCTCGGATATCACCTTGATTCGCGGCGATCTCACCTCTGTCGTGACGGCCATCGAACTCAGCAAGCGGACGATGCGCACGATCCGGCAGAACCTCTTCTGGGCGTTTCTCTATAACGTGCTGGGTATTCCCATCGCGGCCGGCGTCCTGTATCCCTTCACCGGTCTTCTGCTGAATCCGATGATAGGTTCGGCGGCCATGGCCCTCTCATCGGTCTCGGTGGTCAGTAACTCCCTCCGACTGCGGCGATTCCGGCCGCGCTCGACATGAGGAGATGATTCCGCCGCACGGGCCGAACCGACAGATCGCCCTGGGTCCCTTTCCGGCCGGCGCCTTGCGGTCCGTCCTCGCCGCGCTACGCAACGATTCCACCACGATCGACCTGGATCGGCGCTGCGCCCTCTCGTTTGACCGGGCCGGGCGCCTGATCCGGGCCTTCTGGAACGGCCGCTCCATCCGCCGCGGTCTGGACGACCGGTTCGTCGAGAAGCACAAGACGGGACCGTATCCCTGGAGCTTCGCCCGGCGGGAGCTCGCGCCGGCGGAGCGGCTGGCCCTGCTGGACGGGGTTGTCCGGGAAATCTCCGCCATCCGGGACGGGGTCCGCGGGGGGGCTTCGGGGCTCTCGAAGGGCGAGGCGGCGGATCTCTGCGAGCGGCTGACGGCGGTTCTCGTCTGGACCCCCGGGGCACGCGACGCCGATGCGGCCCGCTTCCGGTCGATCTATCTCCCCGTCCCCATCCTCCCCCCCGACCAGTACGAGGCGCTGGTCGTCCAGGTGACCGAGGGATGCGCCTACAACCAGTGCGCCTTCTGCCGGTTCTACCGAGATCGGGCCTTCCGGGCGAAGCCGGCGAACGAATTGCGCGAACACCTGCGCGCGGTGCGGGCGTTCTTCGGCGCGGGGATCTCCCTGCGGCGCAGCGTGTTTCTGGCGGATGCCAACGCGCTGGTGCTGTCCCCATCCCGCCTGGTCGAGGCGTTCGATCTCCTGCGCGAGGAGCTGCCGTTCGGCCCGGGCGCTCTCCGGGGGGTCTACTCGTTCATCGACGCCTTCAGCTGCGTCCCTAAGTCGCCGGCGCACTTCCGGTCCCTGGCGGAGCGGGGCCTGCGCCGCGTCTATCTCGGCCTGGAGACGGGCTGCGACGAGCTGTTGCAGTTCCTGGAGAAGCCCGGCTCGCGCGAGGAAGCCGTCACCCTGGTGCAAACCCTCCGGGCTGCCGGTGTCGCCGTGGGGATCATCGTCCTCTTGGGGGTCGGGGGCGAGCGGTATCTGGAGCGGCACGTCGCCCTGACGCTCGCCGCCCTCGAGGCGATGCGGCTCGGTCCGAATGACATCGTCTACCTTTCCCCCCTCACAGCCGATCCCGACTCCCCGTACCGCCGGCTGGAGCGCGAGGCCGGCATACGCCCGCTGACCGACGTGGAGATGGCCGCCCAGCTCTCGACGATCAAGGCCGGCCTGCGCGCGGGTCCCGCGGGCCGGCCGAAAACGGCGGTGTACGACATCCGCGACTTTCTCTATTAAGGACTACTCTTGTGCGCGACAGTGGGCGATGACGTTCCGGGTGAGGCGTTCCAGGCGGTGAACGTAGAGGACCCGGGCGAGGCGGTTCACGTACACCGTGCTGCGCCTATCCTTGAAGAGGTTGACGGCGATCTCTCCCGTTGGTCCGGCGATCGTCTTCAGGTGGCGCAGGAAGGGGCGCGAGAGGGCACCCCGCTGGAAGGCGTGCCCGCAGAAGAGGTCCACGGCCACGTAGTCGAAAGGTTCGGTGCAGCGCGCGGCGTAGGCCAAGGCGTCCCCGACCACGACCTGAAGGTTGGGCAGGGCCAGGTCGAAGTGGCGGCGGGCGAACTCGACGATCTCGGGATCGATGTCCACCCCGACGATCCGGATGTCGGGGAAGCGCCGGGTGAGCAGGTGCGCCAGCGTGCCCGCCCCCAGCCCCAGGAGGAGGGCGCTCTTGGGAGATCCCTCGGGCAGCATCGCCGCCCAGTACCCGAACGGCGGGTCGGTCTCGCCCACGGCGACCGAGAGAATCACCCCGTCCGCCATGAGGGCGCGATGGCCTTCATACTCCTCGACGCACAATCGGGGCTGCGGCGGCGATTCCTCGGGCGATACCGGCGACTTGGGCTGATGCTTCATGACTTCATTCTACCAATATTTCCCCGAGGCGCCAGCGACTTTTCGACGGCTGCCGTCGCCCTCGATTGACAAGGGGGAGCCACGGTCCCTAGAATGCGTGCAGCGCGAGAGCCAGACGGCGAGGAGAGGCATCTTCAAAGGAGGAGGTCATGGCGAGCGGCCCGTTGATGTCACGTTCCATCCAGGCGCGAGGAGCCCGCGCGATCTACCTCTCTGCGGTTCAGTTCGACGAGCAGCTCACGGCCGGCAAGAAGACCGTCCTGGACCTGGCTCCCTTCGCCGCCTCCCTCGGGGTGCAGGGGGTCGAGTATCGGGACGTGTACTGGAGGGACAAGGCGGCCGAGCTCCCCGCCGTCAAGCGGCAACTGGCCCAGCTCAAGCTGAAGGCGGCCTACACGACCGTGACTCCGCTGTACCATCCGGACCCTGCACGGCAGGAGCAGCTCATCCGGGACATCGAGGACGCCCGCGCGCTGGGTGCCATCCTGCTCCGGGTCAATCTGGGCGAACGGCCGGGGACCGGGCCCGCCGATGCGGGCGCTCACTACGCCGGCCGGAGGGCCGTCGAACGGGCGGCGGCGCTGCGCACCCCGCTCTCCCTGGAGAACAACGCCAAGGCGCCCGGTCATCTGTTGCCGGACATCCAGGCGACGCTGGAGGCGTTCGCCTGCCGGTGGCTGGGAACCAACCTCGATTTTGCCAACTACGTGGGGACCGGCCAGGATCCCATCGCCGCGATCCACGGGCTTGGGCGCTGGATCAACTACATCCACGCCAAGGACGCCAAGCAGACCGGGGACGGGTGGCGGTCCACCTTCCTCGGCAACGGGAGTTTACCCCTGCGGGAGATCGTCGCCGCCCTGGACGCGACCGGGAAGACGGTGCCGCTTTGTTTCGAGTTTCCGGGCGAAGGCGATCCCGAGGGCGCCATCCGGAAGAGCCTGGAGTTCGTGGGGACACTGGGGCAGTAGCGCTTCGCCGATCGTTCCGGTCGGCGGCGATGCGCTCGACCGGTCTGAGCGAGCCTTACGATTTCCATCCATGGTCCGAGGTCCGATCTGCAGATCCTGGCTCGCTTTGCGGTCTTTGCGAGCTTTGCGGTGAAATGTTTCGGCTAGAGCGAGGAGACGACGGGATGCGTTGCTGTCTGCGGGAATCGGCGGGGATCGGATTGATGGCCATGAGCCTGCTCTTGATCGCTCCCGCCTTCGGGGGGGAACGGGCGCAGGTTCTCACGCGGGAGGATGTCGTCGCCGCCCTGGAGCAGGACACCGGGCCCAGCAAGGGGGCGGCCGACGCCCCGGTGGTCATGGTGGATTTCTCGGATTTCCAGTGCAGCTACTGCGGGAAGTTCGCGAAGGAGACGCTCCCCAGGCTGGAAGAGCGGTACATCCGGACGGGGAAGCTGCGGCTGGTGTTTCGCCACCTGGCGATCTTGGGCGAGGCCTCGGTCACGGCCTCCCTGGCTGCCGCCTGCGCCCAGGACCAGGAAAAGTTCTGGGAGTATCACAGCACCCTCTTCGCCAACCGGTCGGCCTTGGCGTTCACCTCGACCCGGCTCAAGCGATATGCCGCCGATCTCCCCCTCGATCGCACGGCATTCGCCGCCTGTCTGGACGGGAAGACTCACGCCGGGCGGGTCGAGTCGGAGAGCCTGCTGGGCCGGGCCCTCGGCGCGAACGGGACCCCGGCGTTCCTCATCAATGGGCAGCTCGCGATGGGAGCCTTACCGTTCGAGGCCTTCCAGCGAGGCCTGGACGCCATGTTGGCGAAGATTCCGGCGAAGCCTTCCGGCGCCCGCCCCTAGGCGGCACCGTTCGTGCGCCGACTGCGGGCCCGCGGCTTTTGCTTGTCCCTGCCCGAAATCAGGGTTATAACTTCTGGAGAACAAGAGACCCCGAACCGTTTTTGAGCTCGAAGGACACCCATGTTCAACACGCATCCGGAGCCGGAGCATCTGCGTCGTGTTTTCGAGGACACGCAGGTCCTGCGAAAGCCCATCGCGGGAATCGTCGCCGGGTATCACATCCTGCCGTATGTCCTGGTGGCCCCGGATGATGAGCAGGCGCAGCGCGCGGTGGAGATCCGGGGAAAGATTCGGGTCTCGCCCCGTCTGGTTCTCACCCCACGCCACCTGGGGCAGACCTACGAGCAGCTCTTCGACGACCCGCAACTCATGGACCGCACCCTGGTCGGGCGTATGTTCAGTTTTCTGTACGCCCACCGGCAGAACGTGCAGCTGGAGAGCGAGGAGCTCAAGATCGTCAAGGTGGATCGGGATCCGCGGGCGCAGATCGATCGGGCGCTGGACGAGCTGATGCGAGGCGAGATCCTGGACACCGGGCTGATCTTCGCCCCGGATGTGAAGTTCTATCCGGTCTCGATCGAGCGATTCATCAGCGAGATCCTGGATCAGGAGTTTCCCCGCCAGTGACCGCCCCTGCCGAGCCTGCATCCGCCCCGAGCCCTGGCATGAGGACCACACGGTGATGGGACTGGGCCGCCCGGAGGGGGGAAAGATCCCTGTCTGATGGGAGCGGGATGCCGAAGTGGTGTGGGATGACTTCCGGGGGCCAAAAAAACTGCCGCAGGCGATCAGACTTGAGCCATGCAGCATTTCCCTTGGATCGCCGACGCCGGTTCTCTCGGCCCCAAGTTCGGAGCCGGTTCCGACGCCCAAGGCTTACATCCTCTGGGCGACCCGCCGGGAAGCCTCGCACTGTTTGGCGAGCACGCTGCTCTGCGCTGATCCCTGCGGCTGTATAGAACATAGGACGGACCCCCCGCCCCGTCAAGGGGTGCGAGGGAGAAATCTCGCCGGACCATGAAGTTATTCGCCCGCTTTCGCGCCGCCTGGGATGCACTCGAAGAACGGCACCCCCGACTCCGCTGGGTCCGGATCTGGGGGGTCTCGATCTTCTCGATCCTCATGGGGCTGATCACCCTCTTCATCTTTCGCCGAGGCATCGAGTATTTCCCGCTGTTCATGGGGTATCTCCTCCTGCTCTGGCTGGTCGGTGTGCTCTGGATCGAGACCCGGAAAGGGCTGGCGGCGCGGAGTCCCCAGGTTCTCGGGTTTCTGGTGGACTACACGGTCCAGACGCTCCTGCACGGCCTGATTCTTTTCCTCTTGCCCATCTACTATGCGAGCACCACGCTGACCTCGGTCAACGTGTGGTTCTTCCTCCTTCTCGTTGCGGCGGCCATCCTCACCGCGGTCGATCCGTGGTATCGGACGGCGAGGAGCCGATTCCGTTGGATCGAGATGGCGCTCTTCGGTCTGGGATTGTTTGCCTCGCTGAACGTCGCCTTCCCCCTCGTCGGCGTGGGGAGCTCGTGGGCGCTCCTCTTGAGCGGGGTCGGCAGCATGCTGGCCCTCATCCCGGCCTCTCGGCACCGCCAGGGCTTCTCGTGGAGGCGGGCGGGCCTCCAGGCGTCCGTGGCGGCGACCCTGCTCGCCGGGGGCTTGTGGTGGATCCGCGAGTGGATCCCCCCGACCCCGCTCTATCTCACCCAGGCCACCTTCGCCCGGGGCGTCGAGAGGCTGGAGCCCGTGGAACCCGTCGCGCGGGCCTCCGTCGAGGATCTGCGCCGGTGGGGAAGAGTGGTGGCCTTCGCGGCCGTGGCGTCTCCCTCCAGCGTGCAACAGCCGGTCCACCATGTGTGGCGAAAGGACGGGCAGATCGTGGCCACGATGCCCATGATGCGCATCCGAGGCGGTCGGCCCGGGGGATTTCGCACCTATTCGTGGAAGGCGGGCTTCGGACCCGATCCGGCTGGGCTCTGGTCGGTGGAGGTCCGCACCTCCGACGATCGACTCGTGGGCCGCATGCGCTTGCGCGTCATCACTCCGTGATTCACAGGCGCTCCGGCGTCACCGTCGCCTTCTTGCCTTTAGCGGATAGCTCGGGTATTCTGTTCAAGTTATGCGCATCTCTCGCCTCTCTCGACGCCTCTCGCGCGCGTATATCCGGGCCCGCTTCCTCGGGCTCCGTGCCGCCGTTTTCGGTCTCTTGCTGCTGGTCGGGACAGGCGCGGCATCGGCCAACCAAGACACGCAGCTCGAGGCCAGCATTCTTCGCGTCAAGCCGGCGGTGGTTCTGATCAGCAGCGACGTGGAGGCCGATGTCGAGGTGAGCTGCGGCGACGGCTCCACCCACCACGTCCGGCCCGATCCCATCTACGAGACCGGGAGCGGCTTCGTCGTCCATCCCGACGGGTTTATTGCCACCAACGGCCACGTGGTCACGCGGTTCTATGAGATGAACGAGCGGCAGTTGGCCGGGGAGTTCCTGAAGAAGGCGGTCGCCCAGGCCTGCGGGCCGGCCTTGGCGATGGTGCCGGATGGGGCCCGGAATGCGCGGCTGCTGGAGATCGTGGCGGATCCTGCCAACCAGGGGAAGGTACAGCTTTCGAAGAAACTCCTGGTCCATCTGTCCACCGGAGTGATCTACCAGGCCGAGGTCAAGGCGTACAGTCCCGCGATCAAGTCCGAAGAGGGTCCGTCGGGGGGCGAGAGAGCATCGGCGGGCGGCAAGCTCGAACCGGAGCGTTCCGGGAAAGACGTCGCCATCCTCAAGGTCGGGGGGCACGACTTTCCCACGGTCCGGTTGGCCCCGAACAGCGCCGCCCTCAAGCTGGGAGAGCAGATCTTCGTCGTCGGCTACCCCGGGGTGGTGTTGAATCACGATTTTCTGAGCCGGAAGTCACGACTGGAGGCCTCGGTGACGGTGGGGCGGGTCTCCGGATTCAAGACGGACATCAACGACCGTCGGGTGATCCAGACGGATGCGGCCATCACCTGGGGGAACAGCGGTGGGCCGGCGCTCAATCTCCGGGGAGAGGTGATCGGCGCCGCGACCTTTATCTCGACCACGCTGGAGGGCGACCAGGCCATCCAGGGCTTCAATTTTCTGATCCCGGTGGACTCGTTCCACGAGTTCGGCCGCCAGATCGGCCTCGTCCCGGACCCGGACGCCCCCTTCACGAAGGCGTGGACTCAGGCGGTGGACGCCTACTTCCGGGGGGAGTACCGACGGAGCCTCGATCGCACGGATGCCGCGCTGCGGATCATGCCCGGTTTTCCGGATCTCGAGCGATTGCGCGCCGAGGTCCAGATGCGGGTGGACGAGCACCCGCGATTCTTGCGCCGCAGGCTGGCGATCGGGCTCGGCATCGGCCTGATCGCGGCAGGGTTCTTGCTGGGGACCGGGGTCCGGGCGTGGCGCAGGCGCGGACGCGGTGCGGCGTCGAGCGCGGTTCTGCGCATCGACCCGGAGGATCTCCGTCGGCGGCTGGACGCCGGCTCGGACGTCACCTTGGTGGACGCTCGGCACGGGGTGGCATTCGACGGCTCGCCGGTCCAGGCCGCCGGCGCCGTCCGGTTCGATATCGACCATCCGGACGAACCGGCCCTGCGCGTACACGTGAATCCCGACGGCGAGGTGGTCGCCTATTGCACCTGTCCCGACGAGGCGACCAGCGCCCGTGTGGCGCTGCTGCTGATGCGGGCGGGGTACCGCCGGGTCTCCGTGGTGCGGGAAGGATTCCCGGCGATGGTGGACGCGGGAATCGCCGTGATGCCCAAGGATACTGACCGCGCCCTCTCCGCTCTCGCGGCGAGGGAGGGACGTCTCGTCGAGGCGACGGACCCTGGAACCCCCGAGATCCACCCGTGAAGAGCGACCGATGATGTGCCAATCTTGGATGCGTGCGATCGGGCCTAGCAGGCTGCTGAAATACTCACTTTTCGGCAGGCTGCTCAAAAAGGTCCAGATGCAAGGCGGCACGCGAAGGGCCGAGAGAGGCGTACTCCAGGTACGCCGCAGCGAGCGCCCAAGCGGGCCAACGCAGCAGATGGGCCTTTTTCAGCAGCCTGCTAGACGCCTGGCGGTCGGGTTGATCCTGGGGCTCGTGGCGTTCCCCCCGACCTTGGCGCCGGCGGGCGAGGGCAAAGGGAGCCTCACGCCGGAGGAAGAGGCGGTCATCAGCGTCTACCGCTCTGCGAGCCTCGGCGTCGTGCACATCACGAGCACGGTGCTGAGCCAGGACTTCTTCTTCCGGGTGGTCCCGGAACGGGGATCGGGGTCGGGATTCGTCGTCGATGAGAAGGGTCTCATCCTGACCAACAACCATGTCGTGGAGAACGCGGAGAGCATCGAGGTGACGCTGGCCGACAAGATCAAGGTGCCGGCCAAGCTGGTGGGTCGCGATCCGAGCAACGACCTGGCCGTGATCCGGATCAACCCCGGGAAGGAGACGCTTGTCCCGCTCCGGCTGGGGAACTCCGCACAGCTCCAGGTGGGGCAGACGGCCATCGCCATCGGGAATCCCTTCGGTCTGGAGCGCACCGTCACCCGGGGGGTGGTGAGCGCCCTCGGTCGGAGCCTGAAATCCGACTCGGGTCGACAGATCCGGAACGTGATCCAGACCGACGCGGCCATCAACCCGGGAAACTCCGGGGGCCCCTTGCTGAATTCGCGCGGCGAGGTGATCGGGGTCAACACTGCCATCTTCACCCCCAGCGGCGGTTCGGTCGGGATCGGCTTCGCCGTCCCCGCAAACACGGTCAAGCAGCTCCTGCCGCAGCTCATCGCCAAGGGCCGCGCCCGCCATCCCTGGATGGGGATCAACGGCCTGGACATCAATCTTGCGGTCGCCAAGGCGCTCTCCTTGGCCGCCAAGGAAGGTGTGATGATCTCCCAGGTGGCTGCGAACGGCCCCGCGGCGCGGGCCGGGCTGCGCGGGTCCCAGCGGCGGGTCCGGGTGGGGAACTACATGGTCACCGTCGGCGGCGACATCATTCAGACGTTGGACGGGCAGAAGATCGCGTCGGTGGATGACCTCACCGCGTTCCTCGACGAGCGCAAGAAGGTCGGGGATGACGTGCGGGTGGAGGCGCTGCGGGACGGGAAGCCGCTGATCGTCACGGTCCGTCTTGGAGAGCTGCCGGAGGACTGATGCAACTACCAGAGAGACCCAAGGGCCGCGCCCTGCTCGCGGGAGTGTTTCTGGCCGTTTTGCTGATGGGGGCTGCCGCCGTCGAGGTGAATCCCCCCCTGCCGACGGGGAAGGTCATCCTCGCCGAGCGGGTCACCGTGACGGCGGAGCTGGCCTGGTCCCCTCTCGAGAAGGCGCGGGGGCTGAGCGGACGGCCCGGCCTGGCACCGGGGCAGGGGATGCTCTTCGTCT
>JAPLLC010000209.1 GCA_026387775.1 Candidatus Methylomirabilota bacterium | reverse complement strand
GTCGATGAATCCGGGCGAAACGACCAGGCCCGCCGCGTCGATCACCCGCGCTGCCTCATCACGGATCGCGTGGCGAACCGAGACGATCCGCTCCCCCCGGATCCCGATCTCGCCTCTGAACCACGGGCTCCCCGAGCCGTCGACGATCCGGCCGTTCCTGATCAGGACATCCAGCATCGCGCGCCTCCCTCCGTCATTCCGGAGCCCCCTTCCGCCACCGCAGCCGCTCCTCCACCTCGCCGCTGTGATAGGCGCGGAGCAGCCGGACCAGCGCCTCCACGGCCGCCTCGATCACGCCGCGCCCCTTCTCGGCCGTGGCGGCCGACGGATCGCCGAAGGCGCCCGGGGCCCAGACCGCCTCGCGCCCGTCCACGAGCTCGGGCTGCAGATACATCTGCGCGGACGTCTCGAACTCGCCCGCGTGACCGACGAACCCCTTGTCGGTCGTGCAGAGCCGCCGCATCGCCTCCGGCATGGGGGGAAGGTTCCAGTAATCGTACCCCACCGCAGAGACCCCGTCCTCCTCCGCCAGCTTCGTCCGCATGCCGGCCACGACGGCGGAATTCCCCCCGTGCCCGTTCAGGAGGAGGATCTTCCGAAAGCCGTGGGCGTGGACGCTCGACGCCACCTGCGTCAGCAGATCCACGAAGGTGTGATACTTCAACGTGACGCTCCCCGGATAGGCCATGTGGTGGGGCGAGTAGCCGGTCCAGATGGGGGGCAGGACCAGCACCGGCACTCCCTCGATCGCCCGGGCGGCCCGCTCCGCGATCGTGGACACGATGTTGGAGTCGGTATTCACCGGCAGGTGGTTCGCATGCTGCTCGAGGGAGGCGATGGGAATGATCGCTACCGCGCCCGCCTTCGCAGCCTGCTCGATCTCCGTCCGCCTGAGCCGTTCCCACAGCACCTCACGCATCGCTCGTACACCTCCTTTCGTGCGATCCTCCCTCGGTCGGCTTTCACCACGCCCCGACGACTTGCTTCCCCAGGACCAGGGTCGGAAGCCACAGGGAAAGCCACGGGATGTACGTGGTGAGAAGGAGCGCGGGGATGCCCACCAGGAAGAGATAGATCATCATCGGCCGGACCAGCACACCATAGGGAACATTCGCCAAGCGCGTGCCCACGAAGATCGAGATCGCATACGGAGGCGTGACCACACCCAACCCCACGTTGAAGACGATGACCGCCCCCAGATGAACCAGGTTCACACCGAGTTGCTGGGCGATCGGGACGAGCAGCGGCACCGCGATGATCAGGATGGGGATCCCATCGATGAACATGCCCAGGATGAGGAGGAGGATGTTCATCATGAACAGGATGGCATACTTGTTCTGGGAGAGACCCAGGACGAAGTCCGTCATGACCTGGGCCAGGCCTTCCCGGATCAGAAGCCTGGTGAACACCGTCCCGAGGCCCAGGAGAAGCGTGAGCATCCCCAGGGTCACCAGTGAGCTTTTCACCCCCCCCCACATCGAGGTAAAGGTCATTTCCCGGTAGATCCAGAGTCCGACGAAGGCCGTATACACGACGGCGACGGCCCCCGCCTCGTTGGGTGTGAAGATGCCGGCGTAGATACCCACGAGGACGACAAACGGGCACCCCAAGGCCGGAATGGCGCTGTAGAACGAGGTGCCGACTGCCTTCATGGATCCCCCAAACGTGGTGGGCAGGACCGGGACATCCTGCGCCGGCTGCATGTAGCGATGGCAAATGGCGGTGTTCACCAGGATGTAGCCGAAGGCCAGGATGAGGCCGGGAATCACGGTGGACAGGAACACGGCGGCGACGGACTGCTGCGCGACCAGGCAGTACAGCAGTCCCGGGACACTGGGCGGTATGAGATACCCGAGAAAGCTCGAAGAGCAGAGGACTGCCGCCGTGTAATGCCGCTGGAACCCATACTTCTCGAGCCGGGGCACGAGGAGCGGAATCAGCGCCCCGATGACCGGCAGCGACGACCCCGTCAAGGCGCCCATGAACACCGCGGCCACGATCCCGACGTCCACCAGGCCGCCCGGGACGCGTCCCACCAGCGCGTAGGAGAGGCGGACGATGCGGTCGGCGATTCCGGATTCCGACAGGAGGCTTCCGGCGAAGATGAAGAAGGCGATGGCCATCAGGACATAGTTGTCGATGGCATGGTAGAACGTCCCCGCTATGAAGGATGCGGATCCACTGATGAGCGCGATCGTCGCGAGGGTGCTGCCCAGGAAGACCCAGCAGAGCGGTAGGCCGATCAGGATCCCGAGGAAGAAGAGCAACAACCCGACGATGAGGCCGGCTTCCATCTATCGTTCCTCCTTTCGGGACTCTGTCCGGATCGCCTGGATGAGCTGCCCGATGTCCTGCCGAACGATGACCAGCAGATGCAGGAGCACGAGCAGGAGGGACCAGAACACGAGGATCTGGAGCCAGCTGGTATTGAACCACTGCACCAGCGTCCCGTATTCGGGATACTCGATGGCGCGCTGCATGAACTTGTATGCAACCGGGAGCAGGAGGCACAGAATGAAAATGGAGAGGAACCGGAGGGAGACGCGGTAGACGGCTGCCGCAACCGGCCGTCCCTTGACCAGCCATTCGCGGAACATGTCCACCGCCACGTGGCCCTCGTTCCAGGTGGTGTAGGCGACAGCGAGCAACATGAAGAACACGAAGGTGTAGAGGGCCAGGTCATTGAAGATCATGATCTCGAAATGGAAAAGGTACCGATTGAGCACCTGGGCGAAGATGAGCAGCGTCGTGAGCAAGAGGCCCACCCCGCAGATCACCGTCTCGGCCGTCTTGATAACTCCCTGGATCTGATTCCACAGCCCCTCGTGTTGGACCATACTCCAATCCCTCCGTTCGCCAGGCGGTGGCTGTCGTGTCTGCCGGGACCCTCCACCGTGCAGACCGACACCCCCTCCCCGCCGGAGCCTCCCCGCGGAGAGGGGGTGTCCCTCAGTCCGTCACCGGCGAGCCACGCTGCCAGGCTGCGCCGGGATCTCGATCCCAGGCTAGCGCTTGACCGAGCCGTGGAGCTTGTCCAGGTCGGCCATGATCTTCTGCGTCATGTTCTGGCCCGGGTACTTCTTGTCAAGCCAGGGGGTGGCCAGTTCCTTCCAGACGGCGGGCATGTCGGCCTTCTTCCGGAACAGCTCTCTCTCGGCCTGGCTGGGGTAATAGATTTGGATGCCGGCGCTCGTCAGCTTCTGCTTGTACTCCTTGATGACGTTCTCCGTCTCCTTCATGTCCCGGGCCTCGGCCTCCTTGCCGGCCCGCATCAGGACATCCTTCAGGTCGCCCGGCAGCGTATCCCAGAGCTTCCGGTTGAAGGTGATGCTGTTGGCATCCCATCCCCAATCCAGCGCCGTGTAGTACTTCAGGACCTCGTAGTGGCGCTCCTCGACCAGCGAGGGCCAGAGGCTCCAGGCGCCGTCCACGACCCCCGTCTGCAGGGCGTTGTAGATGTCCGCCCAGGGCAGGGTCTGCAGCGTCATCCCCGATCCCTTGCCCATGTTCTCCAGGGTGCGGACGAAGCCGAGGGAGCCGGACACCCGCAGCTTCAGCCTGCTGAAATCGTCCGGGGTCTTGAGCGGCCGGGTTCGGTTTCCGATGCCGTACGCCCCCTGGTGCGTGGTCCAGATCGGCTTGTGGCCGACCTCGGCATAGGCGTCATCCATGACCTTGTAGATGACTCCGCCCGGCGCATAGGCGATCGCCGCCTCCTCGAACGTCCCCACGGTCCAGGGCATCCAGTTCAGCATGCCTCCCGGCACCAGATTCACATAGGGGGAGATCAGCGCCATCTCGACGCTGCCCTCGCGCACGGCGTGGAAGAGCTCGTCGTGGGTGCCCAGGAGCCCGCTGTGCTGGAACCTGATCTGGATCCGGCCGTTCGAGTACTTGTTCGCCAGCTCGGTGAAGAGCGTAATAGACTCGTTCCGCGTCTTCTGTGTCCAGGGACTGCCGACCCGCCAGCGGTACTCAGGGGTGGCCGCCGCGTCGGCCAGAGCCGGCAGCACAATCCAGGCCGCAAAGATCACGGCGGCCAGGCCGACACAGATTCCTCTTTGCCGTACCCATCTCCCTGTCATGTCTCCCTCCTTGTCTCCGATAGTGGAGCGCCCCCGCCGACTCGCCGGATCCGTCACCCTCTTCACCACCGCTGCGGCGGCGACACGGATCCGTCCCGCACCTCGCCCCTAGCCGTCTCCGGGTCGAAGAGGCCCGCGGGACCCTGCCCGGCGCGCAGAGTCATCCGTCGGATGTCCGCGCCGAAAGCAGACCTGTCCCCGCCGACGATCGCCCCGTTGGCTCGCGCGTCACGCCGGGTACAGAGCCGCTTCCGTGCCGACATCCCATCTCCTCGGACCATCTGCCGGGCCGATGTGTATGGAGTGTGAGGCGAAGCACGTGCTCAAGAGAACCCTGAAGAGCTAACAAGGCCACCCTATCAGGGGCGCCGGGGCGATGTCAAGCCTGTAGGAGATCTGCGGAAGCCGCCCATCAGGATGTTCCTGGACATCCCCCGTCTGTATCTGGTTAAATGGGGCCATGAGGTTGGGGCGTAGATGGCCCACGACTCATGCGACAGCTTCAGCCATGGAAAGGAGATGGCCATGGGGGTTCTGGATCGTTTTCGTCTCGACGGAAAGCGCCTCTTTGTCACCGGGGGGAGTCGCGGTCTTGGCCGCGAGATGGCGCTTGCGATTGCCGACGCGGGTGCCGACGTGGTGCTGGTCGGTCGCGACCTCGCTAGCCTGGAGAAGACCGCCGGCGACGTTCGCGCCCTCGGCCGGAAGGCCTGGACCGTCCAGGGAGATGCGGGCATACCTGCAGAGTGCGAGCGGATCTGCCGCACCACCCTCGAAGATTTCGGTCCGATCGACATTTTGATCAACAACGTCGGCGGTCGCCGCGTCAATATCCCGACGCAGGACATGCCCCTGGACACGTGGCGCCAAATGCTGGATCTGAATCTGACGAGCACGTTTCTGTGTACGAAGCTGATCGGAGGGGCAATGGTGACCCGGGGGGAGGGAGGACGGATCATCAACATCGCCTCGATCAACGCCCTGGTGTCCAATCGCGGGATCGCCGGCCGCCACTATGAAACGGCCAAGGCCGCCGTCCTGCAATTCACCCGCGCGACCGCCGCCGATTGGGCCCCCCTCGGCATCACCGTCAATGCCATCCTCCCGGGCGGGTTCCTGACCGAAACGAATCTTCGCTGGATCAGGGAGGCCCCCGCGGTCATCGAGACGTTCAAGACACAGATCCCGATGGGCGACCTCGGCAAGCCGGAGGACCTCGGCCCCCTGGCCGTCTATCTGGCGAGCGACGCCTCGCGCTACATGACCGGGGCGGCCCTCGTCATCGACGGCGGCTACACGCTCTGGTAATCCGCCACGAGTTGTTCTGGAACCCGCTTTACATTGATCCCCAAGAATTGAAATCGTCCATCCAGGAATTCAAGCACTTAGCTCACAAAAGGTGTCCGGTACCTATTTTCCAGGGGAGATCGGTGCCCCATTTTTCCCCTTGACACCCACGCTCGGGGTGCAGGACACTCCACGC
>JAPLLC010000306.1 GCA_026387775.1 Candidatus Methylomirabilota bacterium | reverse complement strand
TCCAGACCGTCCCGCTTCGCCTCGCCCCGCCGGAGGATCTCGGCCGCCATGGACTTCGGGTTCCCGCCCAAAAGGATGTCGGTGCCGCGGCCGGCCATGTTGGTGGAGATGGTCACCGACTTCAGGCGGCCGGCCTGGGCGATGACCTCCGCCTCGCGCTCGGCGTACATCGGCTTGGCGTTCAGGACCTGGTGGGGAATCCCGCGCTTCTTGAGTAGCGTGCTCACCGCCTCGGATTTCTCGATGGAGGTCGTCCCCACCAGCACGGGTCGGCCGACCTTGTACATCTCGGCGATCTCGTCGGCCACCGCGCTCAGCTTCTCCCGCTGGGTCTTGAAGACCACGTCGTTGTGGTTCACCCGGGCGAGCGGCACGTTGGTCGGGATCACCACCACGTCCAGATTGTAGATCCGCGCGAACTCTTCCGCCTCGGTGTCCGCGGTTCCGGTCATGCCGGCGAGCTTGGCGTACATGCGGAAGTAGTTCTGGATGGTGATGGAGGCCAGCGTCTGGTTTTCCTGCTGGATCTTGACCTTCTCCTTGGCCTCCACCGCCTGGTGCAACCCGTCGCTCCAGCGGCGTCCGGCCATCAGGCGGCCGGTGAACTCGTCCACGATGATGACCTCGTCATCTTTCACCACGTAGTCCACATCCCGCCTGTACAGGGTGTGGGCCCGCAGACCCTGCTGAACGTGGTGCACAAGGTCGATGTTGGCCGGCTCGTAGAGGTTCTTGACCCCGAGGAGCTTCTCCACCGTGAGGACGCCCGTCTCGGTCATGGCCACCGTCTTGGCCTTCTCGTCCACGATGTAGTCGCCTGTGGCGGTGGCCTCGATCTCGTGGAGCTTCCCTTCGGTGATGGTGGCCGCCCGCTTCAGCCGCGGGATGATCCGGTCGATGACGTAGTACTTGTCGGTGGATTCCTCCGAGGGACCCGAGATGATCAGAGGGGTCCGGGCCTCGTCGATCAGGATGTTGTCCACCTCGTCCACGACGCAGTAGTTCAGCGCCCGCTGGACGAAGTCCTCGGCCGCGAACTTCATGTTGTCGCGCAGGTAGTCGAAGCCGAATTCGCTGTTGGTCCCGTAGGTGATGTCGGCCCCGTAAGCCTCCTGCCGCGTGCAGGGCCGCAGGTTCGCCAGGCGGGGGTCGGACGATCTCATGGCCGGGTCGAACAGGAAAGAGGCCTCGTGCTGGAGTACCCCCACGCTGAACCCCAGGGCGTGGTACACCGGCCCCATCCACTGGGTGTCGCGCTTGGCCAGATAGTCGTTCACCGTGATGACGTGCACCCCGCGACCGGAGAGGGCATTGAGGTAGGCCGGCAGCGTCGCCACCAGCGTCTTCCCCTCGCCCGTGGCCATCTCGGCGATCTTGCCCTCGTGCAACACCATCCCGCCGATGAGCTGGGTGTTGAAATGGCGCATGTTCAGCACGCGGCGCGCGGCCTCGCGGCAGACCGCGAAGGCGTCCGGCAGGATCTCGTCGAGAATCGCGGCCAGATCGTCGTTTGTTGCGGCGGCCACACGCTCTTTGAGTACGGCGGTCTTGGCGCGCAGCTCCGCGTCGCTCAGGTTTCGTACCTCGGGTTCCAGGGCATTGATGCTCTCGACTCGCGGGCTGAGGCGCTTCAGCTCCCGCTCGTTCTTCGTGCCGACGAACTTGTGGATCAAATGCTTGAACATTCGGAGAAACCCATCCTTTCGCGTCGCACACCGTCGCGACGGTCTATCTTAACAGACGAAACGGCGCAGGGGCAACGCATTTCCCGGGACCGGAATCGCGACACCGCGCACAAAAAAGCGCCCCGGGGAGGCCCCGGGGCGCGAAACGCACTATCCGGCCTGGTCAGGAGGACGAATCCGGCTCGACATCGCCGGCAAACTTGATTCCCGAGGTATCAATCGCGTACTTCAAGGGGTTGGAGATGACCCCGTCGACGTGGACCTCGTAATGCACGTGGGGGCCGGTCGTCCGCCCGGTGGTCCCGACATAGGCGACGATGTCCCCCCGCCGCACCCGCTGGCCTTCCCGCACCCGGTTCGTGCTGTTGTGCCCGTAGAACGTCGCAAATCCATGCCCATGATCAACGAACACGACGTTCCCGTAGGCGACCAGCGGCCCGGCGAAGGACACGATCCCATCCGCCGTCGCCAGGATCGGCGTCCCGTAGGGGGCGGCGATGTCCAGCCCCTCGTGAAACTCCCGCTGCCCCGTGAAGGGCGACTTGCGGTAGCCGTAGCCGGCCGTGACCAGGCCCTTGATCGGAAGAATCGTCGGGGTGGAGGCCAGGCTGGCGACCTTCTCCTCCAGGTACGTCTTTAGCTCACGCAGGCTCCGCGCGCGGGAGCTGATCTCTTGCCCCAGCGCCGTCAGGTCCCGATTCACCCAGTCCGCCACGCGGCCGGTTCGCTGCTTCAGCGCGTCCACAAGGGCAGTCCGGCTCACCGTGTCGGATCCTCCCTGCGCCAGGGGGGCCTGCTGCTCTCCACCCTTGTTCAGCCCGGCCACCACCCGGAGCCGCTGGTCCAGCTCCCGGATCTTGGAAAGCTCCGCTTCGAGCTGGCTGACCTTCTCGGACAGGAGACTCCGCTCGCTCGCCTCCTGGCGAAGCTGTCGAAGCTCCAGCATCCGCACGTTGAGATTCACATACTGATAAAGAAAGAAGGTCAAGGCCAGGATCGACACCGCCGCAACCGACGAGACCACGGTCATGACCGTCTTGCTGATCTGGAATTTCCTGGCGGGAGAGGTGGCGTCGGGGAGGACCAGAATCGTGAAGAATCGCTTGGCCATCACCGGCTCCTTGCTCGAAGGATCATGGATCGCGCCTGCCGCGGGCTTCCCGTGCGTCGGCGAGCGGGCTCGGCCGCCGCCAAATATCGACACGGGTCCCACACCGGGGCCACGGGGGTCAGACTGAAACAAGGCAGGTACGATACGGGGCGCTTGCAGTCACTCTTGCGAAACCGGCGGGACGGTATCACGGGCCGAAGAAGAGTGTCAAGGAAAAATGGGCCGCCGGCACGACGGCATCAGACAACCGGGTGGAAGGTGGGAGTTACGAACCAGGGCGAAGGGCGGCCGCCTTCCGAGCAGATCACGAGCCCAGCGCGTCATACTTCCTGGCATTCCCCTTGGCGCGATCCACCGGGTACTTCCGGGCGTTCTCGACGAGCTTCCTGCGGGCCGCCTCGACGAGGTCCACCCCGATCACATCGGCCATGGAGACGAGTAAGATGAGGACGTCGGCCATCTCGTCCGCCACCCGC
>JAPLLC010000271.1 GCA_026387775.1 Candidatus Methylomirabilota bacterium | reverse complement strand
GGCATCCAGGTGTTCAAGAAGATGTCGGCGATCTCGAAGAGGTTCTGCCGGCTCGGATGACGAGCGGGGTGATCCGAGGGAACCTGTGTTGCGAATTCCGTCGAGGTCACCCCGATCACGGTGGCTCCCAATCGTCTTCCTTCGAGGCACGCATCGATCGTTGCCGCGTTGATCCCATATGCGTTGCAGACGATCAAGACGTCGCCCGTGCCGACTCCATGGTATTTGAGAATTGGAATCACATAGCCTGGTGTCCGCTCGATCAGCATGGATCGCCACGCCCCATGCGAGACAGAGAACCCTGGATCCAGGATCGGGTACACGGGCACCAACCCTCCCGCCCGCCAGAACATCTCCTCGCAGGCGATGTAGGAATGCCCGCCGGTGCCGATCACGTACAGGTAGCGGTCTTCCGCAATGGCGTCCGCACACCGTCGGGCCGCCTTCCCGATGGCCTCCTTCTGGGTGTCCGCGATCTTCTGCAGCATGGCCGTGATGGCCGCGTGATACTGTGCGATGACGTCCATGGTCGCCTCCGGCTCAATAACCAAATCCCAATGACCAATGGATCACGCGGAATCGCCCATCCGCCATTGGTCATTTGTCATTGGACATTGGCCATTAGTCCTTGCTCAGTTGCGTCGGTACACTACTTCCCCTTCGACGATGGTGGTCTCGACGGTGAGCGGTGGTCCCTCGCGGAGCACCACCAGGTCGGCGCGCGCGCCCGGCACGAGTCCGGCTCCCAGATCCGGGAACAGCCGACGAGGCTGCCGCGTGGCCAGCAGGATCGCTTCGTCCAGCGAAAGGCCGGCGAATCGCGTCACGTTCTCGACCGCCCGATCCATGGTCAGCGCCGAGCCGGCAAGATACGGTGTGCCGGGAAGACGGACGTAGCCGTCCGGACCGACCTCGGCCAGCACCTCGCCCAACCGGTACTTCCCGGGCGGCGCGGCGGCGGCGGCCATGGCGTCGGTCACCAGGATGACATGGTTCATCCTTTTGCACCGGATCATATTCTTGACCACATACGAGGGAAGGTGGTGGCCGTCGACGATCAAGGAGGCCATCAGGGCATCCGTCGCCAGCTGTTTCTGGATGTAGTTCCGGTGGCGCGGCAACATGGCGTGCGACCCGTTGCCGAGGTGGCAGGAAATCCGCGCGCCCGCCTCCACCGCCTGGTCGATGTCGGCCTCCTTGGCGTCGCTGTGGCCGATCCCGACGACGATCCCGGCCTGGCAGAGTTGCCAGATCAGCCCGATGGCCCCCGGCCGCTCGGGCGCCAGCGTCACAAGCCGGATCAGGCCGCCCGCGGCGTCCTGAAACTGCTGGAAGAGGCCCCAGTCCGGGTCGCGGATGGAGTCGGCGGGGTGGGCACCGCGCGGACCGTCCTCCGGCGCCAGGAACGGCCCTTCCAGATGGATCCCGGGGATCGCCCGGCGCACCGCCGGATCCTGCTCCCGCGCGCGGGCAATCGCCTTGAGCGTGCCCAGCATGTCCCGGACGGGCGCAGTGACGACGGTGGGAAGGAACTGCGTGACCCCGGTGCGCCACATGGCTTCGGTGGCCCGGCGGATCTCCTCCCCGGTCAAGGCCGGGCGATTGAAGTCCACTGCGGCAAACCCATTCACCTGCATGTCCATGAAGCCCTCGGCCACCAGGCAGTCCGCCCCCCCCACGATCGGACAATCGGTCGTCGCGCCCGGCGGCCGGATCGCCTCGATTCGGCCCTCGGCCACCAGGATCTCGACTGGGGCGGCACCGCGCGTGAGGCGCCCCTGCACCACCACTGACGTGCTCATTCACGACCTCCTGTGGCCGATCGCCGGACGGAACGGGGGGGCCAGGGGCCAACAGCCTGGCCTCCGACAAGACCTGGATCGCGTTCCCCGGACGCGCCCCGCGGCGCCCCGGAGGGGCAACGGGACTCCGGCCGGACATGCGGGGCATGACGGGGAGAGACTAGCCCAAACGGCCAATGGATGCAATGTAGTCGGTAATTGTGACAGCGATGGGCGGGGCGGCCAGGAAAAAGGAAATCCGGGGATCGGAGCAAGCCGATCCCCGGATTTCCTCAGGGCTTCTTCTGGTCGGAGGCCTCGCCTCCCTTGGCGTCGCCAAGCGCGCGGAGAATCTCGCCCTCCTTGACGAACACGTGGATGGACGACCGGGCGCGCAGGGCTACCAGCCAGTCCTTGCGCTTGGCCTCGAACTTCTCCTGAAACAATTGCTCCCGGACCTGCTCCCGAACCTCGGCGAAGGGGATGAACGGCTCCGCCTGGACGCGGAGGACCTTGATGAGGTGGAAGCCGCCTGCGGTCCGGATCGGCTCGCTTACTCCCCCGGGAGAAAGACCGAACGCCGCCGCCTCGATCTCCGGGGCCAGCTCCCCGCGACGCACGGTCAACTGATCGGACTGCCCGCGGCCGGGAGCGCTCGTGACCTCCTTGCCGATCTGGGCAAAATCGGCCCCCCCCCGGATCTTGGCCAGGGCCTGCTCGGCCCGCGCCCGGGCTGCGGCCTCGTCTTGCCCGGGATCGATCGGGAAGAGGATGTGCTCGATCTCGGCGCTGGGCTCCCGCTGGAACTTCTGCTTGTTCTCCTGGTAGGCCTTGAGAAGCTCGTCCTCGCTCAGGATGATCGAAGAGCGGATCTGTCGAATCAGCACGCGCCCGATGGCCAGACGCTCCGCGATGCTGCGGCGGATCTGCTCCACGGTGAGGCCCTCGGCCTTCAGCAGAGCCCGAAATTGCGCCTCGTCGGTGGCGTTGTTGTTTCGCTGCAGCTCATCGATGGCCCCCGGAACGTCGGCCGGCGAGGGGGTGAGACCGTCCTGCTTG
>JAPLLC010000211.1 GCA_026387775.1 Candidatus Methylomirabilota bacterium | reverse complement strand
TTGGGGTCTTTCCAGCCGGCGGGACCTTATCAAGGGTGTCACGCCCTTGTCAACAGTTTTCTTCCCTCAAAATCCATTGGTGTTTTGCACCGCCCATGCCATCCCTCGCTCTTCGGCGATCCCTGAAGAATCCGGCGGTTAGGATGCGCCTCGTCTCCTTTGCGTCGGCGTGCGTGGCCCCCGGGACACACCCCTATCGCGAAGCCGCCACACCTGATCGGCCAGAGAGGCGCAAGAGCCAATGTAAAACGGACAACCGACAATGAGAAACCGGGCAACGGGGTGTGCCCCTCATTGCCCGGTTGTCCGTGGTCGGTTGTCCGCTCTTCATTCCATTGCCTGTTACCCTTACGGCTTCAGGTCGAGCAGGACAATGCTGCTCCGGCTCGTGCCCATGCCGACGAGGTTCGTCTGGACGACCAGGAGGACCAGCTTCCGGTCGCCCGTCCCCTCGGGGTCGACCAGGGCGTAGTCCGCGATGTAGCCGGACACCTCCCGGGTCTCCCAGACCGCCTGCATGCCGATCCCGTCCCAGGAAAGGCCGTAGATCTTCCCCTTGTCGTAGAGGCGCGTCTGGAAGAGGTAGCCGGTGGACGGGGTGTTCCGGGGCAGGATCAGTTGCTTCTTGCCGTTGCCCATGATGTCCTGGTAGTACATGCGCCCCTGGAGCATGATCTCGCTCATCTGGATCCCGGACCGGGGATTCCCCGCGGAGCTGCTGGTGCGCTCGGGATCGTACTGCAAGACCAGCTCCGACCCGCCGTAGTGGTCGCTGCTCCGGTACAGCTCGGACCCGGCCCGATCGAACACCCGGAGGTAGTCCTGCTTATCCAGGACCAGGACCTTGGGGAGCCCGTCGCCGTCCAGGTCTGCCAGACCGAACCCAAAGACCGTGTTGAACGCTTTGGGGAGGGGCACCGGCGCCTGCGGGACATACTTCGTGGTCTGCCAGACGTACTCCCGGACCGGCCCCTCGAACGGGACCGTCGCCCCCTCGCCCTGGGCGTACAGGTGGGGCTTGCCGTCCGCCCCCTCCAGCACCCGGAAGTACAGCGGCACGTTGTCCCAGGTCTTGACGTACTTCCCGGTCTGGTACTCCAGGACGAAGGAGCGGAGGCCGCCGCCGGCCGTGAACACGCTGCGCGGGCGCACCGTGGCGAAGATCTCCGCCACCCCGTTGCCGTTGATGTCGGCCGCGTCCAGGGCGATGATGTCGTCCGTGGTCACGCCGGAGAGGGTCGTGAGCAGCCGGACGCCCCCTTTTGTCAGATCGTAGAGGTAGAGATTCTGCCCGTCGGTGACGGCCAGCTTCAGGGTGCCGTCCCCGGTGAACTCGCCCATCGTCATCACCTGGGCCTTGTAGGGCAGCTCCTGCGCGCGCAAGGCGATCTGGTCGATCCGGGGCGCCTCCCCGCCGGCGAAGGTGCCGCCGCCGCCCCGGGCGCTGCCGCGCGCGACCGTCGGCAGGGCCCCCTTCACGTCGGCGCTGGCCAGCGTGATCGTGTCCCCCCGGACCGTGGAGAGGACCTGCACGTCCCAGCGCACCGCCTGTTCGTGCAGGCTGAGCTTGGCCACGAGGACCGCCGTGACCCGGAGCGCCTTCCAGAGGGCCTGGAGGACCTCCGGATCGGCGAACTGGTCGGGGGGGGCGAGTTTCTGCTCCGCCAGGGCGGCCCGCACCCGCTGGTCGGTCATGACTTCGAAGCGGTTCGTCTTGATCAGGGCGTTGGTGAGGTCCCGCGTCACCGAGCGCGTGTTCGTCCCGGCCACGTCGGCCACGTCCACGCTCGGCAGGGCCACGACGATCCGGGCGGCGGTCACCCGCACCTTGTCGCCTTGCTGGACGATGGTGCCCTCGGCCTGCTGGATCGCCTCGGCCACCGCAAAGCTCGGCTGGACCTCCAGAATCCGGATGCGCGCCACGTCCCGGTCCAGGCGCCCCAGCACTTGCCCGGTGTAGGGATGCTTGAACTCCTGCCCCTCCCGGTAGACTTGCAGCTCCAGCCCGGGGATCACCTGATCCTTGGTCCCCACGTCCACCAGGATGCGCCCCTGCTCCAGGCCGATGACCTGCCCGGTCACCTTCGGGAAGGCGGCCGCGATCTTGTCGGCGATCTCGGCTGCGGCGCTCCCAAAGGCGGGCTCCTGCTGCTCCGCCGCCCCCGCGCCGGCCCCGCCCACCAGCAGCGACGCGGC
>JAPLLC010000061.1 GCA_026387775.1 Candidatus Methylomirabilota bacterium | reverse complement strand
CCCCGGCCACGAACAGGGCCTGCCCGGCGGCGAAGATACCCAGCAGGAGCCCGAGCGCCAGGAATCCCCCGGCCAGCGGCCGCAGGCGGCGCAAGGCGCACCCCAGCCCGAACGGCAGGACGAGGATCAGCAGGAAGACCGTGATCTCGACCCAGGCGGGCCGATGCAGGAACCGGCGGCCCAGGATGTTCTCCACCGTGTTCGCATGGATCTCCACCCCGGGGAAAACCTCCTCGTACGGAGTCACCCGGAGGTCGAAGATCCCCGCGGCGGTGGCGCCCACGAACACGATGGTGTCCTTGAATGTCTCCGGCGGGACCGCGCCGCTCAGGACGCCGGCCGCCGAATAGTGGGGGAAGGTCTTTCCTTTGCCGGCGAAGTTGATCAGCATCCGCCCTTCGACGTCGGTGGGAACCGTCACCGGGCCGACCCGCACTTCCCCGCGCAGATCCAGCAGCATCTGATCGGCGGGCGCGCCCATCGCCAGCCGCGCCACCTGGAGGCCCAGGGATGGATAGAAGTTTTCCCGGTAGCCGATGGCCAGGGTTTCCCGTCGAACGGTACCATCGGGGTCGGGGAGGATGTTCACGTGCCCCAGGAGCCTGGAGGCCGCCGCCAGGACCGGAATCGGCTCGGTCGCCTTGGAGGCCGTCGAGAGGAGGAGCGTCCGGTCTTCCCGGCCGCGCAGTCGGATGAACCCGAACTTGTCGAGCGGCGTCCGCAGGGGCGGCCCCGGCTCCGTGGCGCGCTCGAGGGAAAAGTAGGCCGCGATGACCAGTGGGGTCCGCTCCATCTCCGCCGCCAGGGTCCGGTCGGGATCGCCCCGCTGGCGAAGGTCGATCAGTTCCCGCTCGAAGGCCTGGGCGGGTTTCCCCGCCGCCGAAACCCCCAGGGTCTGGTACCGGGACAGGAGATGATCCGCCACGCGCTGCTCGGGGCTCACCTCCGGCTCGGACAGGATCACGTCCACGCCGACCGCGCGCGGCTTGGCGTCGGCCAACCGCCTGAACAGCTTGGCCAGGGTGGCCCGGGGCCAGGGCCAGCGACCGAGCTTCTCCAGGCTGGCGTCGTCGATCGCCACGATCCGAATCGGGACGGCGGGCGCGCGCGCGCCCCGCAGCCGGAAATGCTCGTCCAGGAGCTTGAAATCCAGCGTTCGAATGAATCCCGGCTGAAGGAAGAACAGGATGGCGAGGACCGCCGCCGAGGCGCCCGGGATGATCTGGGAGCGGTTCCAGACACACTGCCACACCCCGCGCAGCCGACCTCTCACGCCTTCACCCTTACCGCCCATAGCGCGCCCTCGGGAAATGGGGTTAACCCGGATTATTCGCGAACGCCTTCGCGAATAATCCGGAGAATGACCAATTCCCAATGATCAATGACCAACAACGAACCGGGCCTCCATTCGTGCCCCTGACAGCGCGCCAGCCGCCCGTACCACCCTTGGTCATTGGAATTTGGTCATTGGTCATTGGATTCGCAGAATTCACGGTACTGTTCGTGAATAATGCGGGTTAGGCCGTTGAATGAACAAGTTATTTCGTAGCGGCTCCTAACGGGTCGCCATGCGACTTCCACGAGACGTGACGCGTGGCGCGTGGCGCGAAGGTCACCGCTGATCCCTCACGGTGCTGCCGGGTTACGCGGGGCCTTTCTCCAGAATCTGCCGCAATCCCGCGGCGTCCTCGGTGAGCTTCCGAGGGGTCTCGGGGCCGAGCGGGGCCCCGTCGCCGAGGGCGTGTTCGATCTCACGCGCCAGCCGCGTCCCGTCCGCCAGACCAAACATCCCCAGGGAGCCCGCCAGCCGGTGCGCTTCCATCACGGCTTTCTTGCGAATCTCGTCGGTCAATTGCCCCTGCCGAAGCGCAGTCACCGCCGTCTCGATGGTGGCCATCCGGTCGAAGATGACGTCATGGAACTGCGTCCACACGCGGACGGCGGATGAAGACGCCTGTGTCTGCGGGGTCGAGGGGACTTCGGGCGATGGAGGAGGGTATTCGCGAGACTCGGGATTTGAGGGCATCGCGCATCTCCGTCAGACAGCCGGGTTGGGGAAGAAGGGCGCCACGGGCGCCGCGCCCCATCCTCGACGCGGCGATCAGCCCATCGGTCAGACGGTAGCACGTCGGGCGGTCGGAACGGAAGCGGAAAGTCGATGGCGCCGCGCGGAAGGCGGACGGCGGCGGCCGGTCACCTTCACAGATGCATCAGCCAGATGCCGGCCATCGTGCCGACTGTGCCCAAGACGGTCTGCCGCGATGGCCGCTGCCCCAGGACCCACACCTCGTACGGCAGCGTGAACAGGGGCGCGGTGGAAGACAGCACGTTCCCGATAGCGACGCCACCGTACTTGATCCCCGTGACGAAGAGGGTCGAGCCCAGCGCACTGAGGAGGCAGATCGCACCGAGCCGCGTCCGCTCCGTGGGCGTGCCGGCGGCCACGGCCCGCAGGGTCCCGCGGGTCCACGGTGTGCACCAGAGGACGAGCCCGGCCACCGGGAACCGGAGCGTCGTGGCCACCGTGGGGGACAGGTGCTGAAGCGGCGCCTTCAGGACGATCGCCGAGAGGGCCCAGGCCCCCGCCGCGAGAAACACCAGGCGGAGGCCCCGGCGACGCGACCCGCGGCGCTCGGCGGCAGCCTCGCCCTTGCCCGAAACGATGAGGGCAAGCCCGCCGACCACGAACAGGATGCCGGCCACGCGCGGGAGGGTCGCCGGCTCTCCCAGGAAGGCGACCCCCACGACCGTGGTCAGGAGGGGGTTGGCCATGCTGAGGATGAGCGCCCGGGTCACCCCGAGATAGTCCATGCTGGCGAAGAACAGCGTGTCGCCGATCCCCATGGCGACCAGGATGGAGACCCAGAGGCTGAGGACCGCCCAGAGCGGCGCCCGCAGCAGTTCACCCCCCTGCCCGCTCGCCACGGTGATCACGAGCAGGAGCGCGCCGCCCACCGTAGAGCGGACCGCCGTGATCTGGACGGGGGTCAGCGCCCCCGACAGCGAACGCACGAGGATGCTGATGGCGGCCCAGGTGAGGCCCGTCCCCAACCCCCCGATGATCCCCAAGGTCAAATCGGTCATGCCGCGGTCTCACTCTGCCACCAGGAAGAATATCCAGAACAAAAGGCGCCGATCCTCGCAGGAGAATTGGCGCCCCTCGCACTCACGGGCTCCTCGTGCCGCCGGGAATCCACGCCTCCCGAAAGCGAACAGAAGGCTGAGACGGGGGCAAGCCGCGTTCGGATCATTTCCACCTCGGCTCGGCGCATTTTGCTGTCCCCTGAAGCCAAGCTCTGGTACAACGGGTCCCGCTCGGGCGGTAAGCCGTTGGCAAAGAATATTTCGTAACGGCTCCTCAGAGGCCGTCGCCCACGGTCGTGCGTTCTCCCCCCACAGGAGAAACATGGAACTCCAGACCCTCGCCTTGCTGTTCCTGGGCCATCTCGTCACCGACATCACTCAGGGCGCGCTCCCGGCCTTGCTGCCGTTTCTGATCTCGGAGTACCACCTCTCCTACACGGCCGCGGGATTCATCGTCTTTGCCTGCAACATCGCCTCCACGGTGGTCCAGCCGGTGTTCGGGCATCTGGCCGATCGCCTCTCGACCCCCTGGCTGATGCCCGCCGGGATCTTCCTCGCGGGAGCGGGACTCGCCGCCACGGGAATCGCTCCCGGGTACGCCTGGGTCCTCGCGGCGGTGATGATGAGCGGGATCGGCGTGGCGGCGTTTCACCCGCAGGGGGCCCGGCTCGTGAATCAGGTCTCGGGGGAGAAGAAGGCCACGGCCATGAGTCTCTTCGGCGTGGGGGGGACTCTCGGCTTCGCCCTCGGGCCCCTGATCGTCACGGCGGCTGTCCTGCACTGGGGTCTGAGGGGATCGGCCGTCCTGGCCGTTCCGACAAGCCTCACGGCCGCGCTGCTCGCCTGGTACCTGTCCACCCGGATCATGGGTGGCGGCGGACCGAGGATCGGCCGGACCTCGAAATCCGCTGGAACATCCCGCGACGCCTGGTGGCCCTTTGCGAGACTCACGGCCGTCGTCGTGACCCGGGCCATCATGTTCTACGGCTTCAACACGTTCGTGCCGCTCTACTGGATCCACGTGCTGCATCGGTCACAAGCCTCGGGGGCCATGGCGCTCACGGTCTTCGCGCTGGCCAGCGTCATCGGGGGT
>JAPLLC010000071.1 GCA_026387775.1 Candidatus Methylomirabilota bacterium | reverse complement strand
GGCTTCTCCTCATCGGGCCTGCGCTCCTGGTACAGCCGCAGTGCGGCTTCCAGGCGCCGCTTGCCGATGAAGCACCAGGGTCAGACGATGTCCGAGACGATGTCGATGGTGGGCGTGGGTTTGGCCTTCATGCGCTGCTCCTTTCTGCTGGTCGCGCCGGTGATTGCTCCTGGCGCGGGTTGCGAGTTGCAGGACTGGGGCATTATACCGTCGTAATGATCCTTTGTTGATATTGATCTTGTGCAATCGAAGGGAGATGAGCGACGTGTCTCCAGTCGCAGATGAGATGCGACAGAAGCCATGCCCGGCTCTACAACCGCCGCCTCCATCAAGGCGGAAGCTCGGACAAGATCAGGGGGCGGGTTGCGGGGGCGCGAATTGGATTGCCCGCGAGAGCCGAGGGCACCCGGAGGAAAGCCTCACGAAAGACGAAGGCCGGGGCAATTGGCGCCTCGGCCTCCTCGTCTTCCTCCCGCCCGGTTTTGGCGTCCGGGAGCTACATTCTCAACCGCACAATTCCACGAATTTCCAGCTTGTACAAGGTGGGGTGTCCCCAGGGGGATTCGAACCCCCGTTCTCGGCTTGAAGGGCCGGTGTCCTAGGCCGGACTAGACGATGGGGACACGAGGGAACGCTCAACGGGGCCAGATTTCAGGGGGAATGCAGAGGCATATTTATAACACAGGAATCGCTCCCTGCCAAGCGCGAGTCGCATGGTCGATTGACGACTCCCTCGGCAGGTACCCCACACTTCCGTCTCGGCATCACTTCTCGCGCGCTTCCCATTCGCGCGCCGCATCTTCCTTTCTCGCGACTTCATCGGCTCCACCAGCTCTACCATTCGCCGATTTCCCATCTGCGAGCCATCTTTCGCCTCGGGAGCCACCGCGAGCGGTGGTGGCGGAATCCACCCGGCCCACAAACCCTTGTGTGGTGGGCGGTTAGACTCTGCAAGATCAAATATTTCGGTTGACGAAGGGAAAGCGGAACATTAAGGTATGGCTCCACCCCTCTATAAAAAGAGGGCATTGGCCTGGAGGTATCGAGTGCGTCGGCCTGGCGCTCGGTGAAGCTGAACACCTCCTATTCGTTCGGCCTGGACGAGACCCTGGACGGCCTGGGGTGATGGAACAGTGGGATGCGCCGTCGGAACACGGTGCCGGACTGGCATCGATATACGGCGGCGACCGCGGCGGCCAGACGATGAGAAGCGCCGCTAGGGCGCATTGGGCCCGTCCCGCTTGGGGACGAGGCTCTAACGACAGAAAGGAGACGCACATGTGGACCCGATGCGGACGAACGCTGGTGCTTGGCCTGGTGCTCTTCGGGCTCCTGGCCGGTTGTACGACGGTTGCCAAGCAGGATTACGTCACCCTCCCGAATTCGGAGAATCCTGAATACCTCGTGCATCCATTCCGGCTCATCGCGCTGCCCACCCATCTGCTCGCCAATGCCTTTCAGTACGCCGTCGTGGAGCCGTTCTATTTCGGGATGAACGCCATGCCAAACGCCGTGGGCCTCAGCCTGGCGGAGCAGCAGTATGTCACGCAGCGCCAGGAGGCGTGGCAGCGCGGCTTCGAGGCCCAGCAGCGCGCCTTCGAGGCCCAGGGGCCGCAACCCGCCAAGTAGGCACGGTCCCCGTCGAAGTCTTGAAGCGGGATCTCCGGTCGGGCATGCTTGCTCCAACCGGGGAAGCGTTCGCACCCTCGGCGCCACGCCGTCGGAAGGAAGCGTGACCGAGGAAACACCTCAGGTGTGGCTGACTATCATGGGGCAATCGAAGAAAAGCACGCGCCGGACCAAGGCGGCGGCGCCTCGATCGGGTAAGGGGTCGCGGCTCCGAGATGCGGTCGTTTCCCTGGACGCCGAGGACATCGCCATGGCACGGCTGCAGGCCAGCCTGCGGCGGGCCGAGACGATCCAGGCTGCGCCCCGTGCGGCGGCCTCCCGCCTCGACCGAACCACGGTTCGGTTGCCCGCAGATCTCCTCAAGCGCGGGCGCGACCGGGCGGAGCGAGAGAGTGCGACGTTTTCGGAGATCGTTGCCCGGGCCCTGGAGCACTTCCTGCGATCCCGTTAGGATTCCCCTCCGGCGGCTCGGCCCTGCCGGGGCGGCACCTGCACCTCCGTCCTACCGATCGTCGGCCTTGTGGCCTTATCGGCTCCGAGCGGGGCAATGCAAACTCGGCCTTGCGCCGGGAGCCCGAGCGCGCTATATAAGACTGTCCATTTCACCTGGTTCCCTTTTCCACAGGAGGTTTCCATGCCGTTCGTAAACATCGTTCTGAAAGAAGGTCGGACCGTCGAGCAGAAGCGCGAAATGGTGAAGGCAGTCACCGATGCGATCGTGCGTACGGTGGGCGCCAAGGCGGAGGCGGTGCACATCGTGGTGCACGACGAGCCGGCCCACAACCTGGCGCACGGGGGACAGTTGCTTTCAGATAAGCAGTAGATTCCACCGTCCACGCACCCAGGGACGCCCCGATGGCGCGCTACGACGCAATCGTCGCGCCGGACAGCCGTATCCAGGATGGGGGGCTGCAAGCTCTCCCCTATCTCGAAGCTCTCGAGGCCATGCGACGGGATGTTCTGCTGTCCGCGCACCAGGCGCGCCACGGTGTATTGGCGGACGAACCCGAGGGTCTTTTCACATGAAACCTGCCGCTGCAAGGTGGGGCGACTGATGGACGAGCAGCAGGTCGCCGCGTTTTACGATGTGGTCGGGAATACCTACGATCAGTCGCTCTACTTCCTCGCCTGTGAGGCTCCCTACCGGGCCGAGATCGCCCAACTGTCAGCCGGCCGACGCTTCTGCCGGCTCGTCGATCTGGGCTGCGGCACAGGGAAGCAGACGGTCATGCTTTCCCCACTCGCCGACGAGGTGGTGGCGGTGGACATCTCCGCCTCGTCTCTCGCCCGGGCCGAGGCCCGGTGCAAGCGGGCCGAAATCCAGAACATCCGCTTCCTGCAGGAAAATATCGTCTCCCTTCCCCTCGAGCCGGGATCGGTGGACGGAATCTTCTCCTACGGCGACGTGATCTCCCACGTCCACGACGCCTACCGGCAGGTCTTTCGCGAGGGGGCCCGGATCCTCGCGCCCGGGGGGTTCATGGCCTTCGAGATCGACGGCAAATGGGAACTGGACATGCTCCTGCACAACCCGGAGGAGCGGGCGCGGGCGCGGGCGGCCGGCACGGTGGGGCACCTTCGCGTCTGGCGAGACATCCCGTGCAAGACGTTCACGGACCGGGAACTCTGCCGCGACCTCGCCGAGGCGGGCCTCCGGATGGCGAGTGTCCGCGGCGTGAACATCTTTCACTGTGTGCTGCCGGAGTCGGTCCTGATGGGTCTTCCCAGAGACGTGGGCGCGTTTTGGCGGGCGGCGTCGACCTTCCTGCAGGGGGTGGACGCGGCGGTGGCGAGGCTCCCCTGGTTTTACCGGCTGGCCTCGACCCGGCTGGTCGTGGCGGTCAAGGACTGAACGACCGGACGATGGCGAACGTTCCCCACGGGAAGAAGAGCCCACGGGAAGAAGAGAAGGATGGCGAGAGCGACGCTGGACATCGAGCACTCCCGAGCTGTGAGCAGCTGCGCGTCAGTTCCGGGCAGCCTGTGGCTTGGAGAAATACACGTTCAGGGCATGCTCCACCAGCGGCAGCCGCAGGTTGTAGCGCTGCTGGAGCATGCCGAGCGCCACCACGTTCCCGGCTCGGGCACCTTGGATGAGTTTGCTCCGGGTGAGCGATTCCGCCAGCTCGAAATCATCGATCCGACGTTTGATTGCCAGATATTCTCGGGTCTTCATAATGGGGCGCCTCCTTCGCCTCACACGACCACCGGATGAACGCGTCTTGGAATCCTGGCATTGCCATTCAGTCAATGCATAAAACTGGCCATCGCTAACTATGCAATCTAACAACGATTTCAACCATGAGCATACTGACAATAGGACAGGTAAAGAGTCTGAGAGCCTGACACTTCGTCTTTCGTTTGTGATGTCCGCCTACTCGACGGCCCAACAGATGATCCGCTTCTCGGACGAGAAGGCGAGCTTCGTCTTCCTGTTCTTCGGGATCATCCTGTCGATCTTCGGCGTCCGGGGAGATCGGATCCTGCTCATCCTGGGGGGACAGGCAGGGCCGGCGGGTCTCCGCGCGGCCTTCATTGCCGTCTTTCTCGTCTTCCTCGGAACCATGATCACCTCGCTGTTCTACGGCCTCCAGACCATCACGCCCCGGCTGCATTCTCCCGCCGCCGACCCGGACCATCAGCGGCTGTACTGGTGCCACGACGTCCTGCGTCTCCCGATCGCGGAATACGTGGCACGCCTGGGATCCCTGGGCGATGAGGCGGTCTTGCGGGAGATGATCTACGAGCTCTACGCGGCCACGGCGATCGAGCGATCCAAGTTCGACCGGATTCGCCGCTGCCTCCGCTGGGCCATCGCAAGCTTTGTCGTCTGGGTCGTCCTGATCGCCATGACCATCGCCCAATGATCGCGCGTCGGACGTCCCCGCGCCTGATTCCGGACCGTTTGCGGCGCCTGGCTCTCTTCCGGGAGTTCACGCCGCAGGAGATGAGTCGAATCCGCGCCATAGGCACCGTCCAGACCTATGGCGACGGAGAACTCCTGGCCACCGAGGGTACCCGAAAGCAGCGGCGCGTCTTGTACGTGGTGATCGAGGGGGAGCTCCACTACGTCAAGCGCATCCGCGCCCAGCGCGTCACCATCGTGATGACGCTCGGCCAAGGCGACGTAGGGGGATTCCTCACGTTCTTGAACGAGGACCCATCGCCGGTTTCGGTGCGGAGTCTCCGGCGCACCACCGTCTTCGAGATCGGACGGCGAGAACTGCAGGGCCTCGCCGAAG
>JAPLLC010000216.1 GCA_026387775.1 Candidatus Methylomirabilota bacterium | reverse complement strand
GATGAATTCCTGATACCAGCCTTCGCCGTAGGCGTCATTGAAACCGATGAAAGCCACGGTTTTCACGCCGGCGTTGGCCATGTGGGCGGCGATCGCGATGGCCATCTGCTGGTCGTTCTGCGGCGTCTTGAACACCCACCGCTTCACCGGGTCGGCAATCTTCTTGGCCGCGGCGCACGACAGCAGCGGAATCTGGGCTTCCTCGATCTTGGAGATGATGGCCAGCGAGCTCCCCGAGGTGCTCGGCCCCACGATGGCCGCCACCCGGTCGCGCTTGACGAGCCGGTCCACCGCGGTCACGGCCTTGGTGGCGTCGCTCTCGTCGTCGTAGACGATCACCTCCACCTTCCGGCCCAGCAGTCCCCCGTCGCGGTTGAGGTCCTCCTCGAGCATCTTGGCCGTGTTCCGCTCCGGCTCTCCCAGAAACGACGCCGGGCCGGTCACCGAGAAGATGGCCCCGATCCGGATCGGCTCCGCCGCCTCGGCGGGGAGCGCCGAGAGCAGGATGCTGATACCCAGCAGCAGACCAATCCCCCAGAGATACCTCCTCGCGCATCCCATCATCGTCCCCTTTCTGTCTCGTTCCTTCCCCGCTGCGGCCCCCTCACATCGCATACACATCCTCACCCTCCAGCACCCGCACGCCCGCCTCCCGGAGCATTTGGGCGGCCCGCGCCGGCTCGTCGAAGCGGAAGAGGATCACCGCGTTCTCCCCCGCCTTCTGGACGAAGGCGTACATGTATTCCACGTTCATCCCGGCGGCCTCCAGCAACGTGAGAATCCCCCACAGCCCGCCGATCCGGTCCGGGATCTCCAGCGCCACCATCTCGGTGAGACCGACCGTGAACCCGCTCTCCTTCAGCACCCGAATGGCGATCTCGTTCCGATCCACGATCAACCGCAGGATCCCGAAGTCGGCCGTGTCGGCGAGCGACAGGGCGCGGATGTTGACGCCGGCCTGGCTCAGGGCCCCCGTAATCTCGGCCAGGCCCCCGGGTCGGTTCTCCAGGAACACCGAGATCTGCTCCAGCTTCATCGCAAGCCCTCCTTCGAAGGCGGGTCTGACCCGGACGGGTCGGGGAAGGCCGCGGTGGCCGAGCCCGCCGACACGCCGTGGCTCTATATATCATCAGATACATCGCCGGGATGCAAGGGACAAGCGCGATTGACCCAGAGGATGGTGGCGAGAAGCGAGAAGAGGGACGCCCGAGAGCCTGCGAGCGCGCGAGGCTTCCCGAGGCGATTCGCCCGGAGGAATCTGCCCGCGAGTCTCACGACTCCCTGATCGTCCGGGGCTCCAGCCGGAGGGGACTCGGGCGGTTGGTCCGCACCGTGTGGTAGGAGAGGGTCTTCAAGAGAACCGAGAGGTCCACGTTCTGCACCTTGACCCCCTCGGGGACCGTGATCTGGGCCGGGGCAAAATTCAGGATCGCGGTGACCCCCGCCTCGACCAAGAGGTCCGCCACCGATTGCGCGGCCGGCGCCGGGACCGCGAGCACCGCGATCTTCACCTTCTTCTTGCGCAGCGTGGACACCAGCTTGACCGTCTCGACGACCTGGACACCGCCGACCACCTGGCCCACCCTGGCCGGATCCGTGTCGAACGCCACGCCGATCTTGAATCCGCGGGCCTGGAAGCCCTTGTAGGCGATCAGGGCGGAGCCGAGATTCCCCACGCCGACCAGGGCCACCTCCCAGTCCTGCTTGAGGCCCAGGATGCGCTCCAGGTTGTGCTTCAGCTCGGCGATGTAGTAGCCCAGCCCCCGGACCCCAAACTGGCCGAAGTAGGCGAGGTCCTTCCGGACCTGGGCGGAATTCAACCCGAACCGCTCTGCCATCTGACGGGACGAGACCGAGGCGACCCCATCCGCCTCGAGTTCCTCGAGGCAGCGAAGATAGATGGAAAGCCGCGTCACGGTCTTCTCGGGAATCTTCATCGGCTTCATGTCGAGCATCTCCCACCGCCCGCCTCAGCCGAGGAGGGATGTAACCGACCGCAGGGCCATCTCCAGAACGCGGGACGGGAGCAGTCCGAGGAGGAGCGTGCCCGCCGCCGAGATCGCCAGGGCCAGCCACAGGGCGGGCGCCAGGGGGTCCGGGGCCGGCTCGCTCTTTGCGGGGGACATGTACATCACCACCGTGATCCGCAGATAGTAGAAGGCCGAGATCACGCTGTTGAGCACGCCGATGACCGCCAGCCCGATCTGGCCCGCCTGGACGGCCGCGCTGAAGATGTACAGCTTACCCATGAAACCGGCCGTCGGCGGCACCCCCGCCAGCGAGAACATGAACAGGGCCATGGCCGCCCCCAGCGCGGGGCGCGCGAGACCCAGCCCGGCGTACTCGCCGATGGTCAGCCGCTCTTCCTCGCGGTGTGCCAGCGCCACGACGGCGGCGAAGGCCCCCAGGGTCATGCAAGCGTACGCCGCCAGATAGAACAGGATGGCGCCGCTGCCCAGCTTGGTTCCGGTGACCAGGGCCACCAGGAGGTAGCCCGCGTGGGCGATGGAGCTGTAGGCCAGCATCCGCTTGATGTTGGTCTGCGCTATGGCTGCCACGTTCCCGACCGTCATCGTCAGCACCGCCAGGACCCAGAGCACCCGGCTCCAGTCGGGCTGGAGCGCGGGGAGACCCGTCATCAGGATCCGCAGGAACGCGGCGAAGGCCGCCGCCTTGGTGCCGGCGATCATGAACGCGGTGACCGACGTGGGGGCCCCCTCGTACACATCCGGTGCCCACATGTGAAACGGCACCGCGGCCACCTTGAAGCCGAAGCCGACGATCAGGAGGCCCATCCCGATGCTGAGGAGCGTGGGACTGCTCACCTGTCCCGAGGCCACGACCTGGGCCACCCGCGGCAGGTTGATACTCCCCGTCGCCCCGTACACCAGGGCGATCCCGTAGAGCAGGAAGCCAGACGCGAACGCCCCAAGGAGCAGATACTTCAGGGCCGCCTCGTTGGACTTGCGCTGCTCACGCAGGAAGCCCGCCAGGATGTAGAGTGGGATCGACAAGGTCTCCAGGCCCAGGAAGATGGTCATGAGGTCCAGGCTGCTGGCCATGATCATCATCCCCAGGGTGCTGAAGAGCAGCAGGGCGGAGTACTCGCCGTGCTCCAGCCCGGTCTTCCGGATGTAGGCGATCGAGATCAAGAGAGTGAGTCCCGCGACCAGGAGAAAGATCAGGTTGCAGAAGAAGGCGAAGCCGTCCGCGGCCAGCATCCCGCCGAAGGCGATCTCGGCTTGGCCTCGGTTGAAGAGGAGGACTGCGGCCGCCGCCACGACCCCCCCCAGGCTGAGGACGGGCAGACGGTCGCGGTGCTCCGGGGCCATCAGCGGGTCGAGGACCAGGACCAGGAGCCCCGTTCCGGTGATCACGAGGAAGGGCAGCAAGGCCCCCCAAGAGGCCTGGAGCAGGCTACTCTCCATCTCGCCTCTCGCTCGCGGCCACAACCTCTGGCCGCCGCAGATCGATCCCCATTTCGCTCTCGGCTCTCGGCTCTCGGCTCTCCGCGCTCGGCTCTCGGCTCTCGGCCCATGCCGGTCCGCTCGTGGCTCGTGGCTCGTGGCTCGTGGCTCGATACTTCATATGCACCTGAGCCAGCAACTGCTTCACCGAGGCCTCCGTCGTCCTGAGGAATGGCTGGGGGTAGATCCCGATCCACACGATCAGGACGAGGACGGGGACCAGGACCGCCAGCTCGCGGGGCGTCAGGTCGGGGAGGCGGCGGTTGGCGTCCTCCGTCACCGGCCCGAACATGACCCGCTGGAACATCCAGAGCATGTAGACCGCGGCCAGGATGATCCCCAGCGTGGCCAGCGCCGCATACAGCACGTTGATCCGGAACGTCCCCACCAGGATCAGGAACTCGCCCACGAACCCGTTCAGCCCCGGCAGGCCGATGGATGACAGGGTCACGATCAGGAAAGCCGCCGTGAAGACGGGAATAGTCCGGGCCAAGCCGCCGAAGTCCTGGATCAGCCGCGTGTGGCGGCGCTCGTACAGCATCCCCACCAGGAGGAAGAGCGCCCCCGTGGACAGCCCGTGATTGACCATCTGGAGGATGGCCCCCTCGACCCCCTGGACGGTCAGGGCGAAGATCCCCAGCACGACGAATCCCAGATGGCTCACCGAGCTGTACGCCACCAGCTTCTTCAGGTCCGGCTGGATCATGGCCACCAGCGCCCCGTAGAGAATCCCGACGATCGCCAGCCACGAGAAGAGCGGCGTGAAGTAGCGGGTCGCGTCGGGAAAGAGCGGCAGCGCGAATCGCAGGAAGCCGTAGGTCCCCATCTTCAAGAGGACCCCGGCCAGGATCACCGAGCCGGCCGTGGGTGCCTCCACGTGGGCGTCGGGCAGCCAGGTGTGGAAGGGGAACATGGGCACCTTGATGGCGAAGGCGACGGCAAAGGCCAGGAACAGCCAGACCTGGGTCTGGAACGGCAGATCCAGGCCGATCAGCTTGAGCAGGTTGAACGTGTACTCCCCGCCGGGGCGGCTGCCGCTCAAGAAGTAGAGGGCGATGATGCCGACCAGCATCAGGACCCCCCCGGCCATGGTGTACAGAAAAAACTTGATGGTGGCGTAGATCCGGCGCGGCCCACCCCAGATCCCGATCAGGAAGTACATCGGGATCAGCATCCCCTCCCAGAAGACGTAGAAGAGGACCAGGTCGAGGGCCACGAAGACCCCAATCATGCCCGTCTCCAGGAGGAGCATGCAGATCATGTATTCCTTGACCGAGGTGGTGATGGCCGAGTACGAGGATAGGATCGCCACGGCGCTGAGAAAGGTGGTGAGGAGCACCAGGAGCAGGCTGATCCCGTCCACGCCGACGTGATACTCCACCCCCAGCCAGCCGATCCAGAGCGTCTGCTCCGTGAACTGCGGCCCCGGGACGTCGAGCCGGAAGCCCTGATACAACCCAAGGGAGGCCAGAAAGGTGACCAGCGAGGCGCCGAAGGCCAGATGCTTGATGGCGGTCTCCCGCCGCCGGTCCACGCAGAAGAGGAGGACCGCCCCCAGCACCGGAAGGAATGTCACGATCGAAATCATCGGTGCAGCGCCCACGACAGAGACTCCGCCTTGGTACTTGACTGCGTTTTCATCCTCGTCACCTGAACGCGACGTACCCCAGGATGACCACCACACCCAGGATGAAGCTCAGCACATAGTTCATCACATAGCCGGTCTGCAGGTATCGGAGCAGGGTGCTCGCGGTCCGGACGATCGCGCCGACCCCGTTGACCGACCCATCCACCACCGGCTCGTCGAACCGCCGCCACAGCCAGACCGCGCCGCGCTTGATCGGCTCGACGAAGAGGGCGTCGTAGATCTCGTCGACATAGTACTTGTTGAGGAGGATCCGATAGGTCGTCGGATACTGCGCCGCCAGCCGGTCGGGAAGCTCCGGCCGCCAGCGGTAGAACCAGGTCGCCACCAGGACTCCCGCCACGGCAATCAGAAGCGAGACGAGGGCCATGGCCGCCAGCTCCCCCGGCGGGGCCGCGTGCGCCGCCAGCGCGCCGGGCACGACAAAGACCGCCTCGACAAATCGGTGGTACGTCCCGTGCTCCGGCGGGAAACCTACGAACCCCACCCCCATCGCGAAGACTGCCAGGATCACAAGAGGGACCGACATGACGGCCGGTGACTCGTGCGCGGGGTGCACGTGCGACGGCGCGCGGGACGGGCCCTCGAATGCCAGGTAGTAGCAGCGGAGCATGTAAAAACCGGTGAGGAACACTCCGCCGACGGCGAGCGCCCAGAGGGCAAGGCTTCCCCCGGCGAACGCCCCGAAGAGGATCTCGTCCTTGGACCAGAATCCGGCCAGGGGAAAGATGCCGACATTGGCCAGCGCCGCCACCAGGAAGGTCCAGGCGGTGATCGGCATCTGGCGCCGGAGCCCGCCCATCTTGCGGAGGTCCTGCTCGCCCGAGAGGCCGTGGATGACCGACCCTGCCCCGAGGAAGAGAAGCGCCTTGAAGAAGGCATGGGTCATCAGATGAAAGATCGCCGCCGCGTAGGCCCCCACCCCGCATCCCAGGAACATATAGCCGAGCTGCGAGATCGTCGAGTAGGCCACGACCCGCTTGATGTCGGTCTGGACCAGGGCGATGGTGGCGGCGAAGACCGCCGTGAGCCCGCCGATCCACGCCACCACCCCCATCGTGAGCGGGGCAAGATTGAAGAGTGGGGCGGAGCGGGCCACCATGTAGACGCCCGCCGTCACCATGGTCGCGGCGTGGATCAGGGCCGAGACCGGCGTGGGACCCTCCATCGCGTCGGGCAGCCAGACGTGGAGGGGAAGCTGTGCCGATTTCCCGGTGGCCCCCAGGAACAAGAGGAGCGTGATGGCGGTGACGAGCCCGCCTCCCGCCGCCAGCCGGTCCGGGGCCGCCGCGAAGGCCGACGCGTACTGAACGGTGCCGAGCGTGGTCCAGAGAAGCATCACGCCCAGGCCGAATCCGAAGTCCCCCACCCGGTTGACGATGAACGCCTTCTTCCCCGCCTCGGCGGCCGCCGGCCGCTCGAACCAGAAGCCGATCAGCAGATAGGAGCAGAGCCCCACCGCCTCCCAGAATACGTAGAGGAGGAGGTAGTTGTTGGCGAGGACCAGCATCAGCATCGAGAACGTGAACAGGTTCAGATAGGTGAAGAAGCGGGGAAAGTCGCGATCGTCGTGCATGTAGCCCACGGCGTAGACGTGGATCAGGAACCCCACGCCGGAGACGACCAGGATCATCACCGCCGAGAGCGGATCCAGCAGGAGGCCCCAGTCGGCCTGGAAGCCACCCACGCCGATCCAGGGGGCCATCACCTGCTCGACCCGGCGGGCATCGTGCGGCAGCCCCGCCAGGTCCCAGACCGCCCCGAGCGAGGCCAGCAGCGACAGCCCCACGGAACCGCAGCCGATCTTGCCCACGAGGGACTTCCCGAGCCGGCGTCCGAAGAAGCCGTTCAGCAGGAACCCCAGCAAGGGCCAGATCGGAATAAGCCACAAGTTCAGCATTGAAACCCCGGATGAGACACCGCACCCGTCTCCCGCATTCGCTCTCGTCTCTCAGCTCTCAGCTCTCGTCTCTCAGCTCTCGGCTCTCGGCTCTCGGCTCTCAGCTCTTCATCACCATTTCAGCAGGTTCAGCTCCGCCACGTCCACCGTCTCCCGATTCCGGTAGATCGCCAGGATGATGGCCAGTCCCACGGCAACCTCCGCCGTGGCCACGGCCATCACGAAAAAGACGAAGATCTGCCCGTCCATGGAGTTGAGGAAGCGAGAGAACGCCACGAAGGTGAGGTTCACGGCGTTCAGCATCAGCTCGATGGACATGAAGATGATCAGGGCGTTGCGCCGCGTGGCGACGCCGATCACCCCCAGGACGAAGAGGTACGCGCTCAGGATCAGATAGGCGGACAGCGGAACGCCCATGGAGAACCTCGCCTCAGCTGAAGTGCTTCTTCGCCAGGACCAGCGCCCCGACGATGGCGACCAAGAGAATCACCGACGTGATCTCGAACGGGAACAGGAACCGGCTGAAGAGCAGCCGCCCGACCATCTCCGTGGTGCCGAAGCCGGCGGCGACCGCGGGCGCCTTGGCCCCGGGCGCGAGCCGCACCCCCACCACCAGGATCAGCTCGACCAAGAGGATCCCGGCCAGGACCAGCGCCAGCATGATCCGGCGCAGGTCCCGCGGGGCCCAGGGCACGTCCTCGCGCGGCACATTCAACAGCATGATGACGAAGATGAACAGCACCATGATGGCCCCGGCGTACACCAGGACCTGGACCGCCCAGACGAAGTGGGCCTCCAGCAGGATGTAGAGGCCGGCCAGGGATCCCATGGTGATGATGAGGTAGAGCGCGCTGTAGACCGCGTGGCGTTGCACCACCACCAGGAGCCCCGAGACCCCCGCCACCAAGGCCAGGCCCGCGAACAGGATGGGTTCCATGCCGACGAGTTCCATCTTACCGCACCGTGGCCAGGATCGCCGTGTACACCAGATTGAGCAGCGCCAGGGGAAGCAGCCGCTTCCAGCCGAAGGTCATGAGCTGGTCGTACCGGAACCGAGGCAGCGTCGCCCGGAACCAGATGAAGACAAAGAGCAGGGCGAAGACCTTGCCGATGAACCAGATCGGTGACGGGCCGAAGGGGCCCAGCGGCCCGCCCAGGAACAGTGTGACGGCCACGGCCGACGCGGTCGCCATGTTGGCGTACTCGGCCATGAAGAACATGGCGAACTTCATCGAGCTGTACTCGCTGTGGAAGCCCGCCACCAGCTCCGTCTCCGCCTCCGGCAGGTCGAACGGCGCGCGGTTCGTCTCGGCGAGTGCGCAGATGAAGAAGATGACGAAGCCGATCGGCTGGCTGAAGACGAACCAGTTGGCGATCGGCACGACGCCGAGCCACCAGGAGAACCCTTGCTGCACCCGCACGAGCTCCGACATGCGCAGCGACCCCGCCAGGAGGATCACCCCCACCACCGACAAGCTCATGGAGAGCTCGTAGCTGATCATCTGGGCCGCGGAGCGCAGCCCCCCCAGGAGCGAATACTTGTTGTTGGACGCCCAGCCCGCCAGGACGATCCCGTACACCCCGAGCGACGTGATCCCGAAGACGTAGAGCAGCCCCACGTCGATGTCGGTGATCTGCAGGGGTTCGGGACGCGGCAAGAGCCCGAACAGGGTGGTGGTGCCGCCGAAGGGAATCACCGCCGCCGCGATCATGGCCGGCACCACGCTCAGCGCCGGCGCAAGCAGGAAGAGGGCCCGGTCCACCTGGCTCGGGATCAGATCCTCCTTGAAAAACAGCTTGATCCCGTCGGCGATGGGCTGCAGCAGCCCGCAGGGGCCCACGCGGGTGGGCCCCAGGCGCACCTGGATGCGAGCGATCACCTTTCGCTCGACCCAGGTCATGTAGGCCGCCACCAGGAGGAGGACGCTGAACACCACCCCGATCTTGACCACCATGATGATGAGCGTCTCAAGCATGCCAGACATCAGCTTTCAGCCGTCAACATCCGGCTTCGAAATCACGCCTCTTCTCGCGGCTCTCCGCTCTCAACTCTCAGTTCGCGGCTCTCGGCTCTCGGCTCTCCGGTCGCAGCTCGCAGCTCTTCAGGGAGCAGCCCCTGTGGGCCGATCGCCCTCCATTCTTTCCAGCCGATTCCTCGATACGGCCCCGACTGCTCTCCGATGGCGGCCCAGACCCGCTCCGGCTCGATGTCGCCCAGGTCCCATCCCAGGCGGCGAGCCACGTCTTGCAGGGTCTCCGCCAGGCTCCGGCATGCACCGGGGGGCGCGAGCGCCCGCCGGATCTTCTGGATGCGCCCCTGGAAGTTCGTCAGGCTCCCGTCTTTCTCGGCCGTCGCCAGGGCCGGCAAGACAATGTGGGCCAAGGCGGTGGTCTCGTTCGGGACCAGGCTGGAGGTCACCAGGAGGTCCAGCCGGCCCAGCGCCTCGCGCACCGGGAGGTCCGGGAGTTCCCGTACGAGGTCTTCCTCGAAGACGAAGAGGGCCTTCAGCCGGCCCGCCTGCGCCGCCGCGATCATCCCCGGGGTGTCCAGCCCGTCCTGCGCCGGCAGGATGGCCAGGTCGCGCGCTCCGCGGCTGTTCGGCGTCTTGTCGGTCCGGCGCAGGATCCCGTCCTCGGAGGCGTCCGCCTCCTCGGATTGCACCGGGCGGACCCGATAATCGAGGTGGGGCGTCCGCAGGATGTCGAGGAAGAACCGCCGGACGAGGAAGAGCTCCTCGTTCGTATGACGCGAGGACACGACGCACCCGATGGCCCCCTCGCCATGCACCTGGACGATTCGGCGGATCGTATCCGCCAGCCGCCCGGTGAGCTCGTCCACGGCTACCGGGACCTGCCCGCCCTCATCGCGTCCGTAGGCCACCCGCAGCCGCTCCGCCACGTGCAGGTAGCCGAGGGTGAACCGCCCCTCGTCGCAGATCCACCAGCGATTCACCGCCGGGTTCTCGCGCGGCCGGATGCGGAGAAGTTCATCCCCCTGCTGCCGGTTCCGGACGTCCAGGACGACATTGCATCCATTACTGCAGAGCGGGCAGACGCTCTCGATCTGACGCACGAGGTCCCAGGGCCGGGACTGAAAGCGGTATTGTCGGGACGTGAGCGCCCCCACCGGACAGAGGTCGATCACGTTTCCGGAGTAGGCATTGTCCAGGAACTTGCCCGGGAACAGGTTGATCTCCGACTGCTCGCCTCGCGAAAAGACTCCCAGCTCTCCCGTCTTCGGCACCTCGTGGCAGAAGCGGACACAGCGCGTGCACAGGATGCACCGCTCCGCATCGAAGACGACGTGGGGGCCCAGCACCTTGTGCTTGGCTCGCTGCACCTTGGGCTCGATGGAGCGGCTCTCGCCGGGCCCGTACTTCAGCGTGTAGTCTTGCAGCGGGCACTCGCCCCCCCGATCGCAGACGGGGCAGTCCAGCGGATGGTTCAGGAGGTAGAATTCCAGCACCGCCCGGCGGGCCTTCTCCACCCGGGGCGAGTTGGTGGAGACGACCATCCCCTCTGCCGCCGCCGTGTTGCAGGCCGTGGCCAGCTTGGGCATCTTCTCCACCTCGACCTGGCACATCCGGCACTGCCCGACGACGCCGAGCCCGGGGTGGTAGCAGTAGTGCGGGATCTCGATCCCCGCCCCCCTGGCCGCCTCCAGGATGCTCATGGGGCCGGGCGTGACGATCTCGGTCCCGTTGATGGTGAGCTTCGCCATTCCCTTATTCCCTCACACCCCGGCCCCGAAGGGGCAGGCGCGCTCCCGCACGTGCCGCTCGAACTCGTCCCGAAAATGCTTGAGATAGCTCTCGATGGGCATGGCCGCGGCGTCGCTGAGGACGCAGATCGTCTTCCCCTTCATGTTATCGCACATGTCCAGCAGCAGGTCGAGGTCCGCCGGCCGGCCCTGGCCGTGTTCGATCCGGCGCAGCGTCTTGTGGAGCCAGGCCGTCCCCTCGCGGCACTGCGTGCACTGCCCGCAGGACTCGTGGTGGTAGAACCGGGACACGATCTCGCCCACCCGGACCATGCAGGTGGTGTCGTCCATCACGATCACGGCCCCGCTCCCGCCCATGGAGCCGGCGGCCGCCAGCGAGTCGAAGTCCATGCCGACATCCAGGTGCTGCTCCGTGAGGACGGGCGACGACGAGCCGCCGGGAATCACCGCCTTGAGGCGCCGGCCGCCCCGGATCCCCCCGGCGTGCTCGAAGATGAGCTGCCGGAGCGTGACGCTCATGGGCAGCTCGTAATTTCCGGGCCGCTCGACGTGGCCGCTCACCGAGAAGAGGCGCGGCCCCGTGCTCTTGGCCGGGCCGATGCCGGCGTACCACTCGGGCCCGCGCAGGAGGATGTGGGGGATGTTCGAGAGGGTCTCCACGTTGTTGACCACCGTCGGGCATCGGTACAGGCCCGAGATGGCAGGAAACGGCGGCTTGGGCCGCGGCTGGCCCCGTTTCCCCTCCAACGATTCCAGGAGACCCGTCTCCTCGCCGCAGATGTACGCCCCCGCCCCCCGATGCAGGACCACCTCCAGGTCGAAACCGCTTCCCAGAATCCTCCGGCCGATGTACCCCTTCGCATAGGCCTCGTCGAGCGCGCGGCGCAGCATGCGGGCCCCGCGCACGAACTCGCCCCGGCAGTAAAGGAAGGCTTGGTGGCAGCCGATGGCGTAGCTCGCCAGGACAATCCCCTCCAGGATCTGGTGCGGCTCCTCCTCGATCAGCATCCGGTCCTTGAAGGTGCCCGGCTCGCTCTCGTCCCCGTTCACCACCAGGTAGACGGGTTTGGGCGAATCCCTGGGAATGAAGCCCCACTTCACCCCGCAGGGGAAGCCCGCCCCGCCCCGCCCGCGCAGCCCGGACCGTTTCACCGCCTCGATGATCTCGGCCGGCTGCATCTCCTTGAAGGCCTTGCGGAGCGCCTGGTACCCCCCCTGGGCCTCGTATGCGTCGAGCGTCCCGGTGTAGCCGGGGATGTCCTGATAGCGGGTGAGAACCTTCTCGAAGCTCATCGGTTCGATCGCGCCTGCAGCGTGTCGAGCAGCGCGTCCAGCTTCTCCGGAGTCATCTGATGGTGGTATTCGCCGTCCACCTGGATGGCGGGGGCCGCGCCGCAGGCGGCCAGACACTCCATCCGCCTGAGCGTGATCTTCCCGTCCGGCGTCGTCTCGCCCATCCGGATGCCCAGCCGGCCCTCCAGGTGGCGGATCAGCTTCTCGGCCCCGAGCATCGCGCAAGTGAGGTTCTGGCACACATAGATCATGTGGGTCCCCACCGGCTCCAGCTCCAGCATGTCGTAGAAGCTGGCCACGCTCATCACGTCGGCGGGGCTGAGCGAGAGGTAGCCGGCCACCCACTCGATGGCCGCTGCCGACAGGTGTCCCGCCTCGGCCTGCACCTCATGGAGGATGGGAATCAGCGCCGAGCGCTTCTCGGGGTAGCGGGTCACCAGCTCGTCAAACCGCTGCCGCGTGGCGAGGGAGATCATCGATCGATCTCCCCCAGGACGATGTCCAGCGATCCGATGACCGCGATGACGTCCGCCAGCAGCCGGCCCTCCACCATCCGGGGGAGCGCCTGCAGGTTCGCGAAGGAGGGGGCCCGGTAGTGGACCCGATACGGCCGGTTGGATCCGTCGCTCACCAGGTACACCCCCAGCTCTCCCTTGGGCGACTCGATCGCCTGATACACCTCACCCGCGGGAACGGAGAATCCCTCGGAATAGAGCTTGAAGTGGTGGATCAGGGCCTCCATCGAGGTCTTGAGCAGCGTCTTCGGGGGTGGGATCAGTTTCGGGTCGGCCACGTTGATCGGGCCGGGGCTGAGGTGCTGCAAGGCCTGGGCGGCGATGTGGTGGCTCTGTCGCATCTCCGCCATCCGGACGGTGTACCGCTCGTACACGTCTCCCACCTTCCCGACCGGCACGTCGAACTGGTACCGCTCGTACCCCGAGTACGGGGTCGCCCGTCGCACGTCGTAGGCCACCCCGCAGGCCCGAAGACTCGGACCGCTCACGCCCATGGCAATGGCGTCCGCCGCCCGGATGGTGCCGATCCCCACCGTCCGCTGCCGCCAGAGGGGGTTCTGGGTGAGGAGCGTCTCATACTCTTCCAGCCGGGCCGGAAATGACGCGAGGAAGGCCTGGACCTGCCCTTCGAATCCCGCGGGCAGGTCGGCGGCAAGCCCGCCCACCCGGAAGTAGCTGGACATCAGACGCTGGCCGCTCACCGCCTCGTACATGTCGAGGATCTGCTCCCGCTCGCGGAAACAGTAAAGGAAGACCGACATGGCGCCCACGTCCATGGCGTGGGTCCCCAGCCAGACCAGATGACTCTTGATCCGGGTGAGCTCCGTCATGAGCACCCGGATCGTCTGGGCCCGCTCGGGCACCTCGATCCCCAGCGCCTTCTCGATGGCCAGGACGTGGGCCAGGTTGTTGGAGAGCGGCGCCAGGTAGTCCAGCCGGTCGGTGAGCGGAATCCCCTGCTGGTAGCGCTTGCTCTCCAGTCCCTTCTCGATCCCGGTGTGCAGATAGCCGATGTGCGGCTCGCAGCGGACCACCACCTCGCCGTCCAGCTCCAGCACCAGACGCAGCACTCCGTGGGTGGAGGGGTGCTGGGGCCCCATGTTGAGGGTCATGGTGCGGGCGGCGGTCATGCCGGCTCCTCCTCCCACCACTTGGGAGAGGCCTCCACCGGGTAGTCCTTCCGGAGCGGGTGTCCTTCCCAGTCGTCGGGCATAAGGATTCGGCACAGATTGGGGTGCCCCTCGAACGGCACGCCGAAGAGGTCGAAGACCTCGCGCTCGTGCCAGTTGGCGCTCTCCCAGACGCCGGTCACGCTGGGCACGGCCTCGTCGTCGGCCGCCCGGACCTTCAGCCTGAGTCGCCGCCCGTGCTGGATGGAGTAGACGTGATAGACGACTTCAAAACGCGGGGAGTTCTCCGGGAGCTTCAGCCGATCCACGCCCGTCACGGAGGAGAGAAAGTCGAAGGCAAGATCAGGATGATCCCGGAGGTAACCGCAGACGCGGACGAGGTCTTGGAGGGCGAGAAGGACGGTGGTCTCGCGCCGCCAGACCTTCACTTCCAGCAGCGCATCCCCGAACTGCTCTCGCAGCCGCGTGAGGACGAGCCCCTCTGTTGCTGGCGCCTGCCCCGTCGCTTCAATCATTCGCAGTCACAATGCAGTCACGGGTTCCAACTCCGAACTCGCGCAATTCGAAATTCGCAATCGCGCAATTCGCAATTCACTATCTCCCCTGCTCAGCGTCACTCCCACTCCAGCCCGCCCTTCTTCCAGGCGTAGAAGTACCCGACCAGGAGGATCAGGAGGAACGTCCCCATCGCCGCGAGGCCGTGCAGCTTGGACTGCTTGAACGCCACCGCCCAGGGGATGAGAAAGACGACCTCCATGTCGAAAATGATGAAGAGCATCGCCACCAGGTAGAACTTGACCGAGAACCGCTCGCGGGCTGTCCCCACCGGCACGACGCCGCATTCGTAAGGCGAGAGCTTCTCGGGGTTCGGGCGACGCGGTCCCAGGATCAGGGATAGGATGATGTTGCCGGCAGCGAAGAGCACCGCCAACAGGACCAGGATGCCGATCGGCAGATAGTCAATCAGCATGACGCTCTTGTCCTTTTGCGCGGTGGGCGCGCAAAAACCAAACTGGTGAGCAAAGAATTTTTTGCACGGGGCTTCCGAACCGGCTCATTTGGTTTTTGTGCGCTCAGCGCAAAAACCAGGTCTGATCTAGCCGCCAAACGGCTTCACGAAGAAGATGATCAGCGCGATGAGGAGCACGTAAATTGCCAGCGACTCGATCAGTGCGAGCCCAATGATCATGGCGACCTGAATACGGGCAGCCGCATTCGGCTGCCGCGCGATACCGTCGAGGGCCGCGCTGATGGCCCGGCCCTGCGCCAGCGCGGCGAGGCCCGCGGCGATGGCCATGGCGAATCCGCCCGTGATGATGCTGACCGCGCCAACCGAGAGCCCGCCGCCCGCGGGGGCCCCGCCCTCGGCCGCCCAAGCCGACCCCGTCATGAGGAGCAGCATGGCTGTCGCCAGGAACCCCATCCGTCCGATAAGTGCGCCCATTCATTCCCTCCTGTTGTCGTGTCCGCCGAAAACTTCCCGCTCCCGGTTGTGGTCGCCCGCACCGACCTGCCGTGAAGCATTCCGGTCAAGACGCGGGCGGGAAAATGTCCTGTCGCTAGCAGCCGCCTGAAGAACCGGCTTTCGCCCAGGCTGCTCAAAAAGGTCCAGATGCCAGGCGACGCACCCATTCCTCGAATGGGTACCCGGGGCCGAGTGAGGCGTACTTCCGGTACGCCGCAACGAGTGCCCCAGCGTGTCAACGCCGCAGATGGGCCTTTTTCAGCAGCCTGTTAGTGCTGCCCCTCTCCGTGGCCTTCTTCCACGGCGCCGGCGATGTAGACCATCGTCAGCATGATGAAGACGAAGGTCTGGACCGCCGCCGTGAACAAGCTGAGCGGCAGCATGACCCCCAGCCAGATCATGTATGGCATGACCAGCCAGGCCAGGGAGATGAGGATGCCGATGACGCTTTCCTCGCCAAAGATGTTCCCGAAGAGCCGGACAGAGAGCGAGACCGGCCGCGCCAGGTGGCCGATGAACTCGATCGGGAACATGATGGGGGCGAGCCACCAGATCGGCCCGCAGAAATGCTTGAGATACCCCACCAGACCGTGCTTCCGGACGCCCGCGTAGTTGTACCAGACGAAGACCGTCAGTGCCAGCGCCACCGTCGTGTTCCAGTTGGCCGTGGGCGCCTGGAATCCCGGCAGGTTCCCCAGCAGGTTGCTGGTCAGGATGAAGAGCCCCACGGTTCCCACGAGGGGAAGGAACTGGCGTCCCTGCTTCCCGATCATCTGCTCCAAGAGATCGAAGAACGCCTCCAGCACGACCTCTGCGAAATTCTGCAGCGGGCCGGGCACCGCTTTGAGGGCGCGGGTCGCCATGACCGAGCCCACCACCAGGAGGGCCATCACCAGCCAGGTGAACGTGACGTGGGCCGGCAGCCAGGTGCCCGGAACCCCGAGAAAGGCGAGGAAGTTCGGGAACTGGACGATCGGCGTGTGTTCCAGCGCCACGTGCCGCGGCGCCAGGAAGAATCCCACCAGCAGGTTGACCACCGTCAACCCTGCCAGCAGGAACCAGATCCCCTTCCCGTCAGCGCTTTTCTGAACTGTCTCGGCTGTCATAGCATCCCGCTCTCACCGCCACGTCCGCCTGACGAGCCCGAGATCCCGGAAGAGATTCAGGAAACCCGCCGCGATCCCGAAGAGGGTGAAAATCATCGTCATCCACGGGCCGGTCCCGAGCCATCTGTCCAGCCCATACCCGATCGCCAAGCCGATGGCGGTCGCGGCAACCAGAGCAACCCCGACGGTGCTCAGTCGGGCAAGCTGCCGCAAGACCGAGGGCTCTTCGTCAGGCATCTGACGCTCCGGCCGGATGAACGCCCTGGGAGGCGAAAACCCCATCTTTCTAGCCTTATAGGAGCCCGGTGTCAAGCACTTCCGGGGTCGGTTGCCGAGCCGCGAGCCGCGATGGGGCGGCGAAACGGCCCGACGGTGAAGCGTCGAAAGACTTCCGCCGCGCGCGATTATGCCAGCCCGTCGGGGCCCGCCCCGCAGACCAGGACGCAGACCTTCTCGCCGATCTTCGGTCGGACTTTTCCGCTCAGCAGGGCCGCGATCCCCGCCGCGCCGCTCATATCCGCGGCCAGCCCCATCTCCAGATTGACCGGCTCCGTCCGGAGCGCGGCCAGGGTCGGGACCCGCGTGGTGATGCCGGGAAGCTCGACCACCCGTCCCGCCTTGACGCTCTCGTAGAGCGTCGCCGCCCCCGTGGGTTCGATGCCGACGATGCGCAGCGAAGGGCGGATGGCCTTCGCCGCCAGGGCGGCGCCGCTGATGAGTCCCCCGCCGCCGATCGCCACGAGCAGGGTGTCCAATTCTGGCGCCTGCTCAAGCACCTCCAGCGCCACCGTCCCCTGGCCGGCGATCACCGCCGGATCTGCGAAGGGATGAAAATAGGTGAGCCCGTCCCGCTCCGCCACGGCCAGCGCCTCCCGGTTGGCCTCGTGCCAGTGGTGGCCGCAGACTTCGACCGTGGCCCCCCAGACCGCCAGCTTCTTCTTCTTGTCGGGGGAGACATTCTCCGGCACATAGACGGTTGTCCTGGTCTTGGCGAGCCAGCCGGCGTAGGCCACGGCCAGGCCGTGATTCCCGCCGGAGGCCGTGATGATTCCCCGTCGCACGTCCGCCTCGGGGAGCGACAGCAGCTTGTTGGTCGCCCCGCGCGGCTTGAACGAGCCGGTGACCTGCAGGCACTCCAGCTTGAGCAGGAGCTCGCACTCGGGGAACGGGTTCTCCTTCAGACACCAAGCGCCGATCAGCGGCGTCCGCCGCACGTACGACGCGATTCGCTCCGCAGCCATCTGCACATCCGCAACGGTGAGCATGTATCAATCTCCAGATGATCCGACGTCAGCACGTCCGAGCAGTTCCCGTCCCTCCCGCAGGACCCGGTCGTAGTGCGCTTCGAGCGCGGCGTTGCCGCGGCGGCAGCCGGCCACGACTCGCTCCGTCCAGTCGAGATACTCCCGCCGCCGCGTCAGCGGCCACCGGGCCGGAGGGCGATGCGTCACGTCCCGGACGTTGCAGATCTTGTCCGCGAGCTTGATGAGCTTGGCTTTCTCGGACAGCGACGGTGCATGCTCGACCTGGAGCCGCTTCCGCTCCATCTTGTCCAGCGTCTTGTCGTCGCTCATCTCCTGGACGAGCAGCCGGGTCTCCCTGCCGAACCGCGCCTCCAGCTCCTCAGGGCTCGTGTCCGTATCCTCGATGGTATCGTGGAGGATCGCCGCCACCAATGTCGTGAGGTCGCCCACCCCGCCGACGTTGGCCAGGACGCTCGCCACTTCGATCGGGTGGTTGATGTAGGGCGACGCCTCCCGATCTTTCCGCCGCTGGTCCCGGTGCTTCGCGGCAGAGAACTCGAGCGCCCGAAGCAGCCCCGCTGTCTCCTCTGCGTCTCGTCCTGTCTCCATCTGTCGCACCGCCGATTCATACCCCCGCGGCCGGAAGACCCCGCCGACCTTCCTGTCCGGTCTTCGTCGATGGCCTCGAACGGTTCCGGTGAGGCGCAGACGGTTCCAGCGGTCTCCGGGAGTGGAGGATGTGGGTCCGAGGCGCTTATATCAAGAATGGCCAGCGGGCGCAAGGGGTACGGCTCGCTGAAGAGGATGGGTGGCGCCGGAAATTTGACAACGGCTTAGGTCGGCCAGCCGATGTACTGGCCGTCCTCCCAGAGCTCGATCATCCGCCCCAGGATCGCGATGGAGCCTTCGAACCGCTGGGACTGGGTCAGGCTCGGGAGGGAGGCGGGCGCCGCCTCGATCCGGGGACGCTCCCGCTCGGGCAGGCGATAGTAGGCGGCGCGTAGCCGCTCCAGGGTGCCCTGGTTGCAGATGCCCAGGTTGGAGGCGGGCGCGATCAGAGGCCGGGGGCTGTCGTGGAGCGGTCCCCAGTGCAGGCAATCGCGCAGGTTGATCCCCAGAAGCTTCTTGGCCACCCGCGCGAACGCCATGAACCAATCGGTCGTCCCCCCGCAGACCAGACAGCCGGAACAGCCGTCATGCAAGACCACCGCACGGTAGGCGGTGACCATGGGACCATTCCCGGTCATCCAGTAGACGTGCTTGTAGTGCCGGAGCCGGAGCGGCGGGGGCGGCGGGATTCGCTTGGCCTGCGCGCCGCTTCCGTTCGGGCGGCGCATCAAGGCCGTTTGCTTCACGGGAACCAACGACGTACGCTTCATGGAGAAAATTCCAGCCGACTATCGCGAAGCCGGGCAAGGGAAATGGGTGGCGCGGATCTCACGGGCCCCGCCGGCGGTTCGCCTCTCGCAGGAGCGGCGCGAGGACCCGGATCACCCGATCCGCGATCAGGCGGTGCCCCTTCGCGTTCGGATGGATCGTGTCCGCCTTGAGATCCGGGCTGGTGAGGATCCCCTTCATGATGTCGGGCACCAGGATGGCCCTGTGCCGCTCCGCCACCGCCTGGTACCCCACGAGGTACGGATCTCCGCCCAGCCCGACTTCCACTTCCAGGATCACGACCATCATCCCCCCGCCGATGAGCGTCGAGACGATGGCCTCCAGATTCTGGAGTGTCTCCTCCACCGGCACGCGGCGGAGGAAGTCGTTCCCGCCGAACTCGACGACGGCGAGTCGCGGACGGTGCGGAAGGACGTCGCGCTCCATCCGGGCCAGGCCTGCACTCGTCGTGTCGCCCGACACGCCGGCGTTGACGATCGGAACCCCGAGGCCCTGCCCCGCCAGCGCGGGGAAGCTCTCCTCGGACCGCACCCCGTAGCCCTGGGTGATGCTGTCCCCGAAGAAGACGACGATGTCGCCGGGCGCGGCGAGGTTGGCCGCCCGGCGGACGTCCGGCCCCCGCGACGGCCAGGCCCACCACGCAACCGCCGCCGCCACGAGGAGGAGGCCGACGACGGGCCCCGGGTGCCATCCCGTCCTTTCCGGCTTCCGACCTCTCGGCGGAGGTTGGGAAGCGGCCGGTCGATTCACGCGCCTGCTCGGCGGAGAAATCATCGCAGACGCTCCCTGAGTCGTCAGCTATACACTCGCAGGATGCTGAAAAACCCACTTTCGTCCAGGCTGCTCAACAAGGTCCAGATGCCAGGCGGCGCACCCATCCTTTGGATGGGTACCCGGGGCCGAGCGAGGCGTACTGCGGGTACGCCGCAGCGAGTGCCCGAGCGTGCGGGTACCCAGCCGAAGGCTGGGTGACAGCAGATGGGCCTTTTTCAGCAGCCTGTTATGAGTCGCGTGCGCTCTCGATCCTCACGGCCAGCTCTTCCCACTTGCCGTAGAGCGACCCCGCCTGCCCCTCCAGCCCTTTCCGTTCGCGCGCCACTTCGCGCGCCCGCTCGCCGTTCTTGTAGATCTCCGGGTTGGCCATCTGGTCCGTCAAGTCGCGCACCCGCGCCTCGATCCGGGCGATCTCGGCCTCCGTCTCCTTCAGCCGCGCCTTCAGCGGACCCATCTCCCGGCTCTTGCGCTGGCGGGCCTCGGTCTCGGCCCGCTTGGCTTCCCGCGTCCGCGGCTTGAGGGCGGGAGCCTCCGGCTTCTCGCGAAGCTCGCCCTTCGGTGCCGCCGACTGATGCCTCGGCTCTCGGCTCTCGGCTCTCGGCTCCGTTCTATTTGGCTCCTGTCTCGGCTCTCGGCTCTCGGCTCTCGGCTCTTCCCCTGTTTTGGCTGACGGCTCGCGGCTCGCGGCTCGCGGCTCGATTTGCTCCTCCTCCCGCTTCTCCAGGTAGTAGTCATAGTCCCCCGCGTACTCCGCAAGCTGCCCGTCCCGGACCTCCACGACCTTGGTGGCGATCCGGTTGATGAAGTAGCGGTCGTGGGAGATGAAGAGCATGGTCCCCTCGAACTGGTCCAGGGCTTCTTCCAGGATCTCCCGGGCGGTGACATCCAGGTGGTTCGTCGGCTCGTCCAGGCAGAGGAGGTTGGCCGGCCGGAGGAGCATCTTGGCCAGGGCCAGCCGGCTCTTCTCGCCGCCCGACAGCACGGCCACCGGCTTCTCGACGCTGTCCCCGGAGAACAGGAAGGCGCCCAGGATTCCCCGCAGCCGCGGCTGCATCTCCGGGTCGGCGACCGAGGCCAGCTCTTCCAGGACCGAGTGCTGGGGATTCAGGGCGTCGAGCTGGTGCTGCGCATAGTAGTGGACGGTGGCGTTGTGTCCCAGGATCCGCTCTCCGGCCTCGAAGGGCAAGACGCCGGCGATGATCTTGAGGATCGTGCTCTTCCCGGCGCCGTTCGGGCCGACCAGGGCAATCCGGTCCCCCCGCAGCAGGCGAAAATCCACGCCGCGATACACCACCGTGTCCCCGTAGGCCTTGTGGACCTTCCTGAGCTCCCCCACCACCGTGCCGCTGCGCCCCGGCTGGGGGAGCCGGAAGTGAATGCGCTTGGGCGCGCGGATCACCTCCACCCGCTCGATCTTGTCTAGCTGCTTGATCCGGCTCTGGACCTGGCGCGCCTTGGTGGCCTTGTAGCGGAACTTCCGGATGAACCGCTCCATCTTCTCGATCTGCTCGGCTTGGCTCTTCTGCGCCGCCACGAGCTGCTCTTGCCGGGCGAGCTTCTGCGCCTGGTAGTCGTCGTAATCGCCGACGTACAGACTGAAGCGCCCCAGCTCCAGCTCCGCGATCCGATCGACCACTCGGTTCAGGAAGTAGCGGTCGTGGGAGATGATGACCACCGTGCCCTCGTAAGCGGCGAGGAAATCCTCCAGCCACTGGAGGGATTCGAGGTCGAGGTGGTTCGTCGGCTCGTCCAGGAGGAGAAGGTCGGGCGACTGGAGGAGAAGCCGCCCCAGCGCCACCCGCATTCGCCAGCCGCCCGAGAGATTCGCCAGCGGAGCGTGGAAATCGTCCGGGGTGAAACTCAGGCCCCCCAGGATCGCCTTGGCGCGCGACTCGAGATGGTAGCCGCCCAAGACCTCGAACTGGTGCTGGAGGTCGCCGTAGCGCTCCATGAGCTCTTCGGAGGCCTCGTTCTCGACCTCGGCCATCTCGCGCGCCAAATCCTCCATCCCCTCTTCCAGTCGCTGGAGGTCGGGGAAACCGGCCAAGAGATGCCCCAGGACCGTCCCGTCGCCCGCCGCCACGAGCTCCTGCGGCAGGTAGCCGATGGTCGTGGACTTGGCGCGGCGCACCTGGCCCGAGTCCACCTCCATCTCGTTCGTGAGGATCCGGCAGAGCGTGGTCTTGCCGGCGCCGTTCGGGCCGACGAGTCCCACCCGCTGGCCCCGCGTGATGTGCCAGGTGAGGTCGCGAAAGACGACCTGCCCGCCGAAAGATTTGCCGGCCTCTTCGATCTGGATCATGGTCTCCGCGCCACGGGGGGTCCAAGATGGCGTGTCGTGCGAGCCCCCTAAGTGCTTCCGCCCGCAATTACGGTGACGTATCGCCGGTCCCCCGGACCGCCCCTCGGACGCCTAACGCCTCGTCGAGGCCGGCTCGCCCTTACCCCGGGTCGGTCCGCTCGGTGAGCCGACCTCCGTACCGGGGACGTGCTCACCCGCGGGCGCGGCGTCTCGGGTCGGCCCGGGGGACCTGGACTTATACGGCCAACGTATACGCCATCGAATTTGTGTCCTCGCGTACTAAGCCAAGCATGGTACCACGCCGCGCGGGCCCGCGGAAGAATGCGCCCTCGCATCTGCAAGGCTGTTCAGGCCAATCGGACAAAGTCGATCACCCGACCGGTCCGCGCGAGCCGCCCCCACCTTTGCCTGATCAGCCGATCGGCGCCATGCGCCAGATGCCCTGGTTGTACTGCGTCACCATCCGGGACGTATTGAAGAAGCTGGCCACCTCGAGACAGTGGATCATGCGGTCAATCCACTTGGACGCATGCCTGTCCTCCGGTTGGGCCTGCTCCACCTGGCGGTAGTCCCGCACCATCAACTCCAGCTTTTCGTAGAGGGAATCGGAGTCTTCCTGGAGCCGCAAGTCCATCTCGCGGCCGAGTTCGCCATTTTCCGAGCGATGGCCGAAGATCTCGCCGATCTCGTTATCCGCCGCCTCAACGACCCAGCCGTCCATGGTGGAAAGCTGCAGCACGCCGTTCAGGACGGCCTTCATCCCCGAGGTCCCCGAAGCCTCGAACGGGGGCAAGGGGTTGTTGAGCCAGACATCCACCCCGCTGATGAGCTGTTTTGCGATATAGGTGTCGTAGTTCTCCAGGAAGATGACCTTCAGGTGCTCTCGTTGCTCCTGGAGCGAGTCGATGATGTTCAGGATCTCCTTGATGTTGCCGGTCCCGGCGAAATCGTTCGGATGGGCCTTCCCGGCGAACAGGATCTGCAGCCCGCCGTGCTGCTTGGCGATCTCCACCAATCTGCCCGGGCGTTGCAGGATCAGGCTGGGGCGCTTGTAGGGCGCTGCCCGTCGGGCCCAGGCGATCGTGAAGACGTCGTCCCGCAGCATCCAGGGCCGCAACCATTCCAGAAGGCGGTGTTTGTTCTGCTTGTGCGCCCCCCACAGCTTCTCCCGAAATGCGCGGTCGTGAAGCAAATGTGTGACCCGATGGAGGCTATCGGGGCTGTCTTGCCAGTTTCCGAAGATCTCGGCATACTCGTCGAACAACTGCTCGAAGGGGCGACTGATCCAGGTGGGGATGTGAATCCCGTTGGTGATCCCCCGGATCTTCTCCTCGTGGTCGGGGAACTGGATCTTGGTCACCTCTTCGTGTTTCTTGGCCACCGCGTTGACGTGCTTGCTGGCGTTCATGGCCAGGATCGTCAGATTGACGAGGGCCGGATTCTTGTCCTGGCCGAATCGCTCGGCGATGATCAGCTCTTCGTCCGACAGCACGTTGGCCAGCTCGTCGATCGGCAGACGGTCGTGACCCGCCTCGACCGGCGTGTGGCAGGTGTAGGCGAAGTGCTCCGTCAGCGCCGCAACCTCTTCCGGGCCCTTTCCCTTGGCCATTTCCACAAAGGCGAAGGCCGCATGCCCTTCGTTCATGTGAAACACGTCGATCGCATACCCCAGCGCCCGGATGGCCTTCATCCCGCCCATGCCCAGGATTTTGCGCTGCACGGTCTTCCACCAGACCGTGGAGCTCTGATAGAGCTGACCGGTCAGCTCCCTCGCCCAGTCGGGATTCTCCGGATGATCGGAATCGATCAAGAGCAACGGCACCGCGTGCCGCCTGTCGAAGCTGGGGACGTAGTACTTCCAGAGATTGAGCCTGATCGGGTCGTGGCCGATGGACAGCTCGATCGTGGTCTTCAGCTTGACGAGGCCGGGATACGTCCGCGGGTCCCACTGGAATTCCCCGGGGAGCTGCCCGTAATGGATGCAGAACTGCTGGTCGAAATAGCCCTTGCTCCAGAGGATCCCCACGCCCAGCAAGGGGAGCTTCAAATCCGCCGCGGATTTCAGCGTGTCTCCCGCCAGCACGCCGAGACCGCCGCTGTAGATGGGGATATCCACCACGGTGTCGCTCTGCACGAAATGGTAGTAGTCCATCTGCCGCAGATTGGAGAAGATCTCAAAATCGCGCTTCTTGTTGCGGGGCGAAAGCGGCCCCTTGGTCTGGTAGGGATGATAGACGCTGGGCGCCAGGCCGAACTCCATCGAGAAATAGGCGACGCTCTTGACCGAGGGGTCGAGGAGGCGCTCTTCCGCCCGGTGAATGGCGGGCGACGGAATCCCGTAGAAGGACGCCTCGGTGACATCCTGAGGGTCAAAAGCAAATCCCTGCGTGTCGAGATTCAGGAGTGCTGCAGGCTCCTTCTCGTGGGTCATCGAGACGCACCCCTATCAGCGGTTGCCGTGATCTCTCTTGGCAAACGGAATGTGCGGTTGAGCCGGACCGTGATCTCTGCCAGGCAGGGACGATCCCTCGAGGATTCTCGGCCGGAGACGGATGGAGAATGCCCCAGCAAGTCGAACGGTGTCAAGTCTAAACCCGAAATTTTCAGGCCAAGATCGCCAAGAGCGAAAAGACGGGCCGGGACCTCCCATTGTACCGGATGGGCTCGGCCAGCATGTTCCCGATCCGCCCCGAGGGGCTTTCGAGAAATCCCTTGCAGGTCTTGGCGTTCTTTGCCTGCCTGTGCGTTCCGCACGCAGACAGGCGTGCTTTGCGAGAGAACTGTAATGTTTGGGCTGAACCGGCTTTGGCTCGGGAGGGTGGCGGGGCACGCGCGGTTCCCCGATAGTCCGGCCGATCGAGAGGCTGGGCCGTCGGGGCGCCGCGCCGGCTTGCAGGAGTTAGGAGCCGTTACGAAATAGCTTGTCCATTCATTGGAATTTCGTTACGGCTCCTTATGCCGTTTCCGGGATTTCTCCGGTCAAGTTATTCTTTGACAACGGCTTACGCGACGGACGGGACCAAGCGTCCCGTCCGGAGCATCCGGACCGGCTGCTGCTTGGGCCCTCTGTGGAGGGGCCACCGCTGGGCCGCGGCCCGTTCCGCCGCGATCTGCGCGCGCGTCCTGCGCCTGCGCCCGCCCACATCCAGACTCATCTCGGCCAGGGCCAGGCGGACCTGCCGCCCGGTCTCGAAGACGGCGAGCAGGCTCGGGGCGTAGAAGCACCGGACGGTGTACCCGCACACCCCACATCGCTTATAGTAGAACCGCCACTGGGCATCGATGGCCCCGTGGCCGGTCTGCGCCATGTTCGCGAGGCAGCAGGCGGAGGGATTCACCGGGGAGACGATCCTGCGGGGGTAGTCATTCCGGGGAGACTCGTCGTTGCGGTACTCGATGATGCTGTCCATCGGGAATCCTCCTTGGGTGCGGGGCCGCGTTGGGTGACCGTCAACGCGACCCCGTACCCAGTCGGTGCCGCCTACTTCTGCTCGAGGGCGGCAAACAAGCTGGCGTCTCCACGCTTGAGCAGCAGAAGGAGCGACCCGCCAGCCTCTTGCTTCTTGGCCTCGGCCT
>JAPLLC010000291.1 GCA_026387775.1 Candidatus Methylomirabilota bacterium | reverse complement strand
TCGTAGAGCCCTCGTCTCTTGGCTTCAGCGATGAATGTACCAGCATCCGAAAGGACGTCACTAGCGATGTCGTGAATATCTTGCTCGCTTAACGGCTCAAGGCGGACCACGGTGACGGACTGAGTTGGCGAGACAGCGCGGAGTGCCTTCAGGTCCGACGTGCCAAACCAATCAGCGGCCCGGCAGGATAGTCGGAAGGAAGGACACCCCAGTTGATCCAGTCGTGCGCGGACTTGATCGAGGACGCCGGCACCATCTTTGGTTTTCGCTCGCTGTTCATCAAGTCCATCAAGATACAATCGCTTGCCTCGCCAGCGCTCTCGCAAAAACGTGATAAAGTCTCGAACGCTGACGAACTCTGCGTTTGCTTCAGCATCCGCAGCGGCGCGGCAGCTCGTAGTTTTCCCTGCCCCCGGATCGCCAAGAACGACAAGCGCTGGCTCGGCGTCGAACTCAGAGAGGGGCTTGGCCGCCATGTCGCCCTTCGGATCAACCTGAACAAAGCGTCGTGTCACTACTGCCATTCTTGAGCCGCCTTCCCCAGAAAATGAGTGCAGAGCTCAGGCGTGGTTTGTAGTCCCACCTCGTTCGCCAAGACGATCATCTCTCCATGACCACGGCGCCCGATGAACCCGGTACAAGACTTCGTTGCATCATCCTTGCGTGATGGTGGACGTTGCCAACTGCGTCATCTTTCAGTTCAGAGACTCTCATCTCATGCGACCCCGCGATCGAGGGGGACATTCTCCGGAGACGAGAGCGGCCCTCCGGGGAACAGCATTCCCGAAGGGCCGTCAAGTTGGCAAGCCAAGGATCTTCCGGCTGGCATCGGCTTCGCCTCTTGCACAGTTGCCGGAGAGCTACACTCAATTGGGCAAGACGGTACATCTCATTGGGGCGCGCAGTCAAGGCGGAATGGTGGGGGGTCAGCGAAGCCCGGGTGGCTATGAGCGATAACGAGATGGCGCCTCCGTCGTTCTTGACAAGGCCCTTCCCCTGGCCTACGTTGGCTGTGGACGAAGGAGGTGAGTTGGCATGAGCATTCCGATCGAGCGCATTGACGAGTATCGCTGGCGGATCCCGGCGGGGACGAAGCCGGGGATGAAGGTGCCGGCGATCATCTTTGCCGACGACCGGCTGATGGAGCAGATCAAGGGCGACCTCTCGCTGGAGCAGGCGGCGAACGCGGCGACGCTGCCTGGCGTGGTCCGGGCGGCCTATACCATGCCAGACATTCATCAGGGCTACGGGCTGCCGATCGGGGCGGTGGTGGCGACCCGGACGGATGGGGGCGTCGTCACGCCGGGCGGCGTGGGATATGACATCAACTGCGGCGTGCGGCTGCTGCGGACCGACCTCACCAGGGCCGAGGTCCAGCCGCGTCTCAAGGAGCTGGTGAACCTCCTGTTTGCGGAGGTGCCAAGCGGCGTCGGCTCGCACGGGAAGGTCCGCCTGACGAAAGAGAACCAGACCCGACCGCTCGTCGAGGGGGCGCGCTGGGCCGTCACGCAGGGATGGGGCGAGCCGGAGGACCTCACGTTCTCCGAGGCGTCCGGCTGTGTCCCCGGGGCGGACCCTGATGCGGTGAGCCACAAGGCCTTCGAGCGGGGGCGCGATCAGCTCGGGACGCTCGGGTCCGGGAATCACTTCCTGGAGATCCAGGTGGTGGGGCAGATTTACGATGAGCAGGCGGCGAGTGTCATGGGCCTCTTCCCCGGCCAGGTGACGGTGCTGATGCACACCGGCTCGCGTGGCTTTGGTCACCAGGTCTGTACCGACCACTTGGCCGGCATGGAGCGGGCGGTGAAGAGGTACGGGATCCAGCTCGCCGACCGCCAGCTCGCCTGCGCCCCGTTCGGTTCGGACGAAGCCCAGGCGTATCTCGGCGCGATGCGCGCGGCGGCCAACTATGCTTGGGTCAACCGGCAATGTCTCACCCACTGGACGCGCGAGGTGTTCCGGAAAGTCTTCAAGAAATCGCCCCGCGATCTGGGGATGTCGGTGGTTTACGACGTGGCCCACAACATCGCCAAGGTCGAGGAGCACATGGTCGACGGGCGCTCCATGCGCCTCGTCGTGCATCGGAAAGGGGCCACGCGGGCGTTTCCGCCGGGTCACCCCGAGCTGCCCGAGCGGTATCGGGCAATCGGTCAGCCGGTGCTGGTCCCCGGTGACATGGGACGGGCGTCGTTCGTTCTGGTGGGAACACAGGGAGCGATGCAGGAGACCTTCGGCAGCACCTGCCATGGGGCGGGGCGGCTACTCAGCCGGGCCGCCGCCATCAGGGCCGGCAAGGGGCGGTCGATCGAGCGCGAGCTGGAAGACACGTACGGCGTGTACGCCAAGGCGAGCGGCCGCGACTCGATGAAGGAAGAGATGCCCGAGGCCTACAAGAACGTGCAGGACGTGGTCACGGTGTGCCACAACGCGGGGATCTCGAAGATGGTCGCGAAGCTGAGGCCACTGGGGTGCATCAAGGGGTAGGGGGGATTTGAATTGCGCGAATGCGCGATTGCGAATTGCGAATTGCGAATTTTGGATTGCGCGAATGCGGGTGGTGAGAGTCATTGAGAGGTGAGAGGGATCCGGCGGTCATTTCAATGGCATCGTGGAGAGGAGATTAGGATTCATCGTCTGGATACAGAAGACCCCTCGCGCCATGCATGTACATGGCACGCCAGCATTACAGGCCACACGGACGTGTGGTTGGAGCGCGCGGGGCTACTCGGTCGGGGTGGCCTCTTCCTCAACCGGGGGCGGAGCAGGTGGGGCGGCGGGGGCTTGGACGACGACCGCAGCCTCGTCCTTCCGCCGGGATTTCGCGTTACCCGCCTGGGGGGTCTTTCCGGCCATGGCGATCTTGCGGCGGGCCTTCAGGCGCTCCTTGCGGCGCTGGCGGCGGCGGCGGATCTCTTCTTCCTTCTCTCGCACAGATGACTCCTTTGTTGGTGAGCGGTCAATCGTTCCTGTTGAACGGACGGGCAAACATATCTGCAAGGCGGCTTGCTGTCAATCAATTAGCGGCACTCTCCTACCAATCCTTGTAGCTGCTCGCATTCACCCCAGTGAATATCTTCAGGGGCTTTCCCTCGCTCTTGCTATGCACGTCCTGGATGCCGGACGTGGCGCCGGTGCGATCGATCTGGATCTTCAACTGCCAGTCCGCCTTTCCGGTCATTGGATCCGTGTAGATCTGGCGCAAGTACCGCCGCGTCCGGAGCTGGGAGGTGTCGAGGAGGAGATCCTTGAGGTTTTTGGGGAACCGATTATGATCGGCCTGGAAGCGAAGAATCCCGCGTCGAAACTCGCCCAATCGAAACAAGAGCTCTGCTTCCTTCTCGCGCTTGACCTGCGTGCTCCACAGTTCTGCGACGCCGGCCGTCGCAATTCCAATAATCAGAATGGCGCCGAGGAGCATGGGAAAAACAATGCCGCGGGGAGAACGTTTAACGTTGAACGTTGAACGTTGAGCGTTGAGCGTTGAACGTTGAACGTTGAACGGTGAACGTTGAACGGTGAGCGGTGAACGTGTCACGTGCTTGTCACCAATCGCTGTACTTTGTCCCGTCGTACGCAGTCGCCTCGGAGCCGCTCTTGACGTCGTAGATCCCGGCCTGCTGTCCCTGCTCGTCCGTTGCCTGGACGAGGACCCATGTTTCCGCCGAGCCCGTGACCGGGTCCTTGGGCATTCGGCGGATGTATCCCTTTTCCACCAGATCGGTGAGCGCCGCCGGGTACTTGCCGTTATCGGCGTAGAACTGGTCGATGACGTCGCGAAAAACGAAAAGATTCTCCTTGAGCGTGGCTTCCCGGGCTGCGGTCACCGCGCGATGAAAGCTGGGCTGGGCCAACGTGATCAGGATGCCGATGATGGAAATGACGATGAGGATCTCGATCAGCGTGAAGCCGCGCACCCGGAGCCGAGAGCCGCGGGGGGAAGGCAGAGGGGCAGAGCCGCGCGCGAGCAGGGGCGCAGGGGAGCAGGGGGGCAGAGGAGCGGGGAGATGCGACGTGCCCCGGACCGAGGGCTGACCAGTGACTACTGACCACTGACCGCCGACGAATATACTACCACGTCTCATACTTCGTCCCATCTAGGGCCACCGCCTTGCTTGCGCTGCGGACGTCATACGCGTCCCTCGCGTCCGACAGGCTGGACTCCGGGTTGTCGGAGAACGAGCGGAGCACCCACTTGCCGTCGGGGGTCATGGGGTCCCGCGGAATCCGACGCAGGATCTTCGTCTCTACCATCTCCTCCATGGTAAGCGGGTAGCCGGTGCGGTCTACCGACACCCGCTTCCTGAAATCTTGACGCGCATCCCGCGCGTTGCTGCGTGCCTTCTCGTACTCCAGCTTGAACTGGTCGATGCCCTCTCGGAGCTTTCGGAGATCGCGCCGGAGCTCCAGCTCCCTGGTGCGGGTCGCGGTCGTCTGGGCCAGGGGCATGGCGACCGCCGCCAGGATTCCCAGGATCGCCACGGAGACGACCAACTCGATGAGGGTGACCCCGCCCGGTCTCTCGTGGGCCTCTCCACGTGTTCGACAGATCCCCCACCGCATCAGGGTCGAGGTCCTGGAGCCGACCCGCCCGAACCGCCAACGCCTCCTCCGGGTGTCGGAATCGCAGGCTGTCCCGGAGCGGCTGGTCGCTGAGGCGCTGTCGGCCCCGGGATGACCGGGGCCGCCGGGCCGGCTGCCGGCCCGAAGCTTTCCGCCGTGCCCGACGCGAAGCTCTCGGTTGCCGGCTCCGGTCGATCCAGAGCCTTCACGATCCGAGGCGTGAGGGAGATCAAGATGTCGGTCCGGTTCCGATTGTAGGCCGGGTTGACAAACATTCGTCCCAGCAACGGGATCTCGCTCAAGAAAGGTAGCCTGCTATTCGCATCCGACTGGGTCTCCTGGAACAGGCCGCCCAGGAGGCGGGTTTCGCCGTTCCGCACCTTGATGAAGGTGTCCAGATTCCTGGTGTTCACGGGGGGGAGGAGGTTCGCGCTCTGGACGTCGGCAATGGGGGCACCGAGGGAGCTGATCTCGAAGTTCAGTTCCACCGTGACCTCGCCGTCCAGGTGGACGGTGGGGGTGCGCGTCATCTTGAGGCCCAGGTCCCGGTACTCCACGTTGCTCTGGGTGGTGGTCGCCGCCGACGACGTGGTCGTTCCGGTGGTGGTCGTCGTGGCGATCGCCGGCGAACTACTGATCGAGGAGATCAGGAAGGGGCGACGCTCGCCGATCAAGAGACGCGCCTTCTGCCGGTCGAGGATCCGGACGGTCGGATTCGCCAGCACCTTGGTGTTCGAGTCGTTCTTCACCAGGTTCAGGATCAGGGTGGGATTCCCGCTCGGAAAGCTGAGCGTGCTGCCTAAACGGACCTCGTTCCAGGCGTTGTTGATGGTAACTTTCTCCGGGATGTTCATCTGCACCTGGAGCGACCGAGGAGAGAAGTCGATCCCGAGGTTCTGTGTGGCGGCGCGATTCACCTCCAGGACTTCGAGGTCGATCTCCACCTCGCCCACGCTTCGATCGTTGGCCTCGATGAGTTTTTGCGCCAGATCGAGCTTTTCAGGCGTTTCGCGGATGACCAGCGCGTTCAGCTTCTCGTTCACGAAGATCTGTCGGGTGTTCAGGATGGTTCGCAGGAGGTTCACCGTCACCTTGGCATCGGCGTCGGTCAGAAAAAACGTCTGCACCGTCAGCTCGTCGTACTGCTGTCGCTTGGCGGGGTTATCGGGGACAACGATGACCGTGTTCTCCGCGATCCGCTTGGCGAAGAGTCGATTGGAGACCAGGATCAGGTTGAACGACTCGCGCAGGGGCAGGTTCTGGAAGAAGGTCGTGATCTTTTTCGGTTGCAGCGACTCGTCGGTAAAGATATTGACCCCGGCGGTGCGGGAAAACATCTCCAGGACCTCTTTGATGTCCGTGTCGCGGAAGCGGAGAGTCACCGGCTTCGTGGAGAAGAGCATCTGAGCCAGTTTCCCGGGGTCGGCCTCGGCTTTGGCGGCGAGCGAGTCGGGCGTCAACCCGGCGGCGATCTCCGGCTTGAGCGCCCTGGCCGGGGCGTTGTCCGGGTCGAGCCGCAGGATGGCCTGTACTTCGGACTGGGCGGCGCGCCATTCCTTCTTGGCTATCCGCTGGCGAGCGCGTGCCAGACGATCCTGAATCTCGCCCGCTCGACCAATCCGCTCCAGCCCCACCAGGGCCAGCTTGTTTTCCCCGTTGTAGCCCAGGGCGCGGCGGTAGGCGGTCTGGGCATCCTCCGGGCGGTCGGACTTCTCGAGCTCCTCGCCCAAGCGCACCTGTTCCATGGATGCCGCCCAGAGAGCCCGGGCGAGGCCGAGGCGGGCTTCGATGTTCCGCGGATCCTTCTTGGTGGCTTCCCGGAATACCTGGACCGCCTCTTCCCAGCGCCCCTGGAGGGCCAGATCCTCACCCTTCTGGATGGGGAAGTCCAGACCACCGCAACCCGTCAGCAGGATTCCCAGGGCTACGGGAACGAGCAGGCGACGGACCGAATTGACGCATGATGGTTGCATGTCATTGCCTCGCCGTGCATCAACGCCACGGTCCTTGCAGGAGTGCGCTCCAGTTGTCACTGCTACTCCTGATTGGGTTGGTCCGGGATGCGCGCCCGCGTACGAAAAGGTCCTGGTCGTCCGTCGGGTAGGGGGCCGGGATTATTCTGCTCTCCAGCGGGCCCCGCGGGGGGCTGCACCCCCGCAGCCGGCATCTGCGAGCGCGTAGCCGCGCCGCTCTCTTCGACACGCGCCGGGCCGGGAAGTCCAGCCGGCGTCTTCGGGCGAAGAATTGCACCGGCCTCGCCGGCCAGCGGCAGCCGCACCTGCTTGTCACCGGCGGGAGAGGCGAGGACGACGAAGTCCTCGCCTATCTCCGTTACCTGGAAGCGGCCCGCCACTGCTTCGCCGACCGCCACGGTGAGCACCTGCTGCCCCTGGACGATGAAGGCCGTGGCGGATTTGCCATCCCGCAGAAAACCCACGTAGCGGAACTGCTTGACCAGCTCCTGAAACGGGTCCGGCGGCGGCGAGGGGGGGGCCGGCCGAGCCGCCTCGGCCGAACGGGGCGGCGGCGGCGGAGGCGGCGGCGTGCCGAAGATGTCTTGCTCGTCCGTCGGGTAGGGCGCGCGGGGGAGGGTAAGCATCTCCAGCTTGAGCCGGGGAAATCCTCCGCTCCGTCCGGCAGGCGTCCGCGCGGTCTGGCTGCCTGCTTGGGCCGTCGCCCGAGCGGGGGGGGTGGGCCGGTGCGTCACGAACAGCACCGCCCAGAGCAGGCCGAGCGCCACCAGGATGATCACCTTCCCCCGTACCGATCGCATGCGCCGTCCTTCGTCCCTGTTCCGCTATCGCAGGTAAAGCGCTAACTGTAGCTGCACCTGCACGTCCGACGTTCCCTTGGAATCCCGGAGGGATAGCCTTTCGATCACCAGGAACCGGCGCATCCCCTCCAGCTCGTACAGATAACGCCGGATCTTGCCGTACGTCCCCTCGACTCCCATGGTGACCACGAGCTTGGTGAGGGAGGCTTCCTTCATTTCCGAGGGGGAGTAGTTCACGTCGGGAACCTGCAGGGAGAGCGACCGGGCCAGCTTGGTGAGCCGGCCCATCAGCCCCACCAGGTCCGCCCGCCGGGGATAGCCCTGCGAAAACTCCTCCACCTCGCGAAACGCCGAGAGCTGCGTCTCGCTGGAGCGCGTCTCGCGCTGGAGGCCCCGCATGCTCTGCTCCAGATCGCGGACCTGCGCCTCCAGCTCCGTGCGCTGCTCCCAGGCCGGGAGCAGGAGCAGGAGCAGGAGCAAGGCGTTGGCCAGGACGAGGCTCAGCATCACCACCCACCTCCAGGACAGGCGGGGGAGTCGGATCGTCATCGGGGGCGTCCCTGGATAAAGGTCACTGAAAAATCCAGCACCTCGGGTCCGTTTGCCACGGGCTTCTTGGCTGACTGGTGCAGCAGATACACGTCCCGGAAGGTTGTCCGTTGCTCCAGGCCGGTCAAGAGCTTCGTCAAGTCCTCGAATGAGCGGGCCGTCCCCCGCAGGGCCACGCGCCCCGTGCCGAGGTCGGGGTGGATCTCGGCCAGGACGACGCCGGGCGGTACGGAGTGCTCCAGCTCCACCAGGAGGCCGATCCAGGAGAAGGCAAACGTATCCAAGATCTGGTTGTAGGCGGCCACCTTGGCCTCGTACCGCTTGACCAGCTCGGCCGGGATGGTCACCCGGACGGCGCGCACCTGCTCTTGGTGCAGGCGCACTTCGCTTTGCATGGCGCCGAGGCGGGCGGCGACGGCCGTTCCCTCGCGGCGGAGGGTGTTCCAGCCCACCCCCTGCAGGACGAGGAGGACGAGGAGCGCCGCGCTGAGGCCGCTCAGGAGAAGAACGGTCCGCCGGCTCCGACGATAATCTGCCGCGGCCAGGTTGAAGCCGACGATCAGCATGGACGGATTGCGGCCCCGACCGCCGCCCCCCAACGACCGAGATTGCCGGAAGCGTCTGGCGATCCTCCATTGGGCGGCACGACGCCGCCGAGGTCCAGGATGCTCACCGGACTCTCCAACCAGTCGGCCAGGGCCGCGGCCGTTTCGGCGGCCCAGGGTTTCCCGCCGTGGACGAACACCTGTTTCGGCGGCCCCACGCCCTCCGACTCTCGGAAGAAGGTCAGCGAATCGGCGACCTCCCGGATCAGCCGGACGGCCCCGTCGCCGCCGGAGGCGGGGTCGAGAGGGAGGATGCGCCAGAGTCTCGGGCGGCCTTCCTGGACCACCAGCAGGGTGGCGTGTCCGCCTGCCGCGGAGAGGAGGGCGACGGTCTTCGTCGCCAGAAAGGCCGAGGCCGACTGAGCCAGAGCCACGCTATGGGCGTCGATCACGGCCGCTCGCAGGCCGGCCCGTTCCAGGAGCGCTTCGTATTCGGAGAGAATGCGCGTCCGGCCGATCAGACAGGTGACGCGCAGCCGCCCGTCCGCCGCCGGTCCCGCGGAAAGGAAGTCCAGACGGGCCTCCTCGGCCGGGAAAGGCAGTTGGTCCCGGAGCTGCCAGCCCAGGAACTGTCGGGCCGCGGCGGGATCGGCCGGCAGCTCATCGGTGGCCACGGTGCGGAGGAGAAAGAGCGGATCCGGCAGGGCCAGGCGCACCCAGCCCCGGCACCCAAGGCGGCGCGCCTGCTGCCGCAACAGGTCGGCCAGCGCCGGGGAATTCGGAAGGTTCGCCTCCTTGAGCGATGGGCGGATCAGGCCGCGGTCCACCGGGACCTCGTCCAGGCGGCGGATCTCCGCCCGTTCGTGCCGGAGGCCGGCCCGGCAGATCCGAATCGCGTCGCTTGCGATCTCGAGTCCCCAGTCCATCCGGGTGTCCTGTCTTCCCGCCGGCTACTCGGCGAAGGTGACGCGGTTGATCTCGGTCACCGTGGTGACTCCGGTGCGCGCCTTGGTGAGGGCGGTCTCCCGCAGGAGGACCGTGCCCCCGTTCTTGGCAGCGGAGTAGATCTCGCTCGACGGGCGGCGGTTCAGGATCAGCTCGCGAACCGCGTCGGTCAACTCCAGGAGCTCCGCGATCGCGCTTCGCCCGCGAAAGCCGGAACCCTGGCATTCGTCGCAACCCACCGCCTCGAAGAACGTCTGGCCCGCATCCCGTTCCGGATCCAGCCCCCACTCCTTCAGCTCCGCGGGCGAATACTGGGTCGGCCGCCGGCAGGACCGACACAGGACCCGGACCAGCCGCTGCGTGAGGATGCAGTTCAGCGACGAGAGGAAGTGGTACGGTTCGAGCCCCATGTTGAGAAAGCGTCCCAGAACGTCCATGACATTGTTGGCGTGGACGGTGGTGAAGACCAGGTGGCCGGTGAGGGCCGACTGGACGGCGATCTGGGCGGTCTCGGGGTCGCGGATCTCACCCACCAGGATCTTGTCCGGGTCGTGGCGCAGAATGCTGCGAAGGCCGCGGGCGAAGGTCAACCCCTTCTTCTCGTTCACCGGGATCTGGACCACGTCCCGGAGCTGGTATTCGATCGGGTCCTCGATGGTGATGATCTTGTCGGTGCCGGTGTGGATCTCCGTGATGGCGGCGTAGAGCGTCGTCGTCTTGCCCGACCCGGTTGGCCCGGTGACCAGGACCATGCCGTGTGGGCGGTGGATGTGCCGCCGCAGCCGCCGGATGTCCGTCTCGGTGATCCCCAGGATCTCCAGCTTGAGGTCCGCCAGATCCTTGGTGATGGCCTCTTTGTCCAGGATGCGGATGACCACCGCCTCGCCGAAGTTGCTGGGGAGGATCGAGACCCGGAAATCGATCGACCGGCTGCGGATCCGCATCTTGAAGCGGCCATCCTGGGGGATGCGGTGTTCCGCGATGTCCAGCTCGGCCATGATCTTGATCCGGGAGACGATCATGTCCTGGTGCCGCCGGTCCATGGGTTCCATGGCAGGGTGGAGCATCCCGTCCACCCGGAACTTCACGTGGACGTGCTTCTCGCTGGACTCGATGTGGACGTCGCTGGCCCGGCGCTCGAGGGCGTTCAACAGGATCGAGTCCACGAGCTTGATGGTGGGGCTGGCATCGCCCGACTGCGGATCGACCGGGAGGGCGCCGTCCTCCTCGTCCGCCTCCGTCAGCTTGAAGTCTTCACTGACCTCGTTCAGCGCGCGCTGCGAGGCATCCACCCGCGCCAGGCGGTCCAGGATAGCCCGGCGCGGGGCCAGGAGCAGGTCCACCGGTCCCCCGTGCCACTGAGCCAGGTCGTCCTTCAGCACCACATTGCCCGGGTCGGCGACGACCACGACCAGCCGATCTCCCTCGTGGCGGAGGGGGATGAACAGGTCCCGCCGCATCCGCTCGAGCGGGAAGGCGTCCAGGATGCCCGTCTCCAGCGGCGTGGAAGCCAGGTCCACCGCCGGCAGGCGATGGAGTCGTCCAAAGGTCTGCGCCAGGGCCTCCTCGGTGAGCCGGCCGGCCTCCACCAGATGCCAGCCCAGCCCGCCGCGGACCCCGTTGCGCTGGGCCAGGACCAGCTCCAGCTCCGCGCGGGTCAGGTGCCCTTCGCCGACGAGGGCCTCTTCCAGTGTTCGATAGGTTGCCATGCGTCAGATCCCAGGCCCAGCCGTCTCGGCCGCGGACGATCTCACCGGATCACTGTCGAAAGATGGAAGATGGGCAGATACATGATGACGACGATTGCCGCCACGACCAGCCCCATCCCGATCATGATGACGGGCTCGATTGCGGCCGCCAGGGCCGTGAGCCGGGTGTCCATCTCGGCGTCGTAGAGGTCGGCGACGTGGCCCAGCATCTCTCCCAATGACCCGCTGCTCTCCCCGACCGACACGAGCTCCACGAGAAGCGGGGGCGAGACGCCCGACCGGTCCAGCGCGTCCGCCAGGGTGTTTCCCGCGGCCACGCGAGGGATGGCCGTCCGGAGTTTTCCGTCCAGGTATGCGTTCCCCACCGTCGCAAGTGTGGTCTCCAGGGAGGGGATCATGGGGATGCCCCCCGCCTGCATCATCGCCAGCGTCCGGGCGAACCGGGAGAACAGATATCCGGATACCAGCGTCCCCACCCAGGGGAGCGCGAGGATCCAGCGGTCCGTCAGCCGGCGCCCCTCGGGCGTCAGGCGCCACCGCCAGAGGGCCAGCCCGAACGCGGTGACCGCCAGGGCGGCCAGCGGGAGGAGCCGCTTGAGTTGGCCCGTGATCCCGACGAGGATCCGGGTCGCCACGGGGAGCTCGGAGTCCATGTCGCCGTAGATGGTGCTGAACGTCGGGACGACGAAGGTCAAGAGAAACACGATGACCGCCAGGGAGGCCGTGATCAGGATCGCCGGATAGGTGAGGGCCGCGCGCAGACGCTGGCGCAGCGTCAGGATCCGCTTCTGGTACTCCACGTAGCGGGTGAGGGCGTCCACGAAGTTTCCGCTCTGCTCCCCAGCGCGCAGGGACGCCGTGTACAGGGGGCCGAACACCTGGGTATGCCTGGCCATGGCCGCGGAGAGCGCCGCACCTCCCTTGACCTCGTCCCGCACCACCTCGAGCAGGCTCCGAAGGCGCGGCTGCTGTCCCCGCTCGCGCAGGAGGTCCAGCGCGGAGAGGATCGGGAGCCCGGCGCGCACCAAGGCCAGGAGTTCCTGATTGAAGACCAGGAGAGCCCGCGGCGTGACGCGGGGCGCCAGGAAGGCCGGCCGGCCGATTCGGGGCAGGGTGCGCGCCTGTTCCTGACGATCAAAAACAAAGTACCCCTTGTCCTCCAGACTCCGCCGAGCGGCGTCGGGGGTGTCCCCCGCGACCTCCAGGGTCTGGATGGATCCCGTCGGTGTGCCGACCTGGAAAGAATATCGTGCCATCGCCCTCCTACGAACTGTCTCCGAACAACACATTGTATCGAGCCCAAGCCAAGGCACGCAAGGGAATTGTCGCCTTCCGACGATTTCCGATCCCTCTAGGGCATTGACTTCGCTCCCTCTGCGCCTTAGAGTCGTGGTGCGCTGGAGGCTTGTGCGTTGAGCCAGGCTGCGTCGTGCCCGGCGAGGCACCCCGCGGGGCGCGACCGGCATCGCCCTCCCGCCCGATCGCGTTGACCTGGCGCGCGCGCTGTTCCCTCTCTTCCAAAGCCGGGGACTGCCCCTGGGCTTCTGCGAGGTCCCACATGGCCAAACCGCCCGCTCGAGACCCCCACCCCCCCGGCGGCGTATCCCGCCGCGCCTTCTTGAAGACCATGGGCATCGGGGCCGCCGCCACGGGGCTGGCCCACGGCGCGCCCGATGGCGCGCCTGCCGCCGCGACGACGGTCCTCGGGCCGGACCCCGTCCCCCTGGAGCTCGTCGTCAACGGCGCGCGCGTCACCGTGAGCGTGGAGCCGCGGGTCACCCTGCTCCGGGCCCTGCGCAATCACCTGGGGTTGACAGGCGCCAAGGAGGTGTGCGAGCGGGGGGCCTGCGGAGGCTGCACCGTCCTGTTCGACGGCGAGCCGATCTGCGCCTGCCTGATGCTCGCCGTGGATGCGGTCGGCCACGAGATCGTCACGGTCGAGGGTCTCGGAGCGCCGGAGAATCTGAGCCCGGTCCAGGCCGCCTTCGTGGAGTGCGACGCCCTCCAGTGCGGGTTCTGCACGCCGGGATTCGTGGTGGCCTCCACGGCCCTCCTCCACAAGAATCCGGATCCCAGCCTGGAGGAGATCAAGGCCGGCTTGGCCGGGAATCTGTGCCGGTGCGGGACGTACTCCCGGATCTTCGAGGCAGTCCAGAAGGCGGCCACGACCCAGCAGTCCGGCCCGCGGAGGGGGTGACCCATGGCAGAGCAGAAGGCTACCGGCGACCAGACGTTCCAGGCCAGGGTGGGACCCGTCGAGAGCCCGGTGACGCTGGAGGTCCATCCCGCTGCGGGTGACCTCCCGCCCTGGGATCTCGACTCCCGTCTCCGCGCGGTCACAGGACGACACCCTAGGCTGGAGGCTCCACAGAAGGTGACCGGCCGGGCCAAGTACACCTATGACGTGCGGCTCCCGGGGATGCTCTGGGCTAAGATGGTCCGGGCACAGATTCCCGCCGGCAAGATCGTCCGGATCGACACGGCCAGGGCCGAGCGGCTCCCCGGCGTGAAGGCGGTTTGGACGGCGGACGCAGAGTGGGTCCGCTTCGCGGGTCAGGACATCGCGGCGGTCGCCGCAATCTCCCAGGAGATCGCGGAGGATGCGGCGCGGCTCGTGGAGGTGCAGTACGAGGCGACGCCGTTCGTCACGGATCTCGAAGAGGCCATGGCGCCCACGGCCCCCCTCGTATTCGCGGCGGGGCCGGCCCCTGCCTCCCCGAACGCCCCGCGGCGGGGCAACGTGACCGGGCCGCTCGCGCCCGCCACGGCCGGCGGCGCGCGGGGGGGCAGCCGGGGAGACATCCAGAAGGGCTTCGCCGAGGCCGACGCCGTCCACGAGGCGACCTACCGCCTGGCCGTCCACACCCATGCCGTCCTCGAGACCCATGGCGTGGTCGCCCACTGGGAGGGGGGCCAACTGACGGTGTACGCCTCGACCCAGGGCGTCTTCATGGTCCGCGCCGCCCTGGCCGAAGCCTTCGGCCTCGACCGGAAGCGGGTCCGGGTGATCACCGAGCACATGGGCGGCGGCTTCGGAAACAAGTTGCACCCCTCGGCCGTCGGCAGCGCCTTTGCCATCGTCGCCTGCCGGCTGGCCCGCCAGACCGGGGCGCCGGTCAAGCTCATGCTGGATCGCCACGAAGAGCAGCTCTGCACCGGGAATGGTCCCGGAGCCCGGATCGCGATCCGGCTCGGCGCCAGGCGGGACGGGACGCTCACGGCCATCCAGCATCGCGCCCACACGGAGGGCGGGATCGGCCAGAGCGCGCGGACCGGCGGTCCGGCCGGCAGTCTGTACCCGCAATGCCCGAACGTGGCGCTCGAGGAGTACGAGGTCTTCACCAACGCGGGCCCGACCTGTGCGCTGCGCGCCCCCGGCCACCCCCAGGGCGCCTTTGCCATGGAGAGCGCCATGGATGAGCTGGCGCACCGCCTGGGCATGGACCCGCTGGAGTTCCGGCGGAAGAACGACATGCATCCGTTCCGGAGGCAATACTACGACGTGGGGGCCAAGGCCATCGGCTGGGCGCGCCGCAACACGACGCCGGGGGCTGGGGCGGGCCCCAAGAAGCGCGGGATCGGCATGGCCCACGGCAACTGGTACGTCCTGGTCCGGGAAGCCGTCGCGGTCGAGGTGCGGGTCCACCGGGATGGCGGCGTGGAGCTGTTCCATGGTGCGCAGGACCTCGGGACGGGCATCCGGACCGTGCTGGCCGTCATCGCCGCCGAGGAGCTGGGTCTCGGGCCCGCCGACATCACCGTGCATGTCGGCGACACACGCCTCCCCCCGGGGCCCACCTCGGGCGGAAGCGTCACCACCAACTCCTCGGGGCCCGCCGCGCGTCTGGCCGCCCACCAGGCCCGGGCGCGGCTCGCGGCGCTGGCCGCTCCGCTTCTCCAGGCGACGCCCTCAGAGCTGGACTTCGTGGGCGGCCAGATCGTGGTAGCAGCGGACCCCGCGCGCAGGGTCTCGTTCCGCGAGGCGGCGCAGAAGATGCCGGGAGAGGTCATCGCCTGCCTCGCCGACCGCAAGCGGCAGTTCGAGGCCGTCCGCCAGGACCTCGCCGCCACGCAGTTCGCCGAGGTGGAGGTGGACGTGGAGACCGGGGTGATCCGCGTCCTGAAGATGGTGGGCCTGATCAATTGCGGCACCGCGATCAACCCCCTCACGGCGGAGAACCAGCTCATCGGCGCCCAGATCCAGGGCGCCTCGTGGGCCCTGTTCGAGCAGCGCACCCTCGACCAAAACGTGGGCACCATGGTGAATCCCAACCTCGAGGCCTACAAGATCCTCGGTCCGGCGGACATGTTCGAGGCCGTGCCCATTCTCACCACCGGAGCCAATGCGGGGAACAACACCTCCGCGACCGGCATCGCCGAGCCGGTCTTCGTGCCCACCCTGGCCGCCATCGCGAACGCCGTCTTCAACGCCACCGGGGTCCGCATCCGACAGCTCCCGATGACGCCGGACCGGGTGCTGGCCGCGCTCGCCGAGGCCAGGAAGGAGGGCAGGCCATGAACCGGTTCGAGCTCGCGCGGGCCACCAGTGTCGCCGCTGCCCTGGATCTCGCCGCCGAGAAGCCGGGGAGCGTCTTCAAGGCCGGCGGCATCGATCTGCTCGACCACCTGAAGGAGCATCTGATCGAGCCCCCTCGGCTCGTTGACCTGAAGACCATCCCGGAGCTGCGCGGGATCGGCTTCCAGCCCGACGGGAGCCTCGCCATCGGACCGCTGGCGACCCTGGCGCAGCTCGCCGCGCACCCGGACGTCCGGCGCACGCACGCCGCGCTCGCCCGCGCCTGCGGCGAGGCCGCCTCGCCCCAGATCCGGAACGTGGCCACCATCGGCGGCAATCTCCTCCAGCGGCCGCGCTGCTGGTATTACCGGCTCGCGTCGTACCGCTGCCTCAAGAAGGGCGGCGACACCTGCTTCGCCATCGGAGGCGAGAACCGGTACCACACGCTCTTCGCGGACGGCTCCTGCAACGCGCCGCACCCGTCCAATGCCGCCATGGGCCTCACCGCGCTCGGGGCCTCCCTCGTGCTCCAGGGCGGCCGCGGGACCCGCACGGTCCCCGCGGACCGATTCTTCACGATTCCCGACAACGACCCCCGGCGGGAAAACGCCAGGGAGCCCGACGAGATCCTCATAGGCATCAGCGTGCCGGCCGCCCCGGGCGTGCGCTCGACGTACGCCAGCGTCAAGGAGAAGGCGGCGTTCGACTGGCCGCTGGTCTCGACCGCCGTGGCGCTTCGCGTGGAGGGAGGCCGCGTCCGCGAGGCCCGGATCGTGCTCGGCGCGGTGGCGCCCGTGCCGCTCCGCTCCGTCGCCGCCGAGCAGGCGCTGCTGGGAAGCGACTTCGACGACGCGACGATCGAGGCCGTCGCGACCGCGGCCGTCGCCTCCGCCCAGCCACTCGCGCAGAACGGGTACAAGGTCGAACTGCTCAAGACCCTGCTGCGCCGGACCCTCCGGTCGCTGGCGGGAGGTGACGCATGAACGAGAACGGCATGCCCGTCTGCAAGCGCCTGCGAAGCCGGGCGTTCTACCAGGCCGAGCCAGAAGAGGCGGAGCATTTCGAATTCTCGCCCGAAAGCTCCTGCTGGTGCGCCCAGACCGTGACCATCCTCGGCCCCGACGACGTTCTCTGCTCCCTCGACATGTGCCGGCCCGGGCGGGACTGCTTCGAAACGAGGTAACACTTGCCAGTTCAATGTATGGATTGTATAGTATGCATTCTTGGAATAATATCCATACTCAGGTTGCGGACTGGAGGTGATGAATGAAGGCGGTCGTGGCAGAGCGGGGACAGGTGACGATCCCGAAGCGGCTGCGGGAACGGCTGGGCATCCGGCCCGGGACAGTCCTGGAATTCCGGGAGGAGGCCGACAAGCTGATCGCCAAAAAGGCCGAGACGGCGGGGGCCCTGGACCGCTGGTACGGCAGTCTCGGTCGGCGGCGGCGGACAGATGACGTGCTTCGGGAACTGCGGGGCGAGTCGTGATCACGGCCGTCGACTCCAGCATCATCATCGACGTGCTGGAACCGGATCCGGAACATGGGCCCGGCTCCCGGGAGGCACTCCGACGCTGTCTGCGCGAAGGCTCCATGGTGGCCTGCGATGTGGTGTGGGCGGAGGTGGCCACCGCCTTCGGGCATACCCCGGGACGCGCCGTCGAGGCCCTGCGCGAGATCGGGATCGCCTATTCGCCCATGACCGAGGAGGCGGCGCTCCGCGCCGCGGAGTGCTGGCACCGGTTCCGAAAACGCTCCGGCAAACAGGGGCGCATCGTGGCCGACTTCCTGGTGGGAGGCCACGCCCTCGTCCAGGCGGATCGCCTGCTCACGCGGGATCGCGGCTTCTACCGGGACTACTTCAAGCCCCTCGCGCTGGTCGTGCCCTGAGACGACCGTGACCCGCACTCGCCCGCCAATGTGCCCGGGCGAGAGGCTGACCGCGCGGCGCGGGTCGAAGTCACTGGAAGCACCACTCTCAATCTGGCCGGTATTCATCAGAGCTTCAGTGGTCATGGCTAGGGTGTCCGCGGCATCGCAGAACCTGCAGGATAGCCGGATGCGGTAGAAACGATGGGGAATGCGGAGGTAACGGAAGCAAATGCGAAAGTGATCGAAGACCTAACCATACCGCGCCTTTGTTTCGCACACCAAAGGATCTTGAAGGTGCGCTGAGGCGGGTTTGGGGTAAGGGGCTCTATATTGAGTCCAGGGAAGTATACGAAAAGGTGATGAATGATCGCTAACAACTCGCTTAACGCGGACCCGCAAATAGAACCCGCCGGTTAGCCTTGGCGTTACGCGTGAGACTTATGAGTCCAACAATATTCCATGTGCGGGGGTTTCGGTTCCTCTTCTTCTCCAGGGAGGAACCAAGATTGCATGTCCATATACAATCGCCGAAAGGTGAGGCAAAATACTGGCTTGAACCCGATTTGATCTTGGCAAGGAACAAGGGCTTCCCAGAAAAGGACTTGCGCATCATAGAGTCCATCATCAAGGAGCACGAGGATGAGATCCGCAGCGCTTGGCGCAAGCATTTCAAAGCCTGAAGTAACCAATATCTCAAAGCACGGGTTGTGGCTGCTCATCGGAAATGAGGAGCTTTTCCTCACATTCAGGGAGTTCCCATGGTTCAAGAATGCAACCGTGCAATCTATTCTCAAGGTTGAGCTTCATGGCGAAGAGCACCTTCACTGGCCTGACCTTGATGTCGACCTTACCCTTGAGACCATACGGCATCCTGAAAAGTACCCACTTGTATCAAAAGCATAGCCATGGCCCGCTCGGCGTCTTCCATGTCGTGTTCGCAACGCACCTCTGTGTGCCGGTGCAGCGCATCGTAGTATGCTGAGAACGCCACAGAGCAATCACGTGCATCGAGCAGATAGTGCGCTGGCGAGCTATTCTGGGCAGAAAACATGAAAGGGACCCGAAAGGAGACCGTGACGATGGACGACCTGGTCAAGCGGATGAACGCGCTCTGCGATCCCCTGCCGTTTCAGACCTCCTGGCACCTGAAGGATCTCAAGACCGGGCGGAGCGCGAACCGGCTCGGCGACACGCCGGTGCCCTCGGCCAGCACGCGGAAGATCTCGATCCTGATGGCCGCGCTCAAGGCCGTCCACGACGGCAGGCTCTCGCTCGATAAGCGGGTGACGATCGAGGCCCGGTTCCAGGACAACGACTCGGGCACCTTCCAGCACCTCACGCCCGGTTTCTGGATCACCTTCCGCGACTGCCTCGTCATGATGATCATCGTGAGCGACAACACCTGCACGGGCACGGTGGTGGAGCTGGTGGGCCTGCCCGAGATCCAGCGCTACTGCGAGGCGATCGGCATGACCGGGACCATCCACCGCTTCGGCATCCCGCCGCCGCTCGGCCGGGACCACACGCTGGACCAGGTGACGACGACCACACCCACCGATCAGGGGATGCTCCTCGAGATGATCCTGCACGGTGCGGAGGACCCTGCCGCGGCCGCCCGCCTCGGCTGCACGCCGGAGCTCTGCCGCCTCGCCCTCGATATCCTCTCCTGGCAGAAGCTCAAGACCCGCCTGCCCTCGCTCTTGCCGCAGGGCACGAAGGTGGCGCACAAGACGGGCACCGGCGCTCGCGGTTACATGGACGCCGGCATCGTCTACAAGGCCGGCATGCCGTGCTTCATCCTGACGGCCTACACCGAGCACGTGCCCGAGAC
>JAPLLC010000144.1 GCA_026387775.1 Candidatus Methylomirabilota bacterium | reverse complement strand
CTTCGGGAATCTGTCTATCCCCGCCTCCGAGAGGAGCCACATTTCGGTCCCAACATCAAGCGGCTCAAGAACTGGGATCCCCCCACCTGGAGATACCGCATCGGCGCCTGGCGGTTCTTCTATGAAATCGACGAGGAGCACAAGCTCGTACTCATGACTGCCGCCGACCACCGAAATGATGACTGACGGCCGCACACGACGATTCTTATTGACAGTTCACATTATGAAGTGCGATCAGCTCACGACAATTCTTGCTGTATCTGCATGACGCCCTTATGATAACGAAACGGAACTCAGCATCGTCTATACACCAATTGCTGTTCGCAGGAGGATAGCGCTATCAAGGCTCTACAATTTCCACGAGTAGGTGAAGCCACCATCATCGATGTGCCGATGCCTGCCATCACCGACACCCAGGTCTTGATCAAGGTCAAGGCCGCTGGTGTGTGCCACAGCGACATCATGGCCTTCAAGGGCCAGCATCCCTACCGCGTGCCGCCGGTCATCACCGGACACGAAGCCTCGGGTGAGGTGGCCGCGGTCGGCCGAGCGGTGACCCGTTTCAAGCCGGGTGACCGGGTGGTGATCGAACCGCACATCGGGTGCGGTACGTGCTGGTTCTGCAAGCGGAAAGAGTATAACGTCTGCCCCGATAAGCGCCTCATCGGCGTGGGGGCCTGGGTGGGGGTCTTCGCCGAATACATCATGGCCGAGGAGCCGATGTGCTTCCGGATGCCGGACGGCATGAGCTGGGAGGAAGGCGCCGCGGTCGAACCCTTCGCGGTGGGGTTGCATGCCGTCAGGAACGTCGACATCGCGCCGGGCGGGACGGTCGCCGTGCTTGGCTGCGGCACCATCGGGATGACCGTGCTGCTCTCGCTCAAACTGACCGGCGCAGGCGCCATTTTCGCCACCGATGTGTCCGCGGCCAAGCGCCAGATGGCCGTCCGCCTGGGTGCCTCAGATGCCTTCGATCCCACCACCACGGATCCCGTCCAGGCCGTGATCGAGCGCACGGGCGGTCTCGGCGTCGACGTGGTCTTCGTGAACGTCTCGGTGCCGAAAGTGCTACAGCAGGCCCTGCAGATGTGCCGGCGCAGGGGCACGGTGGTCGACGTGGCGGTGTTCCCCGGCGAAACGCCGGTCGAGCTCTGGCTGGTGCAGAATTTCGAGCGCAGGCTCGTCGGCACCGCCATGTACACCGGCGACGACTACGAAACGGCCCTGCGCGAGTACACCCGCGGCCGGGTCGACCTGAAATCGCTCATTTCCCAGCGCGTCTCGCTGACGGATTCACCCACGGTCATCCGGCGGCTCGCCCAGGGCGACATGCCCGACGACATAAAGACCATCATCACTTTCGACCAGGAGGAGAGATCATGAAGAAAGCCATCGTTCTCGCACTCGGCCTCGGACTGGTGTTTGGCGGAGAGCATTTCAAACCGGGGGCTGGCTTTGGAGACCTCGCCTTCTTCGGCGGATGAGCGGCCCTTTCACCGTCTTTGTCTTCCGTGATTATGAACTGTCGCTGACGAGGCCAACCCGCGGATTGTGCTAATCTGCGCCCAATTTGCCCCCGGTTTGAAATGCTCTCCGGCGATCCTCGAAGCCCTGGGGCATCGCGACCCGGACGCGAGCGAGGCGGCCATGCGAATCCACATCAGCCGGTCGGTCGAGCGACTGTGGAGTCGAGCACGCACCGAGGAACCGGACCGCTGAGCCGACGTGGTCCGCAGGGCCTTCCGCTCCGCATCGCCCGGGATCGCTGGGCGCCACTTGAGGCGGGGTCACGTTTTCGGGCACCCTCCCCCTGCCAAGGGAACGACTCCGGATTTCCATTTGACAGCCTTCCCGCGCTCATGCTATTCGTAAAACGTAACATTTCAAGATCGGTGGTGTCGTAGCGCGCTTCCGTGGTCCTTACCAGGAGAGCCGCTTATGGCCAGAGCCGGTTCGCTAACCGATGCCATTGCTGCGGGTGTTGCCCGCCTCCATGGTCGTTCGCCCCTCCGCCCGATACGCCAGGCGCGTCCCAAGGTCGTTCCCATCCAGCGCGAGAGTCTGGAAGAGCAGGTGTACGCGCGGCTTCGCTCTTCCATTATCGACCGTACGATCCAGCCGGGCCAACGCATCCCCGTCGACCGATTGGCGCAGGAGCTGGGCATCAGTCGGACACCCATCTTGAACGCGCTGAAGCGTCTGGCGCAGGAACGGGCGGTGGATTGCCTTTCGCGTCGCGGGATCTACGTCCGACGCTTCAGCAAGCGGGAGATGGCAAGGCTGTTCGAGGTCCGGGAGGCCCTGGAGGGCATGGCAGCCCGCCTGGCCGCGCCCCGGATCGCTCTGACCGAGGTCCGGAGCCTGAGCGCATTGTTTCGCGGTCTCGACGGTCCACCTTCGGCGGCTATCGTACGCCGCTACATCGAGCGAGACCGCTACTTCCACTGGCGCTTGGTGGAACTGGCCGGGAACGAGCAGCTCATGGCGGCACTGGATTCGGTGAACATGATGTTCTTCGCGTATCAGGACGGCGTGGTGCGGCCGCCGACCGAGACGATCCCGGAGCATCGGGCCATCCTGGAGGCGTTGGGTCGGCACGATTCGGGGGGCAGCGAGGCGGCCATGCGGGTCCATATCCGCCGTTCCATCGAACGGCTGGAGGCCGAGGCCGAAGAGCAAGAGGCGCGAACGGCGGAGGTGCATGGAGAGGCGCGAAGAGGAGGGAAGGCGCGGAGTGGGAAGTCGGGTCGTCGATCGGGCGGAAGACACGGCAACGCACGAGGAGGGAGACACCATGAGCCAACAACGCGGTAGGGTCACGGTATCCCGACGGACTTTCCTCAAGGCGGCGGCGGCGACCGGCGGTGCGGCAGCCATGGGGGGAATTCCCGGCATCCTCCGGGCGGGTCAGGCCCCGGCGTATGCGAAGGGGACGAAGCTCCAGTATCTGATGCAACTCCACTTCATCCCGGCCACGGACAAGGTGTTCATGGACCAGGCAGCGGAGTTCGGCAAGCAGATGGGGGTCGAGATCCAGGTCGAGCGGATCGGGCAGAACGACGTCCCCACCCGCGCCGCGGCGGCGGTCGAGATGAAATCGGGTCCCGACATCATCCAGATCCAGAACAACTTCCCTCATCTACTG
>JAPLLC010000109.1 GCA_026387775.1 Candidatus Methylomirabilota bacterium | reverse complement strand
CAGCGACGCCAGCCTGCGCGAGATGGCGCGCGCGCGCCCCACCACCGATGAAGCGTTCCTGGCGGTCCAGGGAGTGGGCCAGCGCAAGCTCCAGGAGCTCGGCCCAAGGTTCCTGGCTTGTATTCGGGAGCAGTTATAGGTCCTATGAGTCCCATAGGTCGTATAGGACATGAGACCTATGGGACTCATAGGACCTATAGGAAGACAACTACCGCTCGAGGGCGATGCGGCCGGTGCGGATGGACTCGACGATGTTGTAGTCTTTGAAGAGGTTGAGGGCGTTGTCGACCTGGCCGGGGTCGCCGGTGACCTCCAGCGTCCACAGGGTGCCGGAGGAGCTGATGATCCGGCCCTCCACGGCCGTGATGATCTGAAGCAGCTCGCCCTTCCGGCTCCGCTCGACGTCCACCTTGATCAGCGCGTGCTCCCGCTCGATGGCCTGCTCGGTCTTGATATCCCAGACCTTGAGGACGTGGATGATCTTCTGGAGCTGCTTCCGCACCTGCTCCAGGACCCGGTCGTCGCCGCTCACGACGATGGTGAAGCGGCTCTTGCCCTTCACTTCGGTGTTGCCGACGCTCAGGCTCTCGATGTTGAAGCCCCGCCGGGAAAAGAGGCCGGAGATACGGGTCAGCACCCCGGGGGTGTCGTTGCACAGGATGGAGATGGTGTGTTTCTGTTTCATCCGTCCCTCTACTCGATGTAGTCCATCAGGGTGGCCCCGGTGACCATGGGGTAGACATTGGCCGGCGCGTCGATCCGGCAATCCAGGACAGAGGGGCGCCCTGCCTCCAGAGCCCGCGCCAGCGCGGGCTCGATCTCCGCCTCGCGCGCGACCGTGAGGCCCAGACAGCCCATACTCCCCGCCAGCCGCGCGAAGTCCACGGCGTCGCCCAGATCGCAAGAAGTGAAGCGCTTGCCGTAGAAGGCGTGCTGGAGCTGGCGGATCATGCCCAGGCAATTATCGTGCATAACCAGCGCCACGACCGGCACGTTCTCCACCGCGGCGGTCACCAGCTCCTGGCAGGTCATCAGGAAGCCGCCGTCTCCGCACACGGCCACCACCGGCCGGTCCGGGTGCCCGAGCTTGGCCCCGACGGCGGCGGGCAGGCCGAATCCCATGGCGCCGAGGCCGCCGGAGGTCAGGAAGGAACGGCAGGAATCCACCGGGAAGTAGTGCGCGGCGAAGATCTGGTGGCGGCCCACGTCGGTGACGAGGATAGGGTCGGGGCAGAGCCGCTTGAGCGTGCGGAGCACCTTCGGGATGGTGACATCCCCGCTGAGATCGGCCAGGGGGTGCGCCTCCGCCTTCTTCTGTAGCCGCGCCACCCAGTCGGCGTGGGATGCGCCCTTGAGCTGCCCGACCAGTTCGCCCAGGATGTGGTCCGCGTCGCCCACGATGGGGATGAGGGCCTGGATGTTCTTTCCGACCTCCGCGGGATCGATGTCGATGTGGACGATCTTGGCCTGCGGGGCGAAGTGCAGCGTGCTGCCGGTGGACCGATCGCCGAACCGCGTCGCCACGCCGATGATGACGTCCGCCTCGGTGATGGCGGTGTTGGCGGCGATGCGCCCGTGGTAGCCGTACAGGCCGAGATACAGGGAGTGTGAGTTGGGGAAGGAGCCCTTCCCCATGAGCGTCGAGACCACGGGGATCTCGTGGCGCTCCGCCAGGGCCACCAGGGCCTCGTAGGACGCCTGGGTCCGGATCCCGCCCCCCACGATGATGACGGGGCGCAGGGCGGCCTTGATGACCGCCGCCGCCCGCTTGATCTGGCCGGGATGCCCCTTCAGGGTGGGCCGGTACCCCTCAAGCTGCGGCGGCTCGGGGTCGCCGGGTGTGCACTGTTCCAGCAGGACGTCCTTGGGAACGTCGATCAGGACGGGGCCCGGTCTGGCGCTCCCGGCGAGATGAAAGGCCTCGGCGACCGTCCGGGTCAGCTCGTCGCCGTCCTGCACTAGGTAGTTGTGCTTGGTGATGGGGATGGTGATGCCCGTGGTGTCCACTTCCTGGAAGGCGTCGTTGCCGATCAGGTGGCGGGAGACCTGTCCGGTGATCGCCACCAGCGCCGAGCTGTCCATGAAGGCCGTGGCGATCCCCGTGACCAGATTCGTGGCGCCGGGGCCGCTGGTGGCCGTGCACACGCCGACCTTGCCGGTGGCCCGAGCGTACCCGTCGGCCATGTGAGCCGCCCCCTGCTCGTGCCGGGCCAGGATGTGGCGGAAGGATGCATGGGGCAGCTCATCGTAGAGGGGCAGGTTCGCCCCGCCCGGATACCCGAAGATCAGCTCCACCCCCTGGGCCTCCAGGGCTTTGACGATCGCCTTGGCGCCGGTCATCTTCTTCACGAAGTCTCCTCCGATTCCTGCACGGGCCGGGGTCCGTTGAAGTGCGCGCGGGTACTGGTGGAATATACAGGAAGCGGGGGGTCGGGCGCAATGCCGAGGATTGGCCGCGTCACCCGTTGCACACGGCGCGCCGAATGTGATAAGACTACCAGCATGCTCACCGGTGAACTCAGAAACCAAATCGACCGCATCTGGGACGCTTTCTGGTCCGGCGGTATCTCCAACCCGCTTGAAGTCATCGAGCAGATCACCTACCTGCTTTTCCTGCGGCGGCTGGACGACTTGCACACGCTGGAGGAGAACAAGTCCGCCCGGCCAGAGAAAGCTATGGAGCGCCGCATCTTGCCCGAGGACAGGATTCGAAGAGGTGCCCCTGCGAGGGTTTTCGCTGGTCGCGCTTTGAGCACCTAGCGCCGGCCGAGATGTACGCCATCGTCGGCTCCCTCCTACACCGGGCGTTTCGGGGGGAGTTGTGAGATGGTGGTGGGAAGGGGCAGACTGCCTGGCGCTGGTCCCATTTGTCCCCTATGTCTCATCAGTCCCATGCCCTCTCCCCGGGGGACCCTCTGATGGCTGAAGGCTTCATCCCACCCCATGGCGGTTATCAGAAGCTGATGTCTTACCAGAAGGCCGAGATCGTCTACGATGCCACAGTCTATTTCTGTGACCGATTCATTGATCGGCGCAGCCGAACTCATGACCAGATGGTCCAGGCGGCCCGGTCCGGGAAGCAGAACATTGTCGAGGGCAGCATGGCCTCCGGCACCTCCAAGGAAACCGAGATCAAGCTGACGAATGTGGCCCGGGCGAGCCTGGAAGAGTTGCTGGAGGACTATCGAGACTTCCTGCGAGTCCGCAAGCTGCCGATTTGGGACAAGAACGATCCCCAGGCCCAGGCGGTAAGAAAGCTGGGGTGTCGGGGGAATGTGACTTATGGGACATATGCGACCTATGTCGAGCAAGGCGGCTCAGAAATCGCGGCCAATGCGATTATCTGCCTGATCCACCAAGCCAATTATCTGCTGGATCAACAGATCCGAAGTCTGGAGCAAGCCTTTCTCAAAGAAGGCGGCCTTCGCGAGCGTATGACCCGTGCCCGTCTCAACGAAAGGAAGAAGATCCGGCCGTGAATCTCTTCGCCTTCCTCCGGCCAGAATAGCCCACCGTCTACGAGGTGGCCGGCAAGGCGCGGGTCATCACGCAGCTTGGCAACCAGGCGGTCCACAGCCATCGACCGATCCAGCATTCAAACGTCCTGACTGCTGTGCGTGAGCTGTTCCATACTGCGTACTGCGGGACGTACTGCGGGACGTTGTTGACTGAGTGGAATTATCCTGACGGCGTTCTCTGTGACAGAGAATGGGGGCAGATGCGCACGGGGTGACGTCCTCACCATACGGCGCAGAGCGCCCGCAGCATGTGCCGGAGCTCCGCGGTGGAGCGGGCGATGCTGCACGACCGGCTGATCATGATGTCCACGGGATCGGGGCCGCGATGGGCGCGCAGGTCGTCCAGATATCCGATCACCGTCTTGCCCTTGGCGAAGGCGTACCCGATCTCCCACGCCGTCCCCGTGTCCACCGTCGGACCGTTCAGGATGGCCACCACCAGGTCGGCCCGCGCCAGCCCCGCCACATCCGCCCGGAAGACCTGGGCCGGCGTCTTCCCCTGCTGCCCGAGCAGCCCTGCGTCCCGATGCGGCAGGAACGTCCGGAAACCGGCCCGGCGACAGATCGCTTCCACCCCCTCGGCTGCGGCCCGCTCCGCCGCGTTGAAGAGCGGCCCCGCCACATACACCATCCCCTTCGTCCTACCTTTGGCTAGCGGCATTTCTCTCCCCCTTTTTAAGTATGATCGTTTCATCCGAACCATTTCACCGCAAAGCTCGCAAAGAGCGCAAAGCGAGCCACGATCTGTGAACCGGGCCTCGGACCACGGATGGAAATCGTCCGGCTCGCTCAGACCAAGTGATTTCGGAACCCTCTGGAATCAGCGGGTCTTCCTTTGCGCCCTTTGCGAGCTTTGCGGTGAAATGTTTAGGCTCATGCCGTGAGGCGCACCGCCAGGAAGAGCCCGCACACCACCGCGCCCAGGATCAGCGCGACGGCGTCCCCGCCGTGGAACCCGATTTCCAGAAGCGACGTGCGCCTTCGCTGCGCGCCAAAGCCCCGAGACTCCAGCGCCTTCGCCAACTGGTCCGTGCTCCGGAGCGTGTGTAGGAAGATCGGGACGAGCAGCGGGATGTAGTTCCGCACGCGCCGGACCAATCCGCCCGCGTCGAGATCCAGCCCGCGCGATCGCTGGGCCTCGGCCACCACGACCGCCGTCCCGATGATGCTGGGCACCATGCGCACCGCCAGCGAGAAGGCGAACGCCGCCCCGAACGGCACGCGCAGACGGATCAGGCCGAGAACCATCTCCTCGGTCTTTGTGGTGCTGAGGAAGATGAGCCCCGACAGGATCATCGCGTCGATCTTGATGGCGGCCCCGATCCCGTAGGCGAGCCCCTCCCAGGTCACTCGCCAGACGATCGGCGTCGTCCCGCGCGCGAAGACCGACCAGCTCAGGATCGAGACGAGGGCGATGGTGACCAGGAGCCCCCAGATCCGCCGGAGATTCCCGAGGCTCCGGCCCACCGCCCCGTACGCCAAGAGGACGCCCAGGAGCGCGAGGAGCGGCCCGGCCCGGACGAACAGCACCGCCACGGCGAAGCTTCCGAGCATCAGGAAGAGCTTCGTGCGAGGGTCGAGCCGGTGGACCGGGCTCTCGCAATCCAGATAGAGGAAAAGATTCATACCTTCCCCGTTGCTCCCCTGCGCCCCTGCTCCCCTGCGCCCTTGATGAGCGCCTCCACCAGCTCCTCCAGCGTAAGCGCCGGCACACCGAGTCGGTTCCCCACCTGCACGATGGGCGGCGGTGTCAACCCCATCTCCCGGATCCGACCCTCCCGCCCGAAGATCTCGCGCGTCGGCCCGTTTCCCATGATCCGGCCGTCCCGCATCAGGATGACCCGCCGGGCGTAGGACGCGGCGACGTCCATCGCGTGGGTGACGATCACGATGGTGTGGCCCGCCCGGTTCAGCCGCTCCACGAGAGCCATCATGCCCTGCAGTTCGCGGTGGTCGAGGCCCGTCGTCGGCTCGTCCAGGATGATGACCTCGGGCTTGGTCGCCAGGGTGCCGGCCACCGCCACCCGCTGGCGACCCCCCTTGGTGAGAACGAAGGGGTCCAGGTCTCCGGTGCCGGACAGATCCACCGCCGCCAGCGCCTCCTCCACCCGCCGGGCGACCTCGGATGCGCCGAGGCCTTGCAGGCGCGGGCCGAACGCCACCTCGTCCCGGATCCGCTCGGCGAAGATCTGATGGTCCGGGTTCTGGAACACCAGCCCCACCCGCCGACTGATTAGGCTGGCCGGCTGGCCGGCGAGACTCTTTCCCAGCAGCCGGATCTCGCCGGAGCCGGGCTTGAGGATCCCGTTCAGATGCTTGACCAGCGTGGTCTTCCCGCTGCCGTTCTGTCCCAGGATCGCCACGAACTCGCCCCGGCGAATCGTGCAGCTCACCCCGGAGAGGGCCTCGGTGCCGTCCGGATAGCGGTGCGTGAGGCCGTCCACCTCCAGCACCGGCTCCCCCGCCCGATCGTCACGATCCGCCTGATGCAGTCGCTCCCCGGCGCCCGGCGCCGCCTGCCAGCCGGCGGCCCGGATGGCCCGGGCGGCTTCGTCCGCGCTCTCCCACCGGTCGCGCAGGCCGAGGGCGGCCCCCAGCCGGGCCAGCGTGAACCCCTTGACCCCTAGCCCTTCCAGCCGGTCGGTCTCCTGCCACAGCTCGGCGGGCGTCCCCTCCATCGCCACGCGTCCCCCGTCCAGGACGATCAGGCGGTCCGCCCAGCCCATCTCGTCGGTGTCGGGGTCGATCATCAGGACGGTGAGATCCCGATCCTGTCGCAGAGTCCGGATCGCGTCCAGAAGATCCCGGCGGCCCGCCGGGTCCAGATCGCTGGTCGGCTCGTCCAGGACCAGGGCCTGGGGCATGAGGGCCAGGACCGAGGCCAGGGCCAGCCGCTGCTTCTGGCCGCCCGAGAGCGCCGCCGGCGCCTTCTTCCCGAGGTGATCCAGGCGGACCAGGCGCAGGCACCGATCCGTCCGGCGCGCGATCTCCGCGCGGTCCACGCCCAGGTTCTCCGGTCCGAAGGCCACCTCCAGCGTGACGTTGGTCGAGAAGAGCTGCGACTCGAAGTCCTGGAAGACGAACCCGATGCGGTCGGCGAGATCCCGCGGGCGCTTGGACCGGATGTCCTCGCCCCCGATCCACACCCGGCCGGAAAAATCCCCGCGCGCGAGATGGGGGATCGTGCCGTTCAAGGTCGCCGCCAGCGTGGAGCGGCCTGCACCGCTGCGGCCGAGCAGCCCCACCAGCTCGCCCGGCCGTAAGTGACAGGTCACGTCCGAGAGCGCCGGCCGCGCGGCCGCGCGGTAGCGGAAGGAGACCCCCTCGAGGCGGATCACGCCGGCACGAGGCGGGTGGGAGGGCGGGACGCCCGGCGGCGCGGAGCGATCATGCCAACAGACATCCCAGGACGAAGAGGAGCAGACACGGGAAGACGCTCGCGACGACCCCCAGTCCGCCGACGCCGAGATTCAGCCCGGTCGAGAGTGCGATCCCGACCAGCAGCCCGCCCCCGCCGCCGGCCCACATCAGGAGGGCCCCCAGCACGGGGTGCGCGCCGCGCGAGATCTCCCCCGGCTCCATGATCTCGGTCCACAGGATGTCCCACCGCTTCGCCCGCGGGTAGAGCAGCCAGAGCAGGAACGGCCCCAGGACGGCGGCCGCCAGGAAGTTGTTCAGGAGGATGATCGGGCCCACGACCCCGAAGGGAACTAGGCCGAACAGCTCCAGGCCCCACGCGATGAACGCCGCGCAGACGGCGCTCGCCAGGAAGGCCAGCAGCAGATACTCCAGGACGCTTCGGCCCGAGCGCGAATCCAGGGGCCGGTGGGAGGAGAGCGGCCCCATCTTGCCCCAGAGCTTGTAAGCCACCAGGCCGTAAAAGAAGTTCCCCACGAAACCGAAGATGCTCCCCAGGCCCAGCGTGCCGAAGAAGTCCCCGATCAGGTTTCCGAAGGCCGCCCCCCAGGCCGCCGCCGGCCCGAAGAGCAGGCCGAAGACCACCGGGATCACGTTGGCGGGGCGGATCTCGGTGACGCCCGGGATGAGGGGGATCGCCTTCAGGGGGACGAGAATCGCCGCGTAGACCCCGGCGGTGAGCGCCACCAGGACGACCATCTTGGTGTGACGCCACATCGTGATGACTTCGCGCATCGGTCGACTCCCTGTGCGGCGCGGGCGGCCCGTCGTCGGAGCGGATTTCGGCTAGGCTATCCACACCCCGAAAGCGTGTCAAGGCGAAAGAGGCCCCGGCAGCCCGCCGTTGCGGGGCTCGCGGCGGCGGCTTTCCCCTTGCGCTCCGGCGGAGAGCGCGGATAGAATGCCGCCCAACGGCGCGTGCAGGGGCGATTCGGCTCGACGCTGCGCAAGGGAAGGAGAGTTTCCATGGCGGACTGCATCTTCTGCCGGATCGTGTCGGGCGAGCTGAAGGCGCATGTGGTGTACGAGAACGAGAGCGTGCTGGCGTTCCTGGACAACCATCCCGCCTCCCGCGGCCATGTCTTGGTCATCCCCAAGACGCACGCCGAGAGCCTGAATCGTCTCGACGAGGGGCAGGTGGGCCCCCTGTTCGTCGGCGTCAAGACGGTGATGGGCCTCCTGGAAAGGGCCCTCAAACCCGCCGGGCTGAACGTCGGCTGGAACCACGGCTGGGGCGCGGGCCAGCGCGTCGATCACCTGCACGTCCATCTCATTCCGCGCTATGCCGGCGACGGGGGCGGGGGCATCCAGTCCCTGATCCACAGCTTCGTCGCCGAGGAGCTGGCCAGCGTAGCCGCCCAGATCAAGGCGGCGCATTAGGCGGGCAGTTCCGGACCGACCGGTCCGGAGAACCGTTCCGGCCCCCCGCGAGTTTCCATTTACAGAATCCCCTTCGCCCCTTACGCTTGAGGCGTGCTCGTCGCGAGTACGCGGCTGGCTCGTCACCTCCGGGGCGGCGCCACCCACGCGCCTCCCGGCCTGGCATGGAACCCGCACAGGGGGGGGAATGTACATGCATACGACACGACGATTATTGCAAGGGATCCTGGTCGGCCTCGCGGCGGTGCTGATCCTCACCTCGAGCGCGGCCGCCCTCGAGGTCGGCCAAAAGGCGCCGGATTTCACCCTGCAGCTGCCCGACGGAAAGCCGATCAAGCTCGGCGAGCTGACGGCCAAGGGGACGGTGGCCTTGTACACCTTCATCCAGGCCTTCACCGGTGTCTGAACGAAGGAAATCCTGGGCTTCGACGCGGCCCTGCCGCAGTTCGAGGCCCTGAACGCCCAGGTCGTGGGCGTGAGCGCAGACGCCGCCGCTACCCTGAAGGCCTTCACCGACGTGAACCATGTCAAGCACCTGCTGCTGGCCGACTTCCGCCGGCAGATGCTTCTCGCCTACGGCGCCATGGTGACCGACGAGAACAGCCCCGTGTATCGATACGGCAAGCGGGCCTTCTTCGTGATCGATCGGCAGGGGATCGTCCGGTTCATGAAGATCATGGACAACCCTCTCGACCTGCTCACGCCGGAGGATCTGCTCAAGGCAGTGAAGGAGAGCGGAGCATGAGTATGCGCATTCTGGGGACGCTGGCTGCGCTGATGTTGCTGGCGACCTCGGCCCTGGCGGCCCCACCGGACTTCGCCGGCATGCAGGTCCAGCCCTACACACCACCCAAGGCGGCTCCGGCGCTTGCCCTCCCAAATCTGGATGGCAAGACGGTTCGCTTGGAGGACTTCAAGGGTAAGGTGGTCATGCTGGTCTTCTGGGCCACCTGGTGACCCGTCTGCCGGGAGGAGTTGCCTTCCGTCAACAGGGCCTACACCGAGTTCAAGGACAAGGGCTTGGAGGTTCTGCTGGTCGACTTCCGCGAGAGCGCCGATCTCGTCAGGAAGACTGTGCGCGAGCGGGGTTATGTGGCGCCCGTCCTGCTGGATGCCAGCGGCGACGTGACCGGCAAGGGTTATGGAGTGTGGGGTCCGCCCACCTTCTTCTTTCTGAACCGGAGCGGTCAACTGATCGGCCGGGGCATCGGAGAGCGCGGCTGGGACAGCCCGGCCGCCAAGACGTTCCTCCGCGCCCTGCTGGAATCGAAAAACTGAGCAAACCGCCAAGATGCCGTGGCCGCCTGACAAGATCGGCTCTCGGTGTCTTGGCGGTTGACAGTTCCGCGGGCGGCTGAAAGAATCGCCCCCATGAACCCGACACGCCGTGCACGCGCCACCCTGGCCGCGAGCTGCACCATCCACTTCGTGCACGACGGCGCCTCCGATCTCCTCTACATCCTCTTCCCCGTCTGGGCGCGCGAGTTCTCGCTCTCCTTCGCCCAGGTCGGCCTGCTGCGCTCCGGCTACTCCGGCGCGCTCGCCCTCTTCCAGGTCCCGGCCGGCTTCCTGGCCGAACGCTGGGGCGAGTCGCGGGTCCTCGCCGCCGGAACCTTCCTCACGTCCGTCGGCTTCCTGTGCTTGGGCACGGCCGGGGGCTTCGTGCCGCTCCTCGCCTTCCTCGTGATCGGCGGCCTGGGGTCCGGCACGCAGCATCCGCTCTCCGCCTCCCTCGTCTCCCGCGCCTACGAAGAGGGGCGGCGGCGCGTGGCCCTGGGGACCTTCAACTTCTCGGGCGATCTCGGCAAGGTCACCTGGCCGGCCTGCGTGGCCCTGCTCACCGCCTGGGCCGGCTGGCGCTGGGCGACGCGGGATGTGGGGATTCTCGTCCTGGCGGCCGCCATCGCCATCTTTTTCGTCCTGGCGCGGCTGGCGCCGATCCCGGAGCAGGCCGCCGCGCGGGACGCCGCCGGCCGCGAGGGGAGCGGGTGGGGGATCCGGGATACCCGAGGCTTCTCGCTTCTGTCCGCCATCCACGGGATCGACAACGGGTCCCGGACCGCGTTTCTCACGTATCTGCCGTTTCTGCTCCTGGGGAAGGGGCTGGGCATGGACATGATGGGCCTCGCCCTGGGGCTCACCTTTGCGGGCGGGGCGACGGGAAAGTTCGTCTGCGGGCTCCTGGCCGAGCGGGTGGGCATCATCCGCACCGTCATCCTGACGGAGGCCGCCACGGGCCTCGGCATCTTTCTCTTGCTCGCCCTCCCCGTGCGGGGCGCGCTGCTGCTCCTTCCCGTCCTCGGCATCGCGCTGAACGGCACCTCGTCCGTGCTCTACGGCACGGTGGCCGAGCTGGTCGCTCCGGAGCGCCGCTCGCGCGCCTACGGCCTCTTCTACACGATCGGCATCGGCTCGGGCGCGATCGCGCCTCCCATCTACGGCCTGCTCTCCGACTGGGCGGGCGTCCCGGCCACCCTCGCCGTGATGGCCGTTGTCATCCTGGTCACGGTCCCCCTGGCCCAGGCCCTCCGCCATGCGCTGAAGCCCTCGCCGGATGCCGCGCGCCGCTGATCCGGACGGGCGCCGCACGCGAGGCGCCCCCGGCCGCGGCGACCGTTACCGCCCGCACGGCTTCCCTTCTATTCGACTCTTACCGCTTCCCCACCGCGCCAAGATAGATGGCAAACCGGCTCACCCCGTCGAGGCCGAGCACCTCATTGACCTCGTCATCCGCAAAGGCGGCAACCGCGCACGCCCCGCAGCCGATCGCTTCCGCCGCCAGGTAGAGATTCTGGCAGACGTGGCCCGCGTCGAGATACAGATATCGGTAGCCTCGCTCTCCGTACCGATATTTCATCCGGGCGACCTCCGCCGTCCAGATGAACGTGGCGGCGCAGCTCTTGATGAACTCCTGTCCCAGACAGGCCTCGACCAGCCGGTCGGCGCAATCCGGAGTCAGGTTCTCTTCGAGGAGCGCATGATCGAGGGCCAGGAAGCGGTAGAGGCCCGGATCGAGCCCCGACACGTTGTTGATCAAGAGGAGCGTCTCGAATGCGTGGCGTGCGCCCGCCGAGGGCACCGTCCGCATCGTCCGGATCCCGGGGACGACCTGCTGCACCCCCTGGGTACACCAGAGCAGATAGGACAGCTCCTCCAGGCCGAGCGGTGTGGGCGCATACGACCGGAGGCTGCGTCGCGCCTCGATCGCCTCCCGGACGCTCATGGCGCCAAGCGGGATGTTCGCTGGCTTTGGCAGCGGGATCGGCGTCTTTGCCCGATCCCACTCCAGCGTGAGCGGGGGCTGCGGCAGCCTCTTGTTGTGGTCCGACTTCCCCATGCTCTGATACTTCGTCCCCTCCAGGAACTGCTCGCCGATGCCGTCCACGGGATCTGACTCCTCTCGTTGCAAAACGGACAGCCGAATGGGTTTCGCGCCACGGCGGAAAAACCGGATCTCCCTCCCCTACTAGGATGCTGAAGATTCACTCTTCGGCAGGCTGCTCAAAAAGGTCCAGGTGCAAGGCGGCGCGCGAAGGGCCGAGTGAGGCGTACCCCAGGTACGCCGCAACGAGCGCCTAAGCGCGCCAACGCCGCAGATGGGCCTTTTTCAGCAGCCTGCTAGAGCGCATGACGAAGGACGTCCGCCAGCTCGTCGTCCGTCAGCACGATCGGATTTCCCTTGGTGCTGCTCGCCCGCTGCGCTTCGGCCACAATGCCCGGGATGTCGGCGGAGGTCACACCGTACCGGCCCAGTGGGGAAATGTCTAGCTCGACACAAAGGGCGTGGATCCACCGGATGCCGTCGGCGATCGAGGCATCGGCCCGTCCGGTGAGGATCCGGGCCACTTCCTCGTAGCGCGGAATCGCGGGCGCGTCACCCCCTCGCGCGGCGAGAGCGGCGACGTTCATCGCCATGACGAAGGGGAGCAGTCGGGCGCAGACCGCCCCGTGCGGGGCAAGGAAGCGCCCACCCAGCACCGCGGCGCAGCCGTGGACGGCGCCGAGCCTGGCATTGGCCAGTGCCAGGCCTCCGAGGAGGCTCGCCAGCGCCATGTCCTCGCGCGCCGCCGCATCCCGCCCGTTCTCGCAAGCCCGTCTGAGCGACCGCGCGGCGCGACCGATGCCTTCGCGGCAGAACGCGTCCGTGATGGGATTGGCGCCCGCCGAGACGAATGGCTCGACGAGCTGTGTCAGGGCGTCCAGACCGGTGGATGCGGTGACGGCCGGCGGCAGGGTGCGCGTGAGATCCGGGTCCACCACCGCCAGCCGCGGGTACATGAAGGGGCTGCGGAGGCTCGCCTTGACCTTGTGCTCCGGCGAGACCAGGACGGCATTCCGTGTGACCTCGGCGCCGGTTCCCGCCGTGGTGGGGATGGCGATGTAGGGAGCCGATGGCCGCGTGAGCGCTTGCCCCTTTCCGACGACCTCCAGATAGTCGAGCGGATCGCCCGCATTGGCGAGGAGCGCGGCGATCGCCTTCCCCGCGTCCAAGACGCTCCCGCCGCCAAGACCGATGACCAGGTCGCACCCGGCCTCGCGCGCACGCTCGACCCCCGCCCGCACCAGCTCAACCGTCGGCTCTCCGGTGACACCGAACGCTTCGGTGGCGATCCCGTGCGCCCTCAGCCCCTCCACGAGCGGCGTCGCCCGCCCGGCGTCCTTACCCGTGATCACCAGGGCCCGCCGGCCCAACGCCTTCGCGGCCGGCGCCGCCTCGGACATGACGCCCGACCCGAACAGGATGCGGGTCGCGGTGGCGAACTCGAAACGCATGGCCTCTCTCCTCCCGCTCGAACGAGTGCAATCAAACGCCACGGGGCCGGCAGCCGAGCGGCAAGGGGCCGCCTACGAGACGGTCGGCATCTCGGGGAAGGCGAATCGCGCCTTCATCCGCTCGACGATCATCCGGGCTTCGGCAGGCTCGATCGCGCCGCCGAAGCGGATGGTCTTGCCCTCGTAGTCGAAGGCGATCAGGCCGCCCGCGGCTCCCCACGGCCTGAAGGCGACCCGGGGAACCCTCGGCGCGTCCGCCTGGGCCGCCACGCGCAGGTCCCGGATCCGGAACAGCTCGTAGATCCGCGTACGGCCGAGCCCCAGGATGTCCCGCTTCACGCAGAGCGTGCCGGCCCCCATCAGGATGCGCTCCTTGCCGACGAGCATCCAGAGCCAAGTAGTGGCCGCGAAGCATCCCCCGATGGTCCAGAAGGTCAGCCACACCAGCAGGAAGGAATCCGCCGCGGCGTTCCCAGCGGAGACGAGACCGGCGAGCACGGCGATCGCGGTCACCTCGCCCACCAACCAGCCGACGAGCCACACGCCCAGAAACACCACCGCGAAGAGGTTGCGGCCCGCCGGGATGATGATCTCCAGCCCTTCCGGCCCGCCTTCGATGATCGCGCGCTTCATCGACCCCGGGGGAATCATCTTCGCGCACCTCTTCCGCTGATCGTGTGAATGCCGGCGGCCGTCAGGTTGATAGAAGGATCGCTCCCGGCGAGGGGCAAGTCAAGGGGAAGCCGTCGAGTGGAGAGGCGGAACGGCCCACGCTCTAGCAGGCTGCTCAAAAAGGTCCAGATGCAAGGCGGCGCACCCATCTTTCGATGGGTACCCGGCGAGGCGCGAGGCGTACTTACGCGTACGCCGCAGCGCCGCGCGAGAGCGCCAACGCCGCAGATGGGCCTTTTTCAGCAGCCTGCTAAGGGAGCGCCCGGAGAATCGCGGCACGCAGCCGTTCCGGCTCGTCGGTGCCGAGCAGGATCTCCTGCCCGGCGTCGAGCCGCACGGCGACGGCATCGAACCCGGAGACGTTGTAGAGCCATCCCCTGGCCGTGCGGTGGATGCCCCAGCCGTGGATCAGCCGGGTCCGCGCGACCTCGGCTCCCCGGATGTCCGACAGCAAGATCTTCTTGCGGAAGAGGCCGGGGCCGAAGTACCAGCAAAGCGTCCGGCTGGTGATCTGGATGGTGAGGGAAGAGAACATGTAGGCGCAGACGACGAAGACACCGAAGACCATCGGCACGACGAAGGGTGGGGCCGGCGCCAGCGTCGCGAGGGCGGAGCAGATCGCCGCGGCGATGAGCAGCGCCGCCAGGATGACCGTGCCTCGTTGCGTGTGCTCGTACCGGATCATGGCCGACCCTCCCGGTCAGAAACCCCTTCGGCCGAATCGCGCAAGCAAGGCCCCGGGACCCTCCTCGATACGGTGTTCCAGCCGCGCGCCCATGATACACGACCCCGCCCGTCTGCGGTATCTCCGAGGTGGCCGGCCGGCTTCCCTTGGGCCTCTTTCAGCAGCCTGCTAGACCCCGAAGACCCGCTTCATGGGGATGCCGAGACTCGCGTCTCCCGCCAGCACCGCAAACACCTTCACCCCCCGGACGGTCGCGGCGCCCGGCAGCAGGAACGTGTTCTTCATCTGGAGCTCAATGAAGATGCTGGACGGGCGCTCCCGGTTCGCCGCCGCGCACACCCGCTTCGACAGCTCGAAGACGTCCTCCAGCTCATCGATCTTCTGGATGTTCCCGATGTGCAGGTAGACCTCGGGAAACCGCTCGAGCTCTTGCCGCACCCACGGCGTGTTCGAGAACCGCTCGGCATAGACGCGCTCGATCCCCATCTTCCGGGCGATCCGCCGCACTTCCTCCACCATCCTCGCGAAGATGTACTCCTTCTTTTCCAGGAGATCAGGGTGGCCGACGTGCGTGTCTTCACGGAAGACCGGCGTCGTCTCGATGGCGTCCACCGCCAGGAAGACCTTCCCGACATTCCGGTCGACCGCAAGCAAGGGCAGGATGTGGGCCTTCATGACGAACTGGCCGTCGGAATAGACGCGCAGGATCTGGTAGTTCTGGTCGAGAAACCAGGAGAAGACCGTCCAGTAGATGTTCTCGACGTCCCGATCGACCTGCCGGAACAGCTTGTCGGCCGTGCAGTCCCCGACCTCCTTGCCCAGCGCGAGGAACGAGGCGTTCCGCGGCGCGAACTCCACCTCCACTCCGTGGCCGCGGACGCAGGACAGCCGGTCCGCGCCGGCCAGCGGTAGGTGTCGCGACAGTTCCCAGATGATCCGAGCGATCTCGTCGGCGTGAGCAACCAACCGATCTTTCCCCCAGCGGCTGACCTCGCCCCCCAGGATGCGGGAGAGTTCGCCCAGCAGCAGCCTGGCGTCCAGGAAGGCGAGGGCTCCCTCGATTCGCTCCCGCTCGCCCTGGTGGGCGGGATTCCTGCGCTTCTTCTCCAGGATGTCTTTGGCCTTCCAGAGGAGGCGGTCCGGCGGGATGGATCGCAGCGTCGAGTACGAGACGAGTCCGTCTGCGCCGAGGTAGGTCGAAACATCCCGCTCCAGATTCTCGGCGAGAAGACCGCTGTTCTCCTCCACAACCCGCCCCAGCGTCCACGGGTCGCTCTGACGATGGAGACCTTCGATGCGCACCTGGAAGTCTGCGAAGTAGTCCCGCCCCCATCGCTCGTAGAACTTCATCGCGATCTCCGGCAAGCTCTTGCCGTCCCGCAGGAGATCCGTGATGGCGAGACCGAGCGGGAGGTTCAGCGCCTTGCGGGCGCGCCGGCCCGCCGCGCTCGGGAGGAGCCCGTAGTCGCTGGGGAGTTGCCCATAGTCGTCCCGCGCGGCCTGGAGAGGGACATGGACGACTCCCTTGCCCTCCACGAAGCCGACGACGACCGGGTTATAGCTTTGCAGTGATGGCATGGCACACCGGGCGGGATTCTCTCTCATCGGCGCCCGATGGGCAAGCGGAGAAGATCCCCTTCATTTCCTCGCGACACGCGACTGTTCCGGTAATAGAATAGGCGGCGAGGCCGATTTGCGCTTACGGTTCGTGGTTCACAAGGAGGAGCCCACGGTGTCCGACGTCATTCTTATCAACGTCTTTGTATCGCCGGAGGGCGGCGGGAGCTTCGCGCCGGTCGTGCTCGATGCCGGTGGATACGACGAGGCCGGAATGCTCGAATTGACTCGAAGCCACGGCCACGAGAGCACCTTCGTCTTCCCGCCGACGAATCCCGGCGAAGCCGATTACCGATTCCGGTTCTTCGTCCCCCGCCAAGAGATGAACATGTGCGGGCACGCCACCGTGGGAACGCTCTGGCTGCTCCACAAGGTCGGGAAGCTCAGGGGGACCCAGGCCGGAATCGAGACGCTCAGCGGTCTGGTGCACGGATTCGTGCGGGATGTCGGAACGCCGGGAGAGTACACGGAGATCACCCAGCCGGCCGGGCGCATCGAGGAACTCACGAGCCGTGAGGCCAGACAGGCCATTCTCGATGTTCTTCGCATCACCGAGGCGGATCTCTCGCCGCTTCCCATCTACAATGCCGTCACCAGCCGGATGAAAACCCTCGTCCCGCTTAGGAACTCCAAGATCCTCGACGCGCTCACGCCAGATTTCTCTCGCATGGAGAGTCTGTGCACGTCACTTGGGTGCACGGGCCTCTACCCGTTCGCCGTCCACTCCCTGTCGGATCTGGTCTTCGACGCCCGGCAGTTCCCCAAGGCCTCGGGCTTCCCCGAAGATGTGGCCACGGGGATCGCCGCGACGGCCCTCGCCTTCGGGCTTGTCGCCTATGGGTTGATTCCTTGCGATGAAAAGCGTCTCACCGTGCGGCAGGGCCGAGCGATGGGCCGCCCCTCGGAGATCTTCGTGCGCTTCGACCTCCAAGGGGCCGGGTCGCAGCCAAGGGGCTGCTTCCTCGGCGGCCGCACCGTCCTGACCGGCGGTCCGCGCTGATGGGATGGGTCGTCATGTGGACTCCGTATCCGCACACTGCCGTCTCCCCTCCTTGACAACCCCAGAGGCTCCATGAATAATACGCATCACGAGCATGGTCTCCGCCGTCCCACACTCGCGACGGTTCCGCGGAGGATCCCGGGGGCATAGTCCGTCCTCGGGAATTCGGCGGAGGAGACGCCGTACCCAGACCTGCGGACTTGCACCTCGCGGAAGGCATCCTGTTATGGAGCCGCTCCTCGTCCTTCGGGGGGTCACCAAGCGATATGGCGGGGTGCAGGCATTGGCCGGCGTCGATCTCGACGTCCGGGCAGGAGAGGTCCACGGCCTGGTCGGCGAGAATGGGGCAGGGAAGTCCACCCTCCTCAAGATCCTGAGCGGAGCCGTCGTTCCCGACTCAGGGGACGTTCGTCTCGCCGGAGCCGCTCTGCCCACGGGCTCCCCGCGGGCCTGCGAAGCCTGCGGGATCTCCACCATCTATCAAGAGTTCAGCCTTGTCCCCGGCCTGACGGGAACCCAGAACATCTTTCTCGGCCATGAATCCTCCGCCCCGGAACGGGGGGCGGCCCGGCGTGCGGCCATGCGGGAGCGGGCGTCATCCCTCCTCGCGGAGCTCCTCGGCGAGACAAGGGGAAGCTCGAGGGTTGACCCGGACCGCCCGGTGCGCGAACTGTCGGTCCCCGAGCGCCAGATGGTGGAGATCGCGCGCGCCCTGTCGCGTGAGTCCCGGCTCATCCTGATGGACGAGCCGAGCGCGACCCTCACCGAGCAGGAGACCGCCCGTTTGCACGCGACGGTGCGTGGCCTCCGCGCCCGCGGCGTGAGCGTCCTTTACATCTCCCACCGCCTGGAGGAGGTCCTCACCCTGGCGGATCGGGTCACCGTCCTGCGGGACGGCCGGCGGGTGGAGACCATTCCCGTCGCCGAGGCGACGCTGGACCGGCTGATCCGCGGCATGGTCGGACGCAGCATCCGCGAGCACTACCCCAAGGAGCCGGCCCCGCCGGGCGACGCGATCATCGAGATCGAGCCGCCCGAGGGCCTCCCGGTGCGCGTCCGCGCCGGCGAGGTCGTGGGCCTGGCGGGCCTCGTCGGATCGGGGCGGACCGAGTTGGTTCGCGCCGTCTTCGGTGTCGACCGCCGACCCGGGTTGAGGGTCCGGTGGTGCGGGCACCCCATCCAGGCGCGCTCGCCGGCGGAGGCCATCGCCCTGGGCATCGGGATGGTCCCGGAGGACCGACAGGGACAGGGACTGGTCCTGGGGCTGGGCGTGGACGTGAACATCGCGCTGCCCAGTCTCGACCGGGAATCCGGTGGGTGGCTCTCCCCCGCACGATTGCGGGAGATCGCCCGGCCGCTGATCCGCGATCTCCAGATCCATCTGGCCGATCCCTCTCAGCCGGTGCGCGGCTTGAGCGGCGGCAACCAGCAAAAGGTGGTCCTCGCCAAGTGGCTGGCCCGCCAGGTGCGCCTGCTCATCCTGGACGAGCCCACCCGGGGCATCGATGTCGGCGCCAAGCAGGAGATGTATCGGCTCATGAACCAGCTCACCCGCGAGGGCAAGGGAATCCTGCTGATCTCTTCCGACCTGCCGGAAGTCTTGGCCATGAGCGATCGACTCTACGTGATGCGCCACCACCGCGTGATCGCGGAATTGCCAGGGGGTGACCGGTCCCCCGAGACGGTGATGGCCTACGCTACCGGCGCCGTTGGCGCCATGCGATGATCCGATGCTGATCCGACTCCTGCGCTCGTACGGCTCGCTCCTCGGCCTGCTCCTCATCGGGGCGGTGCTGAGCCTCCTCTCCGACCGGTTTCTCACGACCTCCAATTTCATCAACGTCGCCCGACAGGTCTCCATCAATGCCATCGTCGCCGCCGGGATGACGGTGGTCATCATCACGGGCGGGATTGATCTGTCCGTCGGCTCGACGATCGCCCTGGCCGGCTGCTCGGCGCTCCTGGTGGCGCGCGGGACGGGCGATCTCGTCGGCATGGCGGCAGGTCTTGGCGCGGCCGCCCTGGTGGGCCTCTTGAACGGCGGTCTGGTGGCCTGGGGGCGCGTGCCGCCCTTCATCGCCACGCTGGCCACGATGACCATCGTGCGCGGCGGCGCGCTGGTCCTGACCAACGGCGAGCCCATCGTGCAGTCCACGGGCGCCTATCTCTGGCTCGGCCAGGCCTCGTTCGGACCGATCCCCATCCCCATTCTTCTCATGATCGCGGTGCTCTTCGGCACACACTGGTTCCTGGCACGGACCCGCTGGGGAACCTACGTGTATGCCGTGGGCGGAAATGCCGAGGCCGCGCGCCTGGCGGGGATCAGCCTGGCGGGGATCCAGATCCTCGTCTATGTGCTGGCCGGGGCGTTGTCCGGCCTGGCCGGCCTGGTCCTCGCCGCACGTCTGAGCTCCGCCCAGCCGAACACCGGGGTCGGCTTCGAGTTGGATGCGATCGCCGCCGTCGTCCTCGGCGGCACGAGCCTGATGGGCGGCGAAGGCACCATCTGGGGGACGATGGTCGGCGCCTTCATCATCGGGATCCTGAACAACGGCTTCAATCTGATGAACGTCAGCCCGTTCTATCAGCTCATCGCCAAGGGGGCGGTGATTGTCCTGGCGGTCCTGGTGGACCAGCTCGTCAAGGCCGGAATGGCTTCCGGCCGGGCAGGGTCGCCGGCCGCATGACACCGTGGGTCCCCGCGAGGGCCGGCCTCATGGTGGGGCCGGTTCGGTCGCGCGGAAAAGGAGGGTGTCCGATGGGAATTCGGGGATGGCGCACGGCGGGTTTCGCGATTCTGGGGGTGGCGTGTCTGCTCATCTGGGTCTCGGGGAGCATGGCCGGAACGATGATCGGATTCTCCGTCTCCACCCAGGTGAATCCCTTCTACAAGGCCATGGCGGACGGCGTCCGCGACGAGGCCAAGGCGCTGGGCATGGACGCCACGATTCTGAACGCCGAGGACAAGCTGGAGAAGCAGATCGCGGACGTGGAGGACCTCATCCAGAAGAAGGTGCAGGTGATCGTCATCAACGCGACCCATGACGGCGCGGCGGCTGTCCTGAACAAGGCGGCGGAGGCCGGTATCCCTGTCGTCACGCTGCAGCGCGGCGTCCCCGGGGCCAAGGTGGCCTCCCACATCGGCACCGACAACGTGGTCATCGGGCGCGAAGGGGCCGAGTGGGTCGTCAAGGCCCTGAACGGCAAGGGGAACGTGGTGGTGATGGAGGGCATCCCGGGGGCGGCCTCCTCGGAGGACCGCAAGAAGGGCTCGGCCGAGGTGTGGCCGAAGTACCCGGGGATCAAGATCGTGGCCCAGCAGAGCGGCAAGTACGACCGGGCGGTGGCGCTCTCCGTGATGGAGAACATCCTCCAGGCCCAGCCGCAGGTCGACGCGGTCTTCTGCTTCAACGACGAGATGGCCATGGGCGCCCTGGCCGCGGTGAAGGCCGCCAAGCGGACCGGCATCAAGATCACCGGTATGGACGCCAACAAGGACGCGCGCGACTCGGTGGCGAATGGCGAGCTGGCCATGACCGTCGCCCTGCCCCCTTACGACATCGGGAAGATGGGTGCGACCCACGCCAAGTGGCTCATCACCAAGGAGAAGCCCGTTCCGCCGCGCACGGTGATGCCCGTGAGCTTCATCACGAAGTAGATCTCGCCCGGCGGGTTTTCCAGGCCCGGCCTCCCGCGGGAGGCCGGGCCGTTTCACTCTGTCGCCGACCCGAAAGTAGTGGCCGCAGTGGGAAGCGGGAGAGATGGGGTCCGGCGTTGCTGCCGCAGGGAGGTGCAAGGATGAGTCAGGTGCCGATGCAGCACGTGGGGCGGCTCGAAGCCATGGAGCAGCGGGCGCGGGCGATCGCCGGGGCCGGCGGCCTCGAGAATGCCCTCCGGACGGGGGCGATCCCGCGCCAGGTGGACACGACGCTGTCGGAGGGGCTGGTCCTCGGCCTTCTCAGGCAGGGCGTCCGGAAGTATCTGGCCGTCTTCGGCCACGGCTCAACGGATCTGGCCGAGGCCCTTCGGGTTTACGAGGCGGCGGGGCTCACCCGCACGTACAACTTCCGCAACGAGGTCGCCATGGCGCACGCCGCCACGGCGCTCAAATGGCTCTACGGCGAGACGGCCGCCGTGCTGACCTCCATCGGTCCGGGGGCGCTCCAGGCCTTCGCCGGATCGCTCGCCGCCGCCGCCAACGGGATCGGCGTCTACCACATCTACGGAGACGAGACCACGCACGGCGAAGGCCCCAACATGCAGGCCATCCCCAAGCACGCCCAGGGCCTCTTCGGCCAGCTCACGGCACTGATGGGCGAATCCTACGTGCTCCACACGCCCGACGGTCTGCGGGCGGCACTCCGACGGGGGGCCCTCGCGGTCCATCGCCCCTTCCGCGCCGGCCCGTTCTACCTGCTCCTGCCGCTCAACACGCAATCGGCTCGCATCGGGCAGTTGAACCTCGAGGCCCTGCCGGGGAAGAGCGCGCTCTCGCCGATGGCCGTGGGCGACCCCGCGGCAATCACAGAGGCCGTCCGGCTCATCCGGGCGCACCGTCGGATCGTGGTGAAGGTGGGCGGGGGCGCCCGGCCCTTTCCCCGCCGGGTCCGTGCCTTGGTGGAGGCCGTGAATGGGGCCGCCGCGATCTCGCCCGGAGCGCTCGGCGTCCTGCCGCACACCCATCCCCGGAACATGGGCGTGAGCGGCAGCAAGGGCTCGATCGCCGGGAATTACGCCACGGACCACGCGGACCTCCTCATCGTCGTCGGCTCCCGCGGCGTCTGCCAGGCGGATTGTTCCGGCACCGCCTACTCCTCCGCCGAAGCCGTGATCAACATCAATGCGGATCTCGGAGACGTGACGCATTACAACCGGACGGTGGCCCTCGCCGGGGACATCGGCGTCGTCATCGCACAGCTCCTCGAGGCCCTGACCGCGGCGGGCGGCCCGGACCACAGCCGGGCGGCGGCATGGCAAGAGGAGTGCGGCGCGAAGAAACGGGAATGGGAGGCCTTCAAGGCCGAGCGATACGCGCATCCCACCCTTGCGGATCCGTTGTGGGGGCGGCCCGTCTTGACCCAGCCGGCGGCCATCAAGATCGCCGCAGACTTCGCCAGGTCCATCGGCGCCGTGAAGTTCTTCGACGCCGGGGACGTCCAGGCGGTCGGGTTCCAGGTGGTGGAGGATGACGAGCCGAACCAGACGGTGACCGAGACCGGGGCCTCCTACATGGGTTTTGCGGTGAGCGCACTCCTCGCCTCGGGGCTCGCCGAACGACCCCGGTATGGGATCGCCTTCAGCGGGGACGGCTCCTTCTTCATGAACCCGCAGGTCCTCGTGGACGGGGTGCTCCATGGGGCGAAGGGGACGATCTTGCTCCTCGACAATCGGCGAATGTCCGCCATCTCGGGCCTGCAGGAGGCCCAGTACGGCCACGACTTCAAGACCAGCGACGGGATCGCGGTGGATTACGTGCGGCTCGCCTCGGCCGTTCCCGGCGTCACGGCGCTGGACGGCGGGTCATCGCCCGAGGCGCTGCGCGCCGCCCTGGCCGAGGCCGCGCGCCACGACGGGCTCTCGCTCGTCCACCTGCCCGTCTATTATGGCCTGGACCCGCTGGGTGGGCTCGGTGCCTACGGGGTCTGGAACGTGGGCAACTGGTGCGATGAGGTGCAGGCGCGTTACCACTCCCAGGTCATCTGAGGCAACAAGCACAGAGGCTGCTTCCTCGGCGGCCGCGCCGTCCTCGCCGATCCGTGCTGACGCAGGTGTCCAACAGGCTGCTCAAAAAGGTCCAGATGCAAGGCGGCGCGCGATGCGAGGTGCGAGGCGTACTGCGAGTACGCCGCAGCGCCGCGCGAACGCTCCAACGCCGCAGATGGGCCTTTTTCAGCAGCCTGCTAGGGCGTGCCGGGCTTCTTCCGGGGAACCGACAACGACTGCCAGCGCGACCGCTCGAAGTGCTTGGCGAGGAAGACGATCTGCCCGATATGCGTCGCGTAATGGGCGAACTGGCGCAGGATCGCCTCCATTACGGAGAGTTCCTTCCCCGCGATGCGGACCACCTGCCGCAGGTCCTCGGGTCGTAGCGAGGCCAGCGCCCCAAAGAGACACGCCCAGCCCTTCTCCCAGGCGGCCAGAAGATCGGCCCGGCTGAGGTTCGGCGCCGACTCGAACTCCGCGTCTCGATTCCGGCTGGGCTTCTCGCCGTCCGTGGTCAGGAAGTCGGTCCAGCGCGACAGCATGTTCCCGGCCAGGTGCCGCACCAGGATATCGATGCTGTTCGACTCCTCGTCCAGCCTCAGGTGCAGGTGGCCGTCGTCGCCCACCTGAGCGATCGCCTTCTCCCCCAGCGTCTTGAGCTTCTTGAGTTCCCCCGTCACGATCCCCAGAAAGTCGTTTCCGTGCGTCGTCTTGTTCTCGGGCATGATCCGCTCCTTTTCTCGTGTTCCTGAACTGTGCGGCACCAGCTTCCGCTTCGTCGACTCTTCCGCCTCGAACAGGATATTGAAAAGACCATTTTCGCCCAGGCTGCTCAAAAAGGTCCAGATGCAAGGCGGCGCGCGATGGGTCGAGTGAGGCGTACTACAGGTACGCCGCAGTGAGTGCCCGAGCAAGCCAACGCCGCAGATGGGCCTTTTTCAGCAGCCTGCTAGTCGACGAGCCGCGTCGCGCGCAGGACGTAGCGCTGCTCGCCGTCGAGCGCCTCACCCTCGAGGCGGCCATCGGCGACCCGCAGGGTGAAGGACAGCGGCTTCGACCCGGGCATCCACGACGATCGCTGGAGACTGAGGGATATGCTGTCTCCGCGAATGGAGCCGCTCCCTGTCAGAACCCAGCGCCGAAGCCACACGTTCGCGGTTGCCTTCTGGAAGCGCTGAGTAAACTCGATAACCACCGACTCCTCGCCGCCCGGGCCGGCGAGCACGCCGCGCCAGTATCCGGCAACGCGTGTAGGGACGATCCAGAGATATACCGTGCTTTCCTTCTCGGGCCCAACCGGTTTGTCGGGCGCCTCGACCACCAGGCGGCGATCGGGCTCCCAGTCGCCCATGTCCCAATCGTGCGATACGACGCGCGTGCCGGGTCTCAACTCGAACAGGATCCGCGGCCGAAGCTCCAGGTTGACTTCCGGCAGCAGGTACATCGTCACCACCGTGGCGGCGCGAAAGTCCGCGAGGAAAATGTCCTGATGGAGGAACTCCACCTTGCTCGACACCCCCTCGCGCGCCGCGTTGGCACGACTCTCCGCGATCAGCCAGTTGTCCAGGTCGATACCCAGTCCGCGCGCCTGGTACCGCTTGGCCGCCGCGATGACGATGCGGCCATCGCCCGAGCCGAGGTCGATCACGTAGTCCTGCGGCCCCACCTCGGCGATCGCCAGCATGGCATCAACGACATTCGTCGGCGTTTGGATGTAGGGGACTTCGTCCGCGTGCGCCGGTGCCAGCCCGCCGAGCGGGATCCCCAGCAGGAGGAACCCAAGGATCATCTGCAGCAGGATTATCATCGTCTCGCCTCGACTCTTGCGTACGCTTGCATGCGCTTCGCCCTGCTCCGCCCGCACCGTCCTTTCCGCTTCGGGTCCAGTGCCGACGCCGGGAGCTTCTTG
>JAPLLC010000284.1 GCA_026387775.1 Candidatus Methylomirabilota bacterium | reverse complement strand
CTGGGCTTTCATGCGCACGGAGTCATGGGCATAGCCGACGGCGATGGGGATCTCGCCGATGGCGACCGAGCGGGAGGGGGCTGGCCCGGAGCGTTCGAACTTCTCGCAATTCGCGCCGAACTTCTTGAGGTAGTCGAACGCCTTGTCCTCGTTCATCTCGTTCAGGTAGATGATGGTCGTGAGCACGTTGTAACCCGTGCCGGAGGAGCCGGGGAAAGCCACGCGGAACTTGTTCTTGTATTCCGGCTTGATCAGGTCGTCCCAGCTGGTGGGGGGCTTGAGGCCGAGTTCCTTGGCGCGGTCGAGGTTGGTCGTGAAGGCGAGCGGGCCGAGATACAGGCCGACCCAGAAACCTTCGGGGTCCTTGTACTGGGTCGGGATGCTGTCGGCCAGCTTCGACTTGTAGGCCACGGTCAGGCCCTTCTTCTTGGCGGAGATGTGGTTGATGCCCACGCCGCCGACCCAGATCGAGGCCTGCGGCACGTTCTTCTCGGCCTCCACACGGGCCTCGAGCTCGCCGCTCCCGAGACGGACGAAGTTCACCTTGATCTTGGTCTCCTTCTCGAAGGCATCGAAGAGCAGCTTCGCGAGATCCTGCTCCACCGAGGCGTAGGCGGAGAGTTCCTCCGCAGAGGCGGGAAGGACACCGACAACCAGCACGACCATTAGGGCGATCCATCCTGTTCTCATACGCTCCTCTCTTTCAAGTGTTCGAGTCTCTCTGTGGCGAGGATTCTAGCGGATGGCGATCAAGAAAGTGAATCACATGAATCCGCTCTCTCCCTGTTAACCTTCGTTCCGGGCAGCTTCCGGCACAGGATGGACCCATCTTCGGGACGTGTCAAGGTGAGGCGAAAGGGGCGTGCCCTTCGGGCGGCGGGCTGGGCCCCCTCGGCGCGCCTCCCGGCGAGAGTCCAGAGCCTCTCGGCCCGGCGTGCCCGGCCAGGTCATTTGCGTCCGCGGCGGGGTGGTTCTCTCCCCGATATGATTCTCGGGGGATATCCGCCCGGCGGTGGGCGCCGCCGCCCTTCTGAACATGCCAGTGCATGCCGGTGGTCCGCTCGTCGAAGACCTGCATGCGGTAGGCCCCGCAGTTGGGCACGCCGGTCTCGGGATCCTGGGTGAAGACCAGCGGGAAGGTGATGTGGCGGCCGGCATCGGCCGGCCGGCACTGCAGGACGGGGATGCCGGCGAGCGACGGGTTGTCCCGGACGACGACCTCCTTGCAGGGTCCGTCCTTGACCAGCTTGGGGAAGGCGCCGGCCAGATCCTGAAGCTTGGGGAGCATGCGGAGCTTGCCGAGCAGTCCCTCCGGCGCCTTCAGGTCCAGGACCTCCTGCAGCTCCGCCGCCAGATCGCCCGGCGAGGCGACCTGCAGGGCGAGGTTCATGCGGGTGGGGCTGCCGAAAGCGTTGATCAGGACGGGCATGGAGGCGCCCTTCACGTGCTCGAAGAGGAGCGCCGGGCCGCCCGCTTTACTGACGCGGTCGGTGATCTCGGTAATCTCCAGGATCGGATCCACTTCGCTGGTGACGCGCCGGAGCTCGCCGGCCCGCTCCAGGGCGGAGATGAATTCGCGCAGATCGGTAGACGCCATGGCGGTCTCCTGGATGCCGGTGAACCGCGCGCTGCAGGGCGCGCGTGAGGGGCTCCGGCTGGCGACGCGGCGATACTCTAGCATATCCCTTGCCGCGGTGAAAAGCGGTGTTGGCTGGGCTTTCCGCTTGACACCCCGGTTTCACCTCGCGTAGCATCCTCGAAATTCTCCCTCCCCGGGCGGTTCGCCCGTCGTCGGAGCAATCGTGCGCGCCATCATCCTCGCCGCCGGGGTCGGGTCGCGGCTCACGCCGCACACCGACAGCACCCAGAAGTGTCTCCTCGAAGTCGGAGGGAAGCCCCTCCTCCGCCGCCATCTCGAGGTGCTCGCCGCCCTGGGCATCCCCGAGGCCGTGCTCGTGGTGGGCCACCTGAAAGAGCAGGTGGCGGCGGAGGTGGCACTGGCGCCGGCCTCGATCGCGGTGCGCCTGATCGAGAACCGCCACTTCATCCGCGGGGGCATGCTCTCGCTGTGGCTCGCCCGGCAGGATTTCGACGACGAGGTCCTGATCATGGACGCGGACGTGCTGTTCCCGCAGGAGCTCCTGGCGCGCCTCCTCGCCTCGCCAGATGCCAACGCCATCGCCGTGGACGAGCAGTTCCAGGACACGGGCGAGGAGTCGAAGGTGTTGTGCGAGGCCGGATGGGTGGTGGAGGTGGCCAAGAAAATCGGCCAGGATGGCCGCCCCCGGGGAGAGGCCGTCGGGATGCCGCGCCTTTCGGCCGAGGCGGCGGAGGTGCTCCGGGGTATCCTCGACGAGCTGGTCGAGAGCGGGAAGGACTCTGCGGACTATCAGGACGCCATCCGCGATCTGGCGGTGGAGGTTCCGATCGGGGTGGTCGAGGTCGGGGACCTGCCCTGGATCGGGATTGATGTCGAAGAAGACCTCATCCGCGCGCGTCAGCAGATCCTGCCCCAGATCGAGCGGCTCGATCAGGGCGACAGTCTTGCGGCCGCCTAGCAGGCTGCTCAAAAAGGCCCATCTGCGGGGACCCAGCCTGCGGCTGGGTACCCCGAACACTCGAGCACTCGTTGCGGCGTACCTGGAGTACGCCTGGACCCACCTGCGGTGGGTACCCCGCTCTGCGCGTTCCGCCTTGCATCTGGACCTTTTTGAGCAGCCTGAGTCAAATCGTGTTCTTCAGCGCCCGCTATTTCCCCGGCAGCGAGAGGAGCCGGTACCGGTCGATGGGGCGCAGGGTGATCACGTGAAAGCGTGACTCGCGCAGGACGACGATGGTGATCTCCTGGCCAACCTCGGTCCGCCAGAGCTTCCGGTAGAAGTCCTCCTGACTCTCCACCTTCTCCCCGTTCACCCGCACGATCACGTCCCCGCGCTCGAACCCGGCCTCGATCGCCGGCCCCGCCGGGGAGGCCCCGGCCACGACGAGGCCCTCTTCGGCGGCGGCGGTGTAGAGGCCGATCCAGGGACGAACCCGCCGGCTCTTCACGCGGCCTTCTCTGATCAGTTCGTCCTTGACCGCGACGAAGTGCTCGATCGGGATGGCAAGATTGACGTGGGGAGGCTCGCCGAGCCTGAGGGAAGTGACCCCGATAACCTCTCCCTGGGTATTCACCAGGGGGCTGCCGCCGAAGGAAGGGTTGTAGGGCTGCACGATGAACGCTCGGTCGAGGAGGTATTCCCAATAGCCGGTGAAGCTTCGGATCTCGCGGACGCTGCCTTGCGAAAACAGCAGGTCGTTGTCGCTATCGACCCCGATCGTTCCGACGGGACTGCCGACGGCAACCGTGGATGAATCCCCCAGTGGAGCTGTCGGCCACGGTCCATCGCCTTCCAGCTTGATCACCCCGAAGCCCTGCTCCTGATCCAGACCCACCAGCCGGGCGGGAACGATGCGTCCGTCGCGAAGCGACACCCGGATCGTCGCCGCGTCCGTCAAGATGTAGCCCACCGTGACGACGTATCCGGCCGGATCGAAGATCACCCCGCTGCCCGAGCGCAAGGGGCCCAGAGTCAGGACCGAAGGGCGGTCCAGAGGAATTTGAGTCTTGATTCCGACGACGGCGGGCGCAACGCGCTGGACGTACGCCGGGATGGACGTCGAGCCCGGGGGACTCGGTGTTGGTCCTGGTTCTTTCGGAGCGACGGTCGGAAGGGTAGGAACTAACAGGGCCGCGAGTAGAGCAAGGGTTGTTGGATTCATGGCGCCCTCCCTCTTTTTCCCAAGTCTACCCCAACAACCTGGAAGGCGCCAGTTGAAGGCCCAGCGCATTCCGCCGGGAGCGGACCGCTCAGGCCGGGGGGCGCGTCTGCGGCTCCGGCGACGCCGTGGGGGCGGGGAGCGTTGATGGTCGGGAGGCGCGCAGGGCCTCCAGTTCCTTGGATTGCTGTCGCAACAGGCGGCTATCCCGAAACCAGCCGGGCAGGCTGAGCAGCGAGGCCAGGACCGCGCCCAGCGCCGCGGCCACCAGGACCACGACGACCAGGGACATCTCGACGGACCAGAATCCGAAGCGAAGCATCACCGGCCCGGCGTTCTGCACGGCGAACAGGGCCACGGCGATGGCCAAGAACAGGAAGAGGATCAACGCGGTCTGTCTCATAGTAGCCTCCCTCTGGACGAGACATCTTGCGGGAGCCTAGCATAGGGGTCTGGGGGGCGCAAGATCGGCGCCCGCGAGCTCGCGCGCGGCTTTGGCTTGTGAAGGGGGGAGAGAATGTCTATGCTAGATATCCACCAGAAGAGCGGAGGTGGAGATGGCTGAGCGGAAGGGATGGCTGCGGCGAGTCATCGGCGACATCGTGGGTCTGCTCCGTCAGAATGACCTGATGTTGATGGCGGCCGCCATCGCCTTCTACTGGCTGCTGGGAATCATCCCTCTGCTGCTCCTGGGAAGCTCCGCCGCCGGATACTTGCTGGGCTCGTCCGAACGTGGGGTGGACGAGGTGATGCGGGCGGGGCTCCGGCTGATCCCCCGGGCCAATGCGAAGGAGATCGAGGATTTCCTCCGGCCGCTGATCCAGAGCCGGCACGTGACCGGGGCCTTGGGGGTCGGCGCTCTTCTCTGGATCGGCATGGGCGTCTTCGAGGCCATCGCCGGTTCGCTGACGACGCTGACCGGGGGGCGGGAGACCCGCTCCTATTTCCGGCGAAAGCTCGTGGCGCTGGTGCTGATGGGCACGGCCGGGTTTCTTTTTGTGGCGGCGCTGTTTGGCGGATGGATCCTGTCCGTCTGGCCGGAGATCGAAACGCTGATCGGGGTCCGCATCGTCCTGCCCCCGTTTCTCATCCATCCGAGCTTCCCGCGATACTTCTCATCGCTGCTCATGATGTTTCTCCTCGCCATCGTGTACCATGTCGCGCCCGTCAGGGCCATCCGCTGGCGGTGGGCCGTCACGGGCGCAGCGATTGCGGCCGTTCTCTGGCATGAGATGCGGGTGCTCTTCAACTTGTATCTCACCCACTACGCGCGCTACAACCTGTTCTACGGGATCTTGGGCGGTTTCATCGGCCTGGTGTTCTGGGTCTTCTATACCGCGGTGATCCTGCTCGTCGGCGGATTGCTGGCCGACGTCTTGGATCGCGGCGGTCGGGCGCAGAGACCCCCGGCCTGACGCGGAGGGAGGTGCGCGCAGCCGAGTCCGGCGCGCGCGGCGGATTCCCGTTGATGGAACTCATCAGCACGCACATTCACGCCGACTTCGACGCTCTGGCCTCCATGGTGGCGGCGGCGAAGCTCTATCCCAAGGCCCGCCTGCTGTTTCCGGGATCCCAGGAGCGGAACGTCCGGGAGTTCCTGCGCGAGACGAAGTTTCCGCTCCGGGTTGAGCGGCTCAGGGGATTCTCGCTGGATGCGATCACGCGTCTCGTCCTGGTGGACGTGAAGCGGGGGACACGGATCGGCCCCCTCAAGGAGATCCTGGGGCGGCCGGGGCTGGAGGTCCACGTCTACGACCACCATCCGGTCCACCCCAAGGATATCGCGGGCAGCCTGGAAGTCCTGCGCGAGGTCGGGGCGACCACCACCATCCTGCTCGGCATCCTCCGGGAGCAGGAGGTGGCTCTCACCCAGCAAGAGGCGACCCTGCTGGCCCTGGGGATCTACGAGGAGACCGGCTTTCTCACCTTCACGAATACCACCGAGGCGGACTTCCAGGCCGCGGCCCACTGCCTCTCCTGCGGGGCGAACCTCGCCCTGGTGTCGGACTTCATCCGGCGGGAGCTCACGGCCGAACAGGTGGGCCTTCTGAACGAGCTCATCCGCTCGGCGGAGACGCATACCGTGAACGGCGTGGCCATGGTCATCAGCACCGCGTCGCTGGAGCGGTACGTCGGCGATCTGGCGATGCTGACCCACAAGCTTCGCGACATGGAAAACAGCAACGTCCTGTTCACGCTGGTCCGGATGGATAACCGAGTGCACCTGGTGGCGCGGAGCCGCCTGGAAGCGGTGGACGTGGGCCGGATCGTCGAGGCGTTCGGCGGTGGCGGCCACGCCACGGCGGCGTCGGCCACGATCAAGGATCTCACCCTGTTCCAGGTGAAGGAGCGCCTCCTCCACATTCTGCGCGAGGCGGTGCGCCCCCTCAAGAGGGCGCAGGACATCATGACCGCCCCGGTGAAGGCCATCCCGGAGCGGTTCACCATCCGCGGGGCAGCCGAGATCATGAACCGGTTCAACCTGGCCTACCTGCCCGTCATCCGGCGGGGCGAGATGATCGGTCTCTTGACGCGGGAGGTGGCGGACAAGGCCATCTTCCACGGTCTGGGGGACGCGGCGGTTCACGACTACATGATCGGGGAGTTTCCCCGTGTGGCCCCCGACGCGCCGCTCTCGGAGGTGCAGCGGCTGATGGTGGAGCGGAGCCTGGGCTTCCTCCCCGTGGTGAAGGGAGAGCGGCTGCACGGGGCGATCACGCGAGCGGACCTGCTGCGGCACACCTACGAGGACCTCCTCACCCGGCCGACGTTCGCCACCGCGGACGATCGCGAGCTTGCCGGTCCGAGCGTGCGCACCGTGGCGAGCCTTCTCGCGAATCAGCTGCCGCCCCGGGTCCAGTCGCTCCTGCGCCTGGCGGGGACCGTGGCGGACGAGGCGGGGACGCGGGTGTACACCGTGGGAGGCTTTGTGCGCGACTTGCTCCTCCGGCACGAGAACCTGGACGTGGACCTGGTGGTGGAAGGGGATGGGATCGCCTATGCCGAGCGGCTGGGCGCGCGTCTTTCCGCCAAGGTGACGAGCCATCCGAAGTTCGGCACCGCAGTCCTCACGCTGCCCGACGGCTTCAAGGTAGACGTCGCCACGGCCCGCACCGAGTACTACGAGTACCCGGCGGCGCTCCCCACGGTCGAGCACAGCTCCATCAAGATGGACCTCTACCGGCGGGACTTCACGGTGAACGCACTGGCGGTGTGCCTGAACGGCGAGCGCTACGGGGAGCTCTTGGACTTCTTCGGCGGCCAGCAGGACCTGCGCGACCGGACGCTGCGGATCATCCAAAACCTGAGCTTCGTCGAAGACCCGACCCGGATCCTGCGCGCGGCCCGCTTCGAGGTGCGATTTGGGATGCACCTCAGCAAGCACGCGGAGCAGCTCACCGCCAACGCGGTCCAGATGGGGCTCCTGGACAAGGTCGCCGGTATCCGCATCTTCACCGAGTTCTCGATGATCCTCCAGGAGACCCGCCCCTGGGCAATCCTGGCGCGCGTGAATGCGCTGGGGGTGCTGACGGCCATCCACCCGCGGCTTGTCATCGGCGGGACGACCGAGCGGAGGTTCCAGCGCGCGGCGGAAGTCCTGACCTGGCACGAGCTGCAGTACCTCGCGGAGAAGCCCGTCCCGTGGCGCGTGTACCTGCTGGTCCTCTTGGAGGAGAGGCCGGGGACGGAGGCGCGGGCGATCCTGCGGCGGCTAAGTCCGCCGCCCAAGACGGCCGACACGATCGGCCGGGGCCTGGTGCAGCTGCGCGCGCTGGCGAAAAGCCTCCTGCGGGCGCGCGGGGTGGTCCCGAGCCGGGTCTACCGGTGGCTGGCGGACGCGCCGGTCGAAGTGGTGCTGGCCCTCATGGCCGTGATGGTCCGCCCCGAGCTCCGCAAGGCAATCGGGGACTTCCTGAGCGCCAAGGGTCGGGTGCGGCCCTTCCTGCGGGGAGACGACCTGCGGGCGCTGGGCATCCGGCCGGGCCCGATCTATCGGGACATCCTGTATTCGCTTCTGTACGCCAGGCTGGACGGCCACATCCAGAGCCGCGACGACGAACTGCGCTTCGTCCGTCGCCGGTTCGCCCGGGTGTTTGTCGCGGGCAAAGAGGCGAGTGCGCCGCCGCCGGCCCGCCCGGCCGATGGGCGTCGCTGAATCGGCCATCCCTCCCGCGCGCGAAAGACTCCGAGCCTCCCCGGGCTGTTGCCACTACCGGCGGGAGGCAGCGCGCGGCGGCCCCTGGAAGCCCTTAACTCATCGAATCTTCTGATTCGGTCCCCGAGTCTCCAATTGACAAAACGGGGGGGATCGGGTACCGTTTTAGGGTTGATCTGCACGCACGAAAGGAGCGCATGTTCGATTTCCCCTCGATCCAAGAGTTGGTGATCCAGGTTCCCGTCTTTCTCTTGGCTCTGACAATTCATGAATGCGCGCATGGCTGGGCGGCTGACCGGCTGGGGGACCCGACCGCGAAACTCCAGGGGCGTTTGACGCTCAACCCGCTGGCCCATCTGGACATCATCGGCACCATCGCCATCTTCCTGATCGGATTTGGATGGGCGAAGCCGGTCCCCGTGGATGCCAGATACTTCCGACAGCCGCGGCGCGACATGGTCCTGGTTGCCGCGGCGGGGCCGCTGAGCAACGCCGTTCTTGCGGTCGCGGCAGCCTTCTGCTTTCAAATGATTCCGTGGCGCAGCCTGCTGACGACTGAGTCGGCATGGCTGGTTCTTCCCATTGCGCGCGTCATCAAATCCTCTGTCTACGTGAATGTGATCTTGGCAGTGTTCAATTTGCTACCCATTCCGCCTCTGGATGGCAGCCGGGTCGTGTCGGGTCTGTTGCCCCCGCGTCAGGCCATCACGTACAGCCGATTGGAGCCGTACGGGTTCGTCATCCTGTTCCTGCTGTTCTTCAGTAGGGTCACGGACCACATTCTCTGGCCACCGATACATTTCTTGACGACGGCCCTGTTCCGGATGTGGGCGTAGAGGGGGACTGAGAGCCGGGAGCCGGGAGCCGGGAGCGGCGAGCCATGAGCCGCGAGCCGCGGGCGGTGAGGGGAATGATTGCTGAGCGCCGGGGGCTGATGCCGGACCGCACTATTTCAATGGAGAATTCATGACACGGAAGCGAGTCTTGAGCGGCATGCGCCCGACCGGGCGGCTGCACATGGGGCACCTCTTCGGCGCGCTGGACAACTGGAGGAAGCTGCAGGAGACCTACGACTGCTTCTTCTTCATCGCCGACTGGCACGCCTTGACCACCGACTATGCGGATCCGTCGAAAGTCAAGGAGTTCACCACCGAGGTGGTCCTGGACTGGCTGGCGGCGGGGCTGGACCCGAAGAAGGCGACCTTCTTCGTGCAGTCGCGAGTGGCCGAGCACGCCGAGCTGCATCTGCTCTTCTCCATGTTCACGCCGCTGGCCTGGCTGGAGCGGGTCCCCACCTACAAGGAGCAGCGGGAGCAGATTACCGACAAGGACCTGAGCACGTATGGGTTTCTCGGCTACCCGCTCCTGCAGGCCGCCGACATCCTGATCTACAAGGCGCACTACGTCCCGGTCGGGGTGGATCAGGTGCCCCACGTGGAGCTGACCCGGGAGGTCGCGCGGCGGTTCAACTTCCTCTATGCGAATGTCCTGCTGGAGCCCGAGGCGCTGCTCACGGAGTTTCCCAAGATCCCCGGCACGGACGGCCGCAAGATGAGCAAGAGCTACGACAACGCCATCTTCCTGTCCGATCCCCCGGAGACCGTGACGGCGAAGATCAAGCCCATGATCACCGATCCGGCGCGCCAGCGCCGCAAGGATCCGGGCAATCCCGAGCTCTGTCCGGTGTTCGACCTGCACAAGGTGTTCACGCCCGAGGCGGAGCGGAAGGGCGTCATCGTTCCCGGATGCACCAGCGCGGACATCGGCTGTCTGGATTGCAAGGCGATCCTGCTGAAGCACGCGCTGCCGGTCCTCACTCCGGTGTCCGAACGACGGACGGAGCTGGCCAAGGATCCGGACGCGGTCCGGGCCATCCTGGACGAGGGTGCGACCCGGGCCCGGGCGGCGGCCGGCCAGACCCTGCAAGACGTCAAGGCGGCGATGCGGATTTGAGCGTGGTCCACAGGCGGTCCCGCCGAGACGGGACATGCAAGGGGGAAGCGGATGGAGTACACGAATCGGCCGATCGAAGAGGCATTGACCTTCGACGACGTCTCCCTGTATCCCCAGCGGTCGGAGGTCATCCCGCGGGATACGGACGTGTCCACGCGGTTCACCCGCAACGTCCGGATCAACATCCCGATCGTGAGCGCCGCCATGGACACGGTGACCGATGCGCGCCTGGCGATCGCCCTGGCCCGCGAGGGCGGCATCGGGGTCATCCACCGCGCCATGGATGCGGACCGGCAGGTGGTTGAGATCGACAAGGTCAAGAAGTCGGAGTACGGGATGGTGGTGGACCCCATCACCATGGCCCCGGAGCAGCGCCTCTACGAGGTCCTGGAGGTGATGGAGAAGTACCGCATCTCCGGCGTGCCGGTGACGAAGGGCGGGAAGCTGGTGGGGATCCTCACCAACCGGGACCTGCGCTTCGAGACCAAGCTGGATCTCAAGGTCGGGGACGTGATGACGAAGGACAAGCTCATCACCGCCCCGGTGGGAACCACCCTGGAGGAGGCGAAGGAGATCCTGCACCGGCACCGGATCGAGAAGCTGCCGGTGGTGGATCAGGAGTTCAACCTCAAGGGGCTGATCACCATCAAGGACATCGAGAAGCGGATCAAGTTCCCGAATGCCTGCAAGGACGTCCTCGGCCGGCTGCGAGTCGGGGCGGCCGTCGGGGTGGGGCCCGAGGCGATGGAGCGGGTTCCGATGCTGATCAAGGCCGGCGCAGACGTCCTGGTGGTGGACACGGCCCATGGCCACTCCGAGTCGGTTCTGGAGATGGTCCGCGGCATCAAGCGCCGCTACTCCGGGACGGAGATCGTGGCGGGGAACATCGTCACCGCCGAGGCAACCGAAGACTTGATCAAGGCCGGCGTGGACGCCGTCAAGGTGGGGATCGGGCCCGGCTCGATCTGTACCACGCGCGTGGTGGCGGGGGTGGGGGTTCCGCAGATCACGGCCATCCGCGCCTGCGTGGAGATGGCCGGCAAGTACGACGTGCCGGTGATCTCGGACGGCGGCATCAAGCATTCCGGGGACATCACCAAGGCTATCGCGGCGGGGGCCCACTCGGTCATGCTGGGCGGCCTCTTCGCCGGCACCGAGGAAAGCCCGGGCGAGACGGTGCTCTACCAGGGGCGGACCTACACGGTCTACCGTGGGATGGGGTCTCTCAGAGCCATGCAGTCGCGCGGGGCGCGCGAGCGCTACTTCCAGGACCCCGAGGCGGACGTGGAGAAGCTGGTGCCCGAGGGGATCGAGGGGCGTGTCCCGTACAAAGGGGTGCTGTCGGCCCTGGTGTACCAGTTGGTGGGCGGCCTCCGGGCCGGCATGGGGTACTGCGGCTGCAAGAACATCGAGGAGCTCCGCACCAGTGCCAAGTTCATCCGCCTGACCCAGGCCGGCCTTCGGGAGAGCCACGTCCACGACGTCATCATCACCAAAGAGGCGCCGAACTACCGGATCGAGAGCTAGTAGGGAGAGCTGAGAGCCGAGACCGGAGAGCTGAGAGCCGAGACCGGAGAGTGGGGAAACGTTGTTAGGATGAGAAGCGGGAGGTGCAATCATGTTTCGCTTCGAGCGGCTCCTGGTGTGGCAAAAAGCAGTCACTCTATACGATCTGGCCGATCAAGCGGCTGACGGTTTTCCGCAAAGAATGCAATTCTCTGTCGCGGATCAGCTTCGACGTGCTGCGCTTTCGGTTTCTTCGAATATCGCCGAGGGTTCGGGTCGAGAGACGGCGAAGGAATGCAAGTACTTCTTCACCGTGGCCAGGTCCTCGGCCTTCGAGGTCGTGAGCATCATGACCATCTGTCAATGCCGTGGCCTGGTGGCCCCCGAGCAGCATCATGATGTGTACGGGCTGGCGGAAGAAATCTCAAAGATGTTGAGCGCCTTGAAGCGAAAGAAGGAACAGGAGTGAATTAGGATGTCGTTGCTCTTATGCATGCTCTGTCTTTTCTCAATTCTCGGCTCTCAATTCTCAGCTCTCAACTCTCGGCTCTAGGCTCTGCCATGGATAAGGTTCTCATCCTCGACTTCGGCTCCCAGTACACGCAACTGATCGCCCGGCGCGTGCGAGAGCTCAAGGTCTATTCCGAGATCCACCCCTATTCGGTCTCCATCGCCGAGATCCGCGCCTTCCGTCCCACGGCGCTGATCCTCTCGGGAAGCCCCGCCAGCATCTACCAGGCAGACGCGCCGAAACCCGACCCGGCCATCCTGGAGCTGGGGATCCCGATCCTGGGGATCTGTTACGGCCTGTGCGTCCTGACGGACCTCTGCGGCGGGGAGGTGTCGCGGGCAGCGCGCCGCGAGTACGGGCCGGCGGACTTGCTGGTGGACCGGGCGGAGGAGCTCTTCGCCGATCTGCCGGGAACGCTCCCCGTCTGGATGAGCCACGGGGACAAGGTCGACACGCTCCCTGGCGTCTTCCGGGTGCTGGCGCACACGGGGAACTCGCCCTATGCCGCGATCCGGCACCGGGAGCGACCCTTCTTCGCGGTGCAGTTTCACCCCGAGGTCGTCCACACCCCGCAGGGGAAGGCGATCCTGGCGAACTTTGTCTTCCGGATCGCCAAGTGTCAGGCCGCCTGGACGATGCGCTCCTTCGTGGAGAGCAGCGTGGCGCGGATCCGGGAGCAGGTCGGGGACGGTCGCGTGCTCTGCGGCCTGTCGGGGGGCGTGGACTCGTCGGTTGCCGCGGCGCTCACCCACCGGGCCATCGGGGACCGCCTCGTCTGCGTCTTCGTGGACAACGGTCTTCTCCGGATGCACGAGGCGACGCAGGTGGTGGAGATGTTCGGCAAGCATCTGGGGCTGAACCTGATCGCCGTGGATGCCGCCCAGCGCTTTATGGAGAAGCTCGCGGGCGTGGCCGATCCGGAGCGCAAGCGCAAGATCATCGGCGAGGAGTTCATCCGCGTCTTCGAGGGGGAGGCGGCGCGGCTCGGCCGGATGGACTACCTGGTGCAGGGGACGCTCTACCCGGACGTGATCGAGAGCGTCTCGGTCAAGGGCCCCTCGGCCACGATCAAGACGCACCACAACGTCGGCGGCCTGCCGGAGAAGATGGGCTTCAGGCTGGTGGAGCCCCTCCGGGAGCTGTTCAAGGACGAGGTGCGAGAGGTGGGGAGGGAACTGGGCCTCTCCGACGATCTGGTCTGGCGGCAGCCGTTCCCCGGGCCGGGCCTGGCCGTCCGCTGCATCGGCGACGTGACCCCGGAGCGGCTGGACCTCCTGCGCAAGGCAGATGTGATCGTGGAGGAGGAGATCCGGAAGGCCGGCCTGTACCGGGAGATCTGGCAGGCGTTCGCGGTGCTCCTGCCTGTGCGCACCGTGGGCGTCATGGGAGACGAACGGACGTACGAGCATGTGGTGGCGCTGCGCGCCGTGCAGAGCCAGGACGGCATGACAGCCGACTGGGTGCGGCTGCCCTACGACGTCCTGGCCACCATCAGCAGCCGGATCTCCAACGAGGTCAAGGGGGTCAATCGCGTGGTGTACGACGTGAGCAGCAAGCCGCCCAGCACTATCGAGTGGGAGTGAGCCGCTCGCCGACCTTCCTGGCCGCACCCGATGCCACCCATGGCCGACGCATTGCTCGATCTGGCTGACTTCATTTTGGAGCGAAACCTCGCGGCCGAGATCGTGGCTCCGGGGGCGCACATGCCCACGGTGGACGCCGCCGCGGCGGCCATGGGCGTGGCGCCGGAACAGATATTCAAATCCATCCTCTTCCAGGCCGGCGACGGCCGGTGTGTGCTGGTGGTCGCCTGCGGGAACGAGCGGGTGGACCCGGCCCGGGTCGAAGCCGCCACGGGGCTGGCGGGGCTCAAGCTGGCCAAGCCGGGCGTGGTCCTGGCCGTCACCGGGTATCCTGCAGGTGGGACGCCTCCGATCGGACACCGGGAGGTCTTTCCGGTGGTGATGGACACGCGGGTTGCGGCACAGCAGTGGGGATACGCCGGCGGCGGGCGGCCGGAGCTCCTGGTCAAGATCCGGTCGGCCGATATCGTCCGTCTCACCGGCGCCGGGATTGCTGAAGTGACTTCAAAATGACCAATGACCAATTGCCAATGACCAATGGAGGATCGGGGACGGTGATTGGCCATTGGGATTTGGTCATTGGTCATTACTGAGAGGACCATGCCGCACTCGGATTTCGTGCATCTCCATCTGCATACACAGTACTCGCTCCTGGACGGGGCGTGCCAGCTCGATCGGCTGATCGCCAAGGCCAAAGAGTACAGGATGCCGGCCCTGGCCATGACCGATCACGGCAACCTGTTCGGGGCCGTGGACTTCTATTCCCTGGCTTCCAAGGAGGGGATCAAGCCCATCATCGGCTGCGAGCTCTACATGGCCCCGGGCAGCCGTTTCGATCGGACGCCGCAGGACGGCCAGTACGAGGGGGCGAATCATATCACGCTCCTGTGCCGGGACCTGACCGGGTACAAGAACCTGATCAAGCTGGTGACCGCCGGCTATCTGGAGGGGTTCTACTACAAGCCCCGGATCGATCGGGAGCTGTTCGCCCAGCACGGTCAGGGGCTGATCGCGCTGTCCGGCTGCTTGAACAGCGAGCTGGGCCACGCGCTGCTCGACACGGATGAGGCCAAGGCCGCCCAGATTGCCAAGTACTACATGGACGTGGTGGGGAAGGAGAACTACTACCTGGAGATCCAGGATCATGGCTTAGAGGATCAGCGCACGATGACCCGGGGGATCCTGCCGCTCGCCAAACGCCTGGGGATCCCCGTGGTCGCCACGAACGACGTCCACTATCTCAATGCCGGCGATCACAAGGCCCACGAGGTCCTGCTCTGCGTCCAGACCGGGAAGACGGTGAAGGACGCGGACCACTGGCGCTTCAGCTCCCAGCAGTTCTTCTTGAAGTCCCCGAGGGAGATGCAGGCCCTCTTCGGCGAGATCCCGGACACCCTGAAGAACACCGTCGCCATCGCCGAGCGATGCAATCTGGAGCTCACCTTCGGCAAGATCCGGCTGCCCAAGTACGCGGTTCCCGACGGGTACACGCTGGACTCGTATCTCCGCCACCTGGCCGAGGAAGGGCTTCGAAAGCGATACGAGACCCCCGGCCCCGAGGCGGTGGAGCGGCTGAACCGCGAGCTCGAGGTCATCAAGAAAATGGGCTTCGCGGGCTACTTCCTGGTGGTCTGGGACTTCATCAGCTACGCCCGGTCCCGCGGGATCCCGGTGGGGCCCGGCCGCGGCTCGGCGGCGGGATCCCTGGTGGCCTACAGTCTGGCGATCACCAATATCGACCCGTTGCGCTACGGCCTGCTGTTCGAGCGGTTCCTGAATCCGGAACGGATCAGCATGCCGGATATGGACATCGACTTCTGCGACGAGCGGCGGGACGAGGTCATCGAGTATGTCCGGAAGAAGTACGGGGCGGAAAACGTCTCCCAGATCATCACCTTCGGGACGCTGGGGGCGAAGGCCGTCATCCGGGACGTGGCCCGGGCCATGGGGATGGCCTATTCCGAGGGGGACAAGATTGCCAAGATGGTCCCCAACACCCTGAACATCTCGCTGGACGACGCCATCAAGGACTCGGCCCCCTTGAAGCAGGCCATCGAGAAGTCGCCGGAGGTGGCGGAGCTGATCGAGACCGCCAAAGTGCTGGAGGGGCTGACCCGCCACGCCTCGACGCACGCCGCGGGCGTGGTGATCAGCAGCGAGCCGCTGATCGAGCACGTCCCGCTGTACAAGGGGGCCAAGGGAGAAGTCACGACCCAGTACTCGATGACAGCCATCGAGAAGATCGGCCTCCTCAAGATGGACTTCCTGGGCCTCCGCACGCTGACGGTGATCATGAACACCGTCAAGCTGATCCAGCAGTCGCGCGGGCTCACGGTGAACGTCGATGACATCCCCCACGATGACGCGCCGGCGTTCCAGCTTCTGGGCGAGGCCAAGACGTTCGGCGTGTTCCAGCTCGAATCCTCGGGGATGCGCGACCTGCTGCGCCAGCTCCGCCCGACCTGCATCGAGGATATCGTCGCCTTGGTGGCGATGTATCGGCCGGGGCCGATGGAGCAAATCCCAAAGTTCATCGAGCGGAAGCACGGCCGGTCCAAGGTCGAGTACGAGCACCCGCTGATGGAAGCGGTGCTCAAAGAGACGTGCGGGATCATGGTCTACCAGGAGCAGGTCATGCGGATCGCCTCCGACCTGGGCGGCTTCAGCCTGGGCGAGGCGGACATCCTGCGGCGCGCCATGGGGAAGAAGAGCGCCGAGCTGATGGCCGAGCAGCGCAAGAAGTTTGTGGACGGCGCACTCAAGCGGGGGATCGCCG
>JAPLLC010000067.1 GCA_026387775.1 Candidatus Methylomirabilota bacterium | reverse complement strand
GGCTTGACGCTCCCCGCAGATACCCATTGGCGCACATAATCAAGCCCGCTATCGCAAACGCACCGTACGCGCTCCATGGGTAGCACCAGTTCGTCACAATGGACACGATGGGGAGGACAACAGAGGAGATGACCAGCCCAACCATGACCAGGGTGCGAAGCAGCATTTCGCTCCTCTCCGAGATGGGTCAAAGATGCCGGTAGCGACGGATGCACTGATGCCAAATTCAAGGAGAGACCAACGGGCACGTGCCCGAAGTTGACAGGCAGGATGAGCGCCCCCCGGAGGATGGACTGGTTGAGGAACGCTCACCCGTGAGCCTACGCCTGCCGCCCCTGCTGAGTCAAGCCGATGTCGCGTCCTCCTCCTTGATGTGCGCCTTGGCCAAGATCGCGGCGAGGTCCATCGCGATCTCGAGGAATGCACAGGCATCCTCCTGGAGACGAACGCCAGATTCAATCGTGCCATGCTCCAGCGCGCTTGCCAGCCCCTGAAGGCCGTACTCCAGCACCGTGGCCTTCTTGTATGCGTCCTCGACGCTCAGGGGTCGCAGGCAGCCGCGGTGCGGATCGATCGGGGTCGCTTGGCTGCTTGCGCGAGTGTCTTGCGAGGGTGCAGGGGGCTGCAGTATCTTTTCGAGGTCCCTGGAGAGATCGAGGGCCAGGATGTTCACCCTCTCAAAGTCCTTGGGGGTGAGTGCGCTCTCCTCCGAGATCCTGGTTAGGCCCTGTATCGCCAGACCTAGCAGCTCCAACTTGTCCTGGACCGCTTCTCGCTCATCTGCGATGGTTGGGCTCATCGTGCACCTCCTGCCGCGGCCGGCGCGGGCTGCTTCGCGGCGAGCTTCTTGGCCTGGCAACAGAAGAGCCACAGGGCATTGCTCATTTCCGACAGAAGGCCGATGTCCTCCTCTCGCGGCACAGAGTGCTCCAACTCTTGCCCTATACCTTGGATGGCGAGCTGGAGGGCGCGGGCGGTTTTCTCCGCCGCCACCAGGACAACCAGGGGATCATCATCCTGGCAGTGATCGTAGTCCACAAAGAGGGTGGCCATCTCGGCGCGTTCCAACGGGGTGGGTCCGGGTTCTGGCTTCGATTCGGGGAGCCTGGTCTTGCTGTGATTGGCCGGCTGTGCTGCCTTCTTAGTGGTCGTCTTCATCGCGCACCGCCTTTCTTCGCCTGCTCCGGGCCGAGGGCCTTGATGCAGAGGAAGAGTTCGTCAAAATCCTCACGCTGTCGTTTACAGACCACGTCGAGCTTCTCCACGATGGCCGCGCGTGCGTAGTCCCTGACCTTATCCGTGCTGAAGCTGGCGTACTGAAACTCAATCTCATCGAGCGCCAGAGACAAAGACTCGAGGTCCTCGTGTCCCATGCTCAACATGCTGGCCCGGCTTGAGACCAGATCCAACGGGGAAGGCTTCGAATACATGGTGGGTCCGGCGGTTTTCGGCTTGTCCTTCGGGGCGGGCTTTGCCGCCTTGGCGGTTTTCATTTTGCACCGCCTTCCGCCGCCGCCGGCTTATAGGCGGCTCCTTCGTGAATCTCCTCCAGATCCCACGCCAGAAGCCGGAAAGCCGAGCCGAGGCCGTTGACGACGTCCGTCTCCATGGAGCCATCAACATGTTGCAGGGCCCCGCCGATCCCATGCAGCGCGCCGCAGATTTTCAGAAGTCTATCCTGATCCCAGACGGGCATGCGGCCAGAATTGGAGGGGGCTTGCGTTGGGGCGGGTTTTGCGGCGGGCGGTTGAACGGTAGTACGATCCGTGGTACGCTTTCGCTTGTCCATGGCTTACCTCCTTAACAGGGTTGGGGGTCGTGGGCCACGCCCCCGGTGTGTTACGAGCACACGCGGGGGCACCTTTGTTTTGCTAGTCTGGCTGACACACGTTCATGGTTCGGACCTCGAAATCACTGGCAAGTGTCTTACTTGCTCCAAGAACGACTTGAGATCGGGGACCAAAGTGCTTTCCGCGATCTCTTCCAATTGACGTTTGCACTTGCCGGAAATCCACAAACGTTGTATGAGGCTAGCGTCCCCGTCCGCGAGTTCAACAACGGAGAGTGGATTCTTACCCTTCGAATAGCACACATCCACATAGTGCTGGGCGAAATCTTTCGCCGCCTTATCGGCCTGCTGTAACAGCGATTCCTCCGCGAGGTTGTCTGTTCGCAACTCCTGGAACTTTGTGTAATTTCTCTCTGGGAAGAGCACGTGGTACTCCGCAAAGACGCCGCGTTTGTCACATCCAGCACCGGTGATAATGACGCCGGAACCAATGCCTGGAATAGCCCTCACTTCATGGAACCTATACATCGCGTCCTCCTATTCCCAGCGCCCGCATTTCTTATACACAAGGGAGCGGTTGTGTACGCCGATCCTGGCCAGAGCTACGCGGCCAGAGGACTTCCGTACCGCTCGGCCGTCGCCAGCACGCTCCGAACGCTGGACGGGAACCATCTGGCCCCCCGCTTTGGCGGGACGTGTTCCAGGTTCAACCGATCCGCGATGGTCGCGTAGGAGCTCCCCAGGCCGCGCCAGGCTGCCATCTGGGCCACGATCGTCTGTTCTCCCTGTACTGGGTGCAGGGTGCGCCCGTCGCCGTTCACCCGCCAGCCGAACGGATCCCGGCTGATGCGCTGCCCTTGGGCGCGGCGATGGCAGAGGGCCGCGCTGGTCCGCTCGCCGATTACCCGTCGCTCCCACTGGCTGATTGACGCCACGATGTTGAAGAAGAGTTCCCCTGTGGCCGAAGTCGTATCCACCGCCTCCTGGATGCTGGTGAAGCCGAACCGGAGCCGGTGAAATTCGTCGGTGAGGTGCCCGAGGTCCCGGACGGAGCGGGTGAGGCGGTCCAACTTGAGAACCACTAGCACGTCCGCGCTCCGGCTCCCGTTCTTCTGGCGGGCCATCTCCAGAACCCGCTGGATGCCGGGACGGTTCAGGTCTCGCGCGGAGCGGCCCTCGTCCCGAATGATCCCCTCGAGGGTCCAGCCTTTCGCCTGGCAATAGGCGCGGATCCGCTCGGACTGCACGTCAAGGCTGACGCCTTCCCGGACCTGATCCTCGGTGCTGACGCGTACGTATCCGAGTGCGCGGGTGGGGGAATCGGGGGCGGGTCGCATCGTCGCACCTCCTCATCTCATAGCATCGGTACAGCGGAAAGGCCTACTTCCCGTTCTCGATCAGGTCCTTGACGCCGACGCCGAGCGCCTTCGCCAGTCGGTCTAACGTCTCAAGACGTGGCTGCGTCTTGCCCAATTCAATCCGGTTGATCGCGCCGAACGCCACGCCGGATTTGGCGGCCAACTCGCGCAAGCTCAATCCCTTCGCTTCTCGTACTTCCCGCAGTCGTAGTCTCATACTTCTTAATGTAGTTCTTATGTGCTACAGTGTCAAGAGGGATTCTGGGAAATCTTCGTGGTTGACTCCGTCCACCAGACAGGAATAGGCTTCAGCCGCACTCCCAAGCAATCCCACCTCGTCTCTTCCGCCGGTTTGCCGGCGTGTCCAATCCAGTTTAAGTCCCGCTCGGGCCAGCGCCGCCCAGAGTCGTTCCGCCGATCTGATCCCACTCAACGGAGGAATGCCATGGCCTTCGAACGCATACGCAGGCTTCCCCCAATCTTCTGGCCAACAGTGTTCTTGATACTGTCTATCGTTGGCATCTACGGAGGCATGGAGCTCTATTCAAACTGGACGAAGACCAAAGCCCGAGAGGAAAGCCGGATCCTGTCCGAACGTCACGAAGCAGCCTTAAACAGGATAGCGTCCCGCCATGGTGCCGATCGGGTTCACGTCGCGATGGATGACCAATACAGCGTTCAGGCTCAACGCCGGATCACAGCCCAGGCAGGCCAGAGGGTTCTTGTGGAGTCCAAAATTGATGACGTTCTGGACGCTGGCCCAAATTTAGTGACAGTGCTTGGCGAAATCGCGGGATCGGATTATCCGTTCTGGAGGTTCCAAGCAACGTGTTCAGATGAGGTAGTCCGCACCGTCCTGTCAAGAGATCGCTCCGAGGGCATATGGGCTGCCATTATCGAGCAAGAATCGCTTCTCGTCAGAAAACGGAAGTCCGACCCTGACGAGGTTGAAGATCGGGTGCTCGTCGGAAGATGTGTGGCATTCGAGCAGATCTCTGAGAACTGAACGCGGAACGGAGGAGGACGCGATGGAACCGCCGGGGCGGAGGGAAGCGATGGCCAGAACCCAAACGCCCCCGGACCGAAGTCCGAGGGCATCCTCCTCCTTGCTCAGTTGCGCTGGGTTTGGGTCTCGGCGCACCGGAATACTCAAGAACGTGCCCAAAAACGTGCCCGCGGGGGAGTAAGACCATACCAACCCATCCCCCGCGGGCCAAGATAGACCCCTGAAACCGCTCACTAATTGCTTGATTCTAGTCGCTCTCTCCGTCTCGGTTTGGCCTGTCACGCCGGAGGTCGCGGGTTCGAGTCCCGTCGGCCCCGCCACAAGGGAAGCCACCCAGCCGGGTGGCTTTTCTGCTTATGGTCTATTGGGTGTACATCCTGCAGAGCGAGACCAGCGGCCACTACTACGTCGGCCAAAGGATCCGCTGTAGTGGTAAGTGACCGGGATGATCCGCGCACGCGCCATCGGGGTCGGCGCCTGCGCGGTGGGGCGGGAGAACACGGGGGCTGAGGGCCCCCTCACGCCAGCAGACGAGCCGCCGTCATCGCGTAGATGATCGTGTGTCGGAAGATGCTCTCCACCTCGATCGACTCCGCCGGTCCGTGGGCCAGCTCGAGGAGGCCGGGCCCGTAGGCAAAGGCAGGGACACCTTTCCGGGCATACCATCGGGTTTCGAGAAGCCCCGGGCACATGCTGAATTCCGGGCGGGCGCCGGTGACGTCGGCGATCGTCTGGGCCAGCGTGCGCGCCACGGGGTGGTCGTCGGGGACGCCGCTCGCCGCCCCCTCCTGCAGGACATCCACGTCGAGGGCGATCCCTCGCCGCCGAATCTCCTCGAACAGGGCGAAAAGCCGTTCCTTCTCGGCGTCGAGCGTCTCCTCGGGGTTGAACCGCCGATCCAGGGTGAAGCTGCACGCATCGGGCACGACGTTGAAGTTCGTGCCTCCCTCGACCTTCCCGCCCAGCAGGAGAATCGAGCCTGCGGCCGCCTCCGGGAGGATGCGGTACCCGGTGCGCCGCTGCTCGACCTCGGCCTTCAGGCCTTGCACCGCGGCTGCCGCCTTCAGCATCCCCTCGAAAGCATTGATGCCCTGGTGCTGCAATCCCACGTGGGCCGATTTTCCCCGGACGGTGACGCGGAGCGTGATCGCGCCCCGGTTCGCGTTCCAGACGACGCCGCTCGTCGGCTCGGGGGTCAGCATGGCGATCGCGTCTTGCCCCAGGCGACCGATCCGGTCCAGGTAGGCCGAGCCGCCCTGGCCGCCGGTCTCCTCGTCGGCGACGAGACACACGCCGATGCGACCCCGGAGCGGACCCCGCCGGTCCTTCAGCAGGGAAACGGCATACATCATGCTCGCGAGGGCGGCCTTCATGTCCGCCGATCCCCGTCCGTAGAGGCGGCCGTCCCGCTCCCGGGGCATGAACTGTTCGGGGTCCCGGGCAGGCACCACATCGTAATGCCCGTGGAAATACACCACGGGGCCCTCGCTGCCATGGATGCTCAGCAGGTTGACGCGCGGGTGGTCGGAAAACCCGGGGACCTCGATCACCTCGGGCGGCAGGCCGAGGGTTTCAAGCTCTACGCGAAGACGCTCCGCGCAGTCGCGATACCGGGCCCCCGGGGGGTTCTCGGTCGGAATGCGGATCAGGTCGCGACACAGGCCGAGGATGGCACCCTTGCGCGTTTCCAGCTCTTGTCGTAGCGCAGCCTCAAGGTCCATTTTCACTCCTGCAGTTTGCTCAATCTACCAGCAGGCAAATGTCACACTCGTTCTCGCCCAGGCTGCTCAAAAAGGTCCAGATGCAAGGCGGCGCGCGAAAGGCGGGGCACCCACCACAGGTGGGTCCAGGCGTGCTGTAGGTAAGCCGCAACGAGTGCCCGAGCAAGCGGATACTCGCTAGCTCTTCCAGCGTCGCCTCACCTACGCGATGGCGCGGCCGCCGTCCACCTGCAGGGTCTGGCCCGTCATGCTGTCCGAATCCGGCGAGGCCAGGAACACGGCGGCGCCGACCAGATCCTCCGGCGACATCACCCGCCCCAGAGGAATGCGCGCCACGCGCAGCTTGTAGAACTCCGGATCGTCCAGATCCTTGCTGTTGAGGTCCGTCCGAGTGAGCCCCGGCGCCAGGGCGTTCACGCGGATGCCGTGCGAAGCCAGCTCCAGCGCCATACACTTCGTCAGCATGGCGATGCCGGCCTTGGAGACGCAGTAGGCCGACATGCGCGGAGCCGGAAAGCCGGCCGCCTCGGAGGAGACGTTGATGATCTTCCCGCGTCCGCGCGCCTTCATGCGGGCGGCCACGGCCTGCCCGACGAGATAGCAGCCCTTGAGGTTCGTGTCCACGATCCAGTCCCAGTCCTCCTCCGCCAGGTCCAGAAAGAAGATCCGCTTCTGGACGCCGGCGTTGCTCACCAGGATCTCGATCGGCCCGAGCCGCTCTTCCACCTCGGCCACCGCCGCCTGCACGTCGCCCCGCTTGGCAACGTCCGCCTTGACGGCCAGCGCCCGACGGCCCAGCCCCTCGATCGCCTTCACCGTCTCCTGCGCCGCCTCGGGATGGCTCACGTAGACGATCGCCACATCCGCCCCCTCGCGGGCGAGGCCCAGAGCGATGCCCCGGCCGATGCTGCGCGCGCCCCCGGTCACGAGTGCGACTTTCCTGTCGAGTTTCATGATTTCTCCCCTTCCCCGGTCAAAGGATTCTCGTGCAGGCCGGGCGTGACGATCCGCCCAAAGCACGGACGGGGCCGCATGGGCCCCGTCCGTCGCGTGCAGTGCCGAACTCTGGAACCGCTACCCCTTCTTCCGGATCGGCTTCTTCGCGGCCGGCTTCTTCACGACCACCTTCTTCGCGGCCGGCTTCTTGGCGACAGGCTTCTTGGCGACAGGCTTCTTCTTGGCCAATTTCTTCACCACAGCCTTCTTCGCCACCGGCCTCACGGCAACCGCAGGCATGGCCGCGGGCGCCTTTGCGACCGGCTTCGCCGCCACCAGCGCCTTGGCCTTCTCCACGATCGCCTCGACCGAGATCCCGTATTTCTTCATCAGGGCGTTGTACTCGCCCGACTCGGTGAAGCGGTCCTGGATGCCGATGAAGTCCATCTTCGCCGGCGCGTGCTTGCCCAGCGCCTCGGCCACGGCCCCGCCGAGGCCGCCGATGATGTTGTGCTCCTCGACCACCAGCACCGTCTTGGTCTTCGACGCCGAGGCGGCCAGCGCCCTCGCGTCGATCGGCTTCACGGTCGCGACCGCCAGGAGATCCACGGCGATCCCATCCTTCGCCAACCGCTCAGCCGCTTCCATGGCCATGACCACGGGGACGCCGCAGGCGACGATGGTCAGATCCTTCCCGTCGCGGAGCTTCCGGGCCTTTCCGATCGCCAGCGGCTCGGCCCCCTCGAACAAGACCGGCGTCTCGTTCCGGCAGCCCCGGATGAACGTCGGGCCGTTCCGGCGCAGCGCCAGCTCGAGCGCCTGCCTCATCTCCACCGCATCGGCGGGGACGATCACCACCATGTTGGGCAGGGTGCGCATCATGCCGACGTCCAGGATGGCCTGATGGCTGGCCCCGTCATAGGAGTCCGACAGGCCGCCGTAGGCCCCCGCCAGCACCACCGGCAGGTTGTTGTAACAGATCGTGTTCCGGATCTGGTCGGCGCACTTCAGCACCAGGAACAGGGAGAACGTGTTGATCACCGGGCGCCGCCCCGCGGTGGCCATCCCCGCGGCGATGTCCGCCATGTTGGCCTCGGCCACGCCGACGTTGAAGAACCGCTCCGGATAGGCCTTGGCGAAGCCGCCGGTCTTGGTGCTGGCCGACACGTCGGCGTCCAGCACGACCAACTCGGGAATCTTCGAACCCAGCTCCACCAGCGCCTGGCCCAGGGCATCACGCATCGCGACGAGCTTGACTTCGGTTTTCACAGGGCAGCCTCCAATTCTGCGAGGGTCTTGAGAAGCTCGGGCCGGCCGTTTGCATAGTGCTGATCGTCGATCACGGCGCCGTGGAACTTGTGGGTATCCTCCGTGAAGGAGATCCCCCGACCCTTCTTGGTCTGGTAGATCAGCGCGACCGGCCAGTCCTTCTGCTGCCGCACCCACTGGAGCGACTTCAGGATCTCCGAGACCTGATGGCCGTTCCACACCGTGGGCGAGACGTTCCAGCCGAAGGCCTGGAACTTCTCGAACAGGGGGGCCAGCGGCATGATCTCGTCGTTGGAGCCGTCGAGCTGGTACCCGTTGAAGTCGATCATGGCGACCAGTCGCTCCGGCTTGAACTTGGCCGCAGCCATGATCCCTTCCCATGTCTGCCCCTCGTCGAGGCACCCCTCGCCCATGATCACATAGCTCCAGTACGCCCTCTTCTGCACCCGGGCCGCCATGGCCATCCCGAGACTCACGGACATGCCGTGGCCCAACGCCCCGGTGGACATGTCCACGCCCGGCGTCTCGTTCATGCACGGATGCCCCTGGAGGCGGCTGTTGATCTGCCGGAAGGTGTGCAGCTCCTCCGCGGGGAAGAACCCCCGGTTGGCCAGCACCGTGTACAGGATGGCCGAGGCGTGCCCCTTGCTCAGCACCAGCCGGTCGCGATCGAGCCAGCGGGGCTCCTCCGGCCGAACGCTCATCGCGTCGAAGTAGAGCGTCGTCAGGATCTCCGTCACCGAGGACGCCCCGCCCCAGTGCCCCGTTCCCTTCTCGTGGAGGATGTCGAACACGTCCACCCGGAACTTCTGCGCCAGGTACTGCAGCATGGCCGTCTTCTTCCCGCGGTCCGTCTCCGCGAGAACGCGACCCGGCTCCACCCGTGATGCCATCAGCGTCGTCATGATTCCCCTTTCTCCATTGGAGGCCCCTGCCAGGACCGCTCCAGTCGGACGCGCCTCACACGGCAGGCCACCCCGTGCCGTCCATCGCGACGCCGTACACCGGCGGCCCCGCTGCGGTCAGATGGCGGACATTTTCCCTCTAATTCTCCCCGCGGTCAACCCGCGAGAGAGCGCGGCCCGCCTTTGCCGACAATTGACCGTCGCCGCCACCGTATCGGCAGAGGTTGCGTCGTAGTCGCCTTCCTGGTATAGAATGCCGCAGATCTTGACGGGCCTCACACCGGGATTCCGGAGAACACACGATGTCCAACGACTCCGCCGTAATGCGACGCGAAGCGGGCTCAGCCGTTCCAGGCAGGCCGCCGGCGGCGGGTCGGATCGTGGACGCCTGCCTCTACGAACCCTCGCTCCGATCCGGACTGGGCCTGCTCCGGCCGGCGGAAGATCCGTCGGCGGACAGCGGGACGCAGGTGGAGGCGGGACGACTCGCCGGCGTAGTCGAGGCGATGAACCGCGTCGAGGCGCGGACCACCTGTGTCGTCCTCCGTCAGGAAGTCGAGGAGTTTCTGCGGCTGCGCGCCCGGCACCCGGGACGCCTTGTCGGATGGGCGCACTACGACTCGCTCCGGCCGGAGCGCGGCCTGGACGCGGTGCGAGCGCTCTGCGAGGGGCATGCCGAGGCGTTCGTGGGGGTCGCCACCGCCTTCGCCTGTTTCGGGCAGGACCCGCGGCTGAAGGTCTTTGCCCCCCTGTACGAGTATTGCGTCCAGCAGGGACTGCCCGTGCTGTTGCGCGCCGAGGGTGGGCCGCAGGCGGAGATGCCCCCGCGTCCTCGCCACGGTATACCCCCGGCTGAGAATCGTCTGCCTGCACGACGGCGCAGCCGAGCTCGCCGAGACGGCGGGCCTTCTGGCGCGGTTCCCGAATCTCTTCCTGGCGACCAACGGGGGTCGGGAATCCGACGGCGCCTCCCCGGGCGAATTGCCGGACCTCGCGGCGCTGGTCCGAGCCGTCGGAAGCCGCCAGGTCATGTTCGCAAGCGGGGGGCGAGTCGTCGCCATCTCGGCCGATCGAAGCCTGGAGGCCCTCTCCGGCGTGCCGTGGCGACACCGGGCGAACGTCAGTTGGCGCACCGCCGTCCGGGTACTCGGTCCGCGCCTCCTAGCAGGCTGCTGAAAAAGGCCCATCTGCGGCGTTGGCCCGCTTGGGCGCTCGCTGCGGCGTACCGGAGGTACGCCTCACTCGGCCCTTCGCGTGCCGCCTTGCATCTGGACCTTTTTGAGCAGCCTGCCGAAAAGCGAGTTTTCGGCAGCCGGCTAGAACCGTAGTGGCTGCGCGCAGCGCAGCCTTCGAGGTGACACGATGCGAATCCTCTTCGCTTCCTCCGAAGTGGCCCCGTTTGCCAAGACCGGGGGGCTGGCCGACGTCGCCGGCGCGCTGCCCAAGGCGCTCAAGACCCTCGGCCATGACATCCGGGTCGTGCTACCCAAGTATCGAGCGGTGGATGCCGTTAAGCACGGGCTGCGGCGCATCCTGCCCCGACTCTCCGTCCCGATCGCCGGCACCGTCGAGACCGCCGCGGTCTGGGAGGGGGCGATCGGATCCGTCCCCGCCTACTTCATCCAGCAGGACGACTACTACGATCGGGAAGGGCTCTACCAGGTCGAGGGGCGGGACCACCCCGACAACGCCGAGCGGTTTGCCTTCTTTTCCCGCGCGCTCATCGAGCTGACGCGGGCCGTCGCTTTCACGCCGACTGTATACCATTGCAATGATTGGCAGACCGCCCTGGTCCCGACCTATCTCCGAAATACGTATCAGGGCGACCCCGAGTTTCAAGGCGCCGGCGTCCTCTTCACGGTCCACAACCTCGGGTACCAGGGACTGTTCAAGCCGGCCACGCTTGCCGTCGCGAACCTCGGTCCGGAGCTGTTCACTCCGTTCGGCATCGAGTTCTATGGAAAGGTCAACTTCCTGAAGGCGGGCCTCGTCTGGAGTGACCTGATCAACACGGTGAGCAGGAAATACAGTCAGGAGATCCAGACCGAGGAGTTCGGCCACGGCCTCGAAGGGGTCCTGCGGTCTCGCGGCCGCGACGTCTCCGGTATCCTGAACGGGATCGACTACGAGGAGTGGCACCCGAGCCGCGACCCTATCATCGCGAGCCGCTTCTCCCGGGACGACCCGGCCGGCAAGGCGGTCTGCAAGGCGGATCTCCAGCGGACCTTCGGCCTGCCCGAGCGGCCCGAGACTCCCGTCCTGGCGGTGATCTCCCGCCTGGCCGCGCAGAAAGGGATCGACCTCATCGCCGAGAGCCTGGATGCCATCCTGGCCATGGACGCCCAGTTCGTCCTCCTCGGCACGGGCGAGCCGGGGCTGGAGAAGATCTTCGAAACCGCCAAGGCGCGGCACCCGTCCCGGGTGGGACTCAGGCTCGGCTTCGACGTCGGCCTCTCGCACAAGATCGAGGCCGGCGCCGACATCTTCCTGATGCCGTCCCGCTACGAGCCGTGCGGCCTGAATCAGATGTACAGCCTGGCGTACGGGACGATCCCGCTGGTCCGGGCCACGGGCGGCCTCGACGACACGATCCAGCCCTTCGATCCCGCCCGCGGAACCGGAAACGGATTCAAGTTCGCCGAGGCGACCGGGGCAACCCTGCTGGCGACGGTGCGTCGGGCGCTGGAGCTCTACCGCAGCCCCGATCAGTGGCGCCGGCTGATCCGGAACGCCATGGCCTGCGACTTCTCCTGGGACCGCTCCGCCAAGGAGTACGAGGCCCTCTACCAAGAGATCGCGTCGCGCCATACCCGCTAACAGGCTGCTAAGGAATCCCAGGAGATGCTGGACGAGACCGAGAAGTAGGTCCGCTCCGCGTGCCCATGTGCTCATTCAATGGCGATCCCCGCGTCGGGGGTCGCCATTGAATTTTTCACACTCGATGGGATCGCAGAATCCGAGAATCGAAATATCGCTTGACAGAATTTATGCATTATATATTCTATCAACTATGACCAGTGCAAAGACGCGCCAGGAAGCCGCCGTCGAGGAGTTGCGCGAGGCCATCGTCGACGGCGTGTATACGCCTGGCCAGCGGCTCCGGCAGCAAGAGCTCGCCCGAAAATACGGCTGCAGCGTGATCCCCATTCGCGAGGCCCTCCACCAACTGGCGGCGGAAGGCTTCGTTGCTCTCGACCCGCAACGCGGGGCCCGGGTGACGGCCTTCGATGGCCGCACGCTGGAAGAGATCTTCGAGGTCCGGATGGCCTTGGAGGGGATCGCGGTGCGCCGCGCGGCCGAGCGGATGACTCCTCAAGTCGCAGACCGCACGCGCCGAATCATGGAAAGGATGGAACGCCCGGATTTATCACCCGGGGAATGGGTGCACCTCGACTGGGAGTTTCACGACAGCCTCTGCGCCTGCGCCGAGCAAGAGTTTCTCCGGAAGACAATCTCGACTCTGCGGCGGCAGATGGAGCCGTATCTGCGACTGGATCTTGCCAAGGTCGGCACGATCGAGTTCGGACGCCGAGAGCATCGCCGCATCTTCCAGGCGTGCGCGCGTGGGGACGCCGAAGCAGCCGGACGCCATATCGTTGCGCATCTCCGGCGAACCGTCCAGGGATTCGTCAAGTATGTCCGCAGTCACACGAAGTAGGCGTGAGAGGCTATGGGACTCGCCGCTTCTCTCGCTGAACAACGTCTTACTGAGTCCCCACTCGGCTGCCTCCGACCAGCGGGCCAAGCGGGCCGTGCTGAAGCGCGCCGTGACATCGATCCTGGACGTGGCGAACGGACGAGACCCGGGGTTGGGCCTCGTCTTGAACCCCGAGGTCCTTCGCGGCGGACGGTAGCTGGACACGGGACGAGCGAAGGAGGCTGTTGGCGCACTCGCATCACAAAGGAGGCCTTATGGTACAGCGGAGACAGGGCACAAAGGGTCGTCCCATGACACGCCGGGAGGTGCTGCGCTGGGGGGCCGCCGCGGCGGCGGGCGTGGCGGCCGGCCCGTTCGTGATCACCCCGGGCCACGGCCAGACCTTCCACTGGCAGCGGTTCAAAGGCAAGGAGCTGTTTCTGCTCTTCTACAGGCATCCCTGGATCGACGAGATGGCCAAGTATTACCCGGAGTTCGAGTCGCTCACCGGCATCAAGGTGCAGCAAGAGGTTCTGCCCGAGATCCAAGGCCGTCAGAAGATCGTGGTGGAGATGACGGCCGGATCCGGCGGCGTGGACGTCTGGCATTCAAGCACCCACGTCGAGAAGCGACGATTCTGGAAGTCCGGGTTCTACCAGCCGCTCAACAAGTTCCTGGAAGACAAGAGCCTCACCTCGCCGGACTTCGACTGGAACGATTTCGTCGGCGGGGCCAGAGCCGGCGTGACCCAACCCGACAAGACGATCAGCGCCGTCCCCACCTTTGTGGATCCTTTCATCCTGTTTTACCGGAAGGATCTGTACGAGCAGCGCGGCTGGAAGCCGCCCAAGACCCTCGCCGAGCTCGAGGAGCAGGCCCAGAAGCTCCACAACCCTCCGGGGATGTACGGCTATGTGGCCCGCGGGCTGAAGAATGCGAGCGCGACATCCTGGGCCTTCTCGCTCTTTGCACAGGGAGGCGAATACCTCACCCCCGACGGCAAGTCGGCGCTGAATTCCCCCGCCTGGGTCAAGGCCATGGACTGGTACACAGGGATGCTCCGGCGGTACGCCCCTCCCGGCGTGGTGAACTTCAACTGGTCCGAGTGCAGCAGCTCCTTCATGCAAGGGCAGGTGGGGATCTACTACGACGGCGTGAACTTCGCCAACCAGTTCGAAGACAAGGAAAAATCGCGCGTCGCGGGCAAGGTGGGCTATGCCGTGCTTCCCGCGGGTCCCGCCGGCCAGTTCCCGCCGACCTTCACCAGCGCCATGGCCATCAGCGCGCAGAGCCGGAACAAGGAGGCGGCCTACCTGTTTGTCCAGTGGGCCACAGGAAAGCAGATGTGCCTGCGGGAGCTGCTTGCGGGGGTCGGCGTCGGCCGCGGCTCGACGTGGAGTAATCCCGAGGTGAAGGCCAAGCCGAAGATGCCGGCAGACTGGTACGCGGCCTATCTCGAGAGCATGAAGATCGGCCGTAATGGCCTTCCCGAGATCGTGGACGTCACCCAGTATCGGGATATCATCGGCGTGGCCATCCAGAAGGCGATCGAGGGGGCGAAATCCGAGGCGGTGCTGGCCGAGGCGCACAAGGATTTCCAGGAGCTGCTCGACAAGACCGAGAAATAGAGAGGGAGTGAAGATGACAATGCGACGGATCATTCGACTCTGCGGCTGGGTGGCTGTGATCGGCATGCTCGTCTGGGCCATCGCCGCCCCGAGCCTCGCGCAGGCCGGCCAGGCCAAGGCCGAGGTGCGCTGGTTGCAGTGGAAGACGACCGAGGTCGGCGAGAAGCTGATGAACGAGGTCAAGGCCGCCTTCGAGAAGGACAACCCCGACGTCACGCTGACCCTCGTGGACTCACCCTTCCTCGGATTCCACGACAAGGTGATCACCCTCTTCCAGGCCCAGATCCTGGCCGACGTCGTCATGGCCCAGGTGGACTGGCCGGTGGAGTACGCCGAACTGGGCATCCTGGAGCCCCTGGACGCCTACATCGCCAAGGAGCCCAAGGCTTTCATGGACAACATCTTCCCCACCTTCCACAAGAAGTGGCGGGGGAAGCAATACTATCTGCCGATCGAGACCGGCCCGGTGGCTCTCTTCTACAACACCGAGATCTTCAAGAAGGCCGGGATCGCGGGACCGCCCAAGACCTGGGACGAGTACGTGGCGGTGGCCAAGAAGGTGACCAACCCCCAACAGAAGATCTTCGCCACCACGGGCACCATGGCGTCCGAGCCCCCGACCAACCTGACCTATGACATCTATCCGCTGATCTATCAGGCGGGCGGTGACGTGATCGACGAGAACACCAACAAGGCGGTCTTCAACAGCCCGGCCGGCGTCAAGGCCGTCCAGTGGTACGTGGACCTCATGAACGTCCACAAGGCGTCGGTGCCCGGCATCCTCTCCAGCGGCGAGAAAGAGAAGCGGGCCAACTTTGCGGCCGGCAACATCGCCATGATGTTCGAAGGCTCGTTCGGGATCTCCATCCAGCGCCAGACCAACCCGAACTTGCAGTTTGACGTGGCCCCCATGCCGCGGGGGACGACGACGGGGACCGTGGTACGCGGCGCCGTGAACTGCATGACCACCCAGGTCAAGAACAAGGAGGCGGCCTGGAAGTTCATGCGCTGGCTGCACGGACCCGTGGGAATCGAGATGTGGTCCAAGGGCTCCGGCAGCTTCCCCAGCCGGAAGGACGTTGCCGAGCAGGCGTGGTTCAAGGAGAAGAAGCTATTCCAGGTCTTCGTCCAGCAACTGCTCCTGCCCAACGCCAAGTCGCCGAACCTGGGGATGCCGAATGCGGTGGAGCTGAACAAGGCGTTGACCATCGAGATCCAGAACGTCCTCCAGGGAAAGAAGGGCGCGAAGCAGGCCCTGGATGACGCGGCGGCAGAGTGGAACAAGGTCCTGGCCAAGTATCAGCAGTAATGATCGGATCGCCCCCGGCACCATCCCCGTCCGCCCACGGATTGGGCTGGTGCCGGGGGTGGTCTGTCCGCTGACGCTGCTCGCGTTCGCGCCTCGCCCGAGGGTTCCCGCCGAGCCTGCCGCCCTCCCTCGACGCTCCCCCCAAGGCGAATCCAGACGCGCCGGTGCCATCACACCGGGTGAGCCCTGGTCAGCGACCGTTCAGAGGCGTATGATAACTTCCCGGACTCGCATCGAGGCGGGCCGCTCATTTCGACACAGGAGGTCACCATGGAACTCTTCCTAGACAGCTCCAACCCGGAGGAAATCTTGGAGGCCCGCGGCTGGGGCATCCTGTCCGGCGTCACGACCAACCTTTCCCTCATCCCCAAGGGCGGGCCGAACATGCAGAAGACGCTGCGCGCGATCCTGGAGGCCTCTCCGGGGCCCGTCTTCGCCCAAGCGGTTGGGTGGCATGACCCCGCCCCGCTCATCGGCCAGGCGCGCTGGCTCCACGCGTTCTCCGAGCGGATCATCGTGAAGCTCCCCATCAGCGTAGCCGGCATCCAGGCGTGTCTCGCTCTCAAGCAGGAGCTGCCGGAGCTGCCCATCGCGATCACCGCCGTCGCCTCGGTGGCCCAGGCCTATCTGTGCGGGAAGGCCGGCGCGGACATCGTGGCGATCTTCAACGGGCCGCTCGACCAGGTCGTGGACACGCCGGTGGAGCTGGTCGCGCCCGTCCGGAAGATCTACGACAATTACGGCTTCCGAACCAAGATCCTCTCCTGCGGGCGCCTGCCGCGATTCTTCGGCGAGGTGGCGGCCGCGGGGACG
>JAPLLC010000140.1 GCA_026387775.1 Candidatus Methylomirabilota bacterium | reverse complement strand
GCCGGGTGGTGGGGGCATGGGAGAGATGGGCGGCATGGGTGGTGGTATGGGCGGTATGTACTAACACGGATCGCTTCTTTGATTCGACCTGGCGCCCTCGACCGGTTTCCGGCCGGGGGCGTCGTTTTTGCGGGCGCACCCGCATTCTTGCCTAGCATACCTTATCTTGACGAACCACCGCTTTTCGATAAGATTAGGCGGCCTATGCTGAAACCCCGCACTTCCGGAGGAAATCTATGAACGAGCAGATCAGACAGATCGCGGACAGGATTCGCAGCCTGCGGGAAATCGCGCGCCTGTCCGTCGAGAGCTGCGCGCAGGATCTCGCGATTCCCCTGGAGACGTATCGGGAGTACGAAAGTGGTGCCACCGACATCCCTGTGAGCTTTCTCTACCAGATCGCCCAGAAATTCCAGATGGAGCTGTCCTCCATCCTCACGGGTGAGGAGCCGCGCCTGCGGATCTATTCGGTCACACGCGGGGGCCAAGGTGTGAAAGTCGAACGCCACAGGGATTACGACTACCAGAACCTCGCCTTCAACTTCATCGACAAGAAGATGGAGCCGTTTCTCATCACCGTGGAACCCGGACCAGAATCCGCCCCCATTCCTCTGAACGCGCACCCGGGGCAGGAGTTCGAATATCTGCTCGAAGGGCGCCTGAGGGTCGTGGTCGACCGTCACGAGGTGGTGCTCACGGCGGGAGACTCTATCTACTTCGATTCGGGACATCCTCACGGGATACAGGCAATCGGCGGCGCGCCGGCGAAGTTCGTCGCGGTCATTATCTGAGAGAGAAAGGCGGACCGAGACAATGTTCGAACACTTCCTTTCCAGGATCGGCTATTCCTCCTACGAGGATTTCACGACGCACTTCCGGATCAACCTCCCCGAGCGGTTCAATTTCGCTTACGACGTGGTGGATCGGATCGCCCAGGAAAGCCCGGACAAACCCGCCCTGGTGTGGTGCGACGACAAAGGGGACGAGGCCCGCTTCAGCTTCGCCGAGATCGCGGAGCACTCCACCCGGGCTGCAAACTTCTTTCTCTCCCTCGGAATCGGGCGAGGGGATCCCGTGATGCTCATCCTCAAGCGTCGCTACGAATACTGGTTCTGCCTCCTCGCGCTGCACAAGATCGGCGCCATCGCGATTCCGGCCACGCATCTGCTCACCAGGAAGGACATCGTGTACCGGAACAACGCGGCCAGCGTGAAGACCGTCGTGGCCGTGGACGAGCCCGCGGTCCTCAACAACGTGGATGCCGCGGCGGCGGAATCCCCCGCCCTCCTGCACCGCATCAGCCTGGGCGGCGCGAGGGCCGGCTGGCTCAGCCTCTCCGAGGGAATGGACAAGGCGGGCTCCTCCCTGGAGCGCATGCCCACCGAAAACGGGGACACCAGCCTGCTCTATTTCACATCCGGCACGACCGGCATGCCCAAGATGGTACAGCACGACTTCGTTTACCCGCTGGGCCACATCCTCACCGCCAAGTACTGGCAGAACGTCGAGGACGGGGGCCTGCACCTCACGGTGGCCGATACGGGATGGGCCAAGGCCGCGTGGGGGAAGATCTACGGGCAGTGGATCTGCGGCTCCGCCGTGTTCGTCTACGACTACGATCGCTTCCTCCCGACGAATCTGCTCGGCGTCATCTCGAAGTACAAGGTGACCTCGTTCTGTGCCCCGCCCACGATCTACCGCTTTTTCATCAAGGAGGACCTGCGGCAGTACGACTTCAGCGCGCTTCGCTCCTGCGTGGTGGCCGGTGAGCCGCTCAACCCGGAGGTCTATCACCGATTCAAGAGCCTGACCGGACTCTCCCTGAAGGAAGGCTACGGCCAGACCGAGATGACTCTGGCGGTCGCGGTCTACCCCTGGGTCGAACCCAAACCCGGCTCGATGGGTCTGCCTTCCCCCGGGTACGACATCGATCTCTTGAACGAGCATGGGCAATCGTGCGCGGTGGGTGAGAAGGGGGAGATCGTCGTGCGCACCGATAAGCGGGCGCCCATCGGGATGTTCCTTGGCTACCACCGCGACCCGGAGCTCACCGGGAGCGTGTGGCACGGCGGGATCTACCACACGGGAGACGTGGCCTGGCGCGACGAGGACGGCTATCTCTGGTTCGTGGGCCGCACGGACGATGTGATCAAGAGCTCCGGATACCGGATCGGTCCCTTCGAGGTGGAGAGCGCCCTGATCGAGCACCCGGCGGTCCTCGAATGCGCCGTCACCGGGGTGGCCGATCCCGATCGTGTCCAGCTGGTCAAGGCCAGCGTCGTGCTCGCCAAGGGATACACGGCGAGCCCTGAGCTATCCACGGAGCTCCAGGAGCATGTGAAGAAGACCACGGCGCCGTACAAGTATCCGCGGATCATCGAGTTCGTGACCGAGCTTCCCAAGACGATCAGCGGAAAGATTCGGCGTGTGGAGATCCGGGAGAGGGACGGGGAGTAGCCGATGGCGGGGAAGATAATCCTTCGCAACCTCGAACACCAGAAGGGAGTAGCTTCCATGGAAACACGGTATCTGGCAGACGCGGTACGCTATGCCGCGATGAGCACCACAGAGCTGCGGGCGAGCTATCTCGTCACATCCCTGTTCACACCGGGGGAGATTCGGCTCGTCTATTGCGAGGCGGACCGGGCGGTGGTCGGCTCGGCCGTTCCGAGGGAGGCGCCGCTGACGCTGGCCGCCGCCGACGAGCTGCGCGCGGAGTACTTCTGCCAGCGGCGCGAGCTGGGCGTGCTGAACATCGGGGGCGCGGGCACGGTACGGGTGGACGGGACGACGTTCGCGATGGGGCCCCTGGATGCCCTGTACGTGAGCCGGGGCACTCGGGAGGTGGTCTTCACCAGCGCCGACGCCCGGAAGCCGGCGGAGTTCTATCTGGCCAGTTACCCCGCGCATGCGGCGTATCCGACGACTCCCGCCCGGTGCGCCGAGGCGGCTGCGGTCGCGCTGGGCTCCCAGGCGGAGTGCAATCGCCGGACGATTCATAAGTACATTCACCCCGACGGGATCAAGAGCTGCCAGCTGGTGATGGGCTTCACGGTGCTGGAGGAGGGGAGCGTCTGGAACAGCATGCCGCCTCACACCCACGCCCGGCGCTCGGAGATTTATCTCTACTTCGACCTAGCGCCGGATGCACGAGTGTTTCACTTCATGGGACGGCCTGACGAGACGCGGCATCTGGTCGTGGCCGACCGGCAGGCGGTGATGTCGCCGGCGTGGTCGATCCACTGCGCGACTGCCACGCGGCGCTACACGTTTTGCTGGGTCATGGGCGGCGAGAACCAGACATTCGACGACATGGACGGCATCAAGGTCGGCGCGTTGCTCTAGCAGGATATGGTGGGAAGCGCGACGATCGGCCGCAGCGACAGAGCGGACCGAAATACGATCCTGGGTTTCTGCGCCATTCTGCTTTGGAGTGTGACGGTTGCGCTGGCACGCAGCATCTCCGAACAGATTGGTCCCCTCACGGCGGGCGCAGCCGTCTACCTGACGGCCGCTGGCTTCCTGGGAGCG
>JAPLLC010000129.1 GCA_026387775.1 Candidatus Methylomirabilota bacterium | reverse complement strand
CAGCGCCGAAGAAGTCACGCTCGTCGGCGGCCCAGTACCGCTCGCGCTCATACTCCTGTACAGCCAGGAAGTGAGCGAAGTATTCATTTTGGTTGGTTGTCGAAAAGTTGATGAGAGTAACAAGCGCTTCAAGCAGGCGACGTTGCCACGCTACGCGCTCAACTAGGAGCGATTCCGCAACAAGAGCATCGAAACGATCACCAGATGAGTGCCGATTCTCTTCAGCCCTCCAACGGCGGGCTGCCGCGCCGTACTTCTGAACCTCAGCGAGCGTTCTCAATACCAGGAAATCCCTTGCGGTGCCTGAAGTGGGAGCAGTGAAGCGGGAGGCCAGTTCCTCTTCTGAAAAAGCGCTTGAGAAGAAGACCGCTGGACCCACCAGTGCAATTTGCCAGAATAGCTGCTGATGTTCGCTCATTCAGATGTCTAACGGTCGGCTCATCGGCGCGTGATACCAATTCGGAACATCACCTGCCCCGTTGATCGCGCTCCTACTGAAGCCGAAGGTCATGTGAGATCTGTTACCTATCTTCCCGGTTGCACACTCACACCGCTTGAGCCTCAACTGGAAGGCGCCCTTCCCCTGGATGGCATCCTCGATGTAATCCGAGTTGCGTCGGACAATTATCAACGATGCCCACAGGAAGAAGAAAAACGCGAGGAAGGCAGCACCGAAATGGAAGACCTCTGGGCAAGTCCGCGCGCCCATGTTCACCAGGACACTCACGAGCAGCCCGATGCTTGCGGAGGACAAGGCGGGCAAGCCCTTGTCGTTCTCAGGGCGAGTGCTGAACCAATCAGTCACGTGTCCGGTGTAATAGACGGTGTCCCTTGGCTCAGGGAAGGCGTGAGGCAGTTCTTTCGATTCATCTGCATCTTGCGTCATGGGTCCTCTATCTGCGAGGCCAACGGCTGTGCTGCGCGTCTCTCGTTAGGTTGGGGTCGGAGAGTTCGGGGTAGCACGCATCACATTCAACGCGAGCAGTTCGCGCAGAATCTCTTCGTTGCCGATGGTAGGCTCCCACCCGTAGGCCGCACAGACCGCAGCGTCCAATTGTGTATGGGTATCAGTAAGCCAAGTGGGCCGCTGATTATAGAGCGCCGTCAGCGTCCTCTTCTTGTCCGATCGATCCCCCAACCAGTTCTGCCTGTCGATCTCCAGGGCAAGAGCGGCTTCCGCGATGGCCTGCTCCTGAGAAGGTGTTGGCTTCGGGAATGGGAATGTCTCGAAACAGGTCGTCGGAGTGTACCGAAAGCCAGATTCCTTTTCCCGGAGCTGCGTCCCCTGAGAACGCGCCCAGACCTCATGAATCCGTGAATGCAGGATGCCAAAGAAATAATCGTCAGCGCGGGCGAAGACGATCAATTGACAGTCCGGTAAAACATCACCATTCAACCAAGCGAAGATCCGGTGTTTGGACACCCTCGGCGTCACGAGAAACCGGGATAAACCATTGAAGGCCTTACGCATGGCCGGCGCCGTCTCAGCATGGATCCACCACCGACGTGCGCGAAGGGCGCGGCGATTTGCTTCTCGTGTTGGCTTTACGTGTTCTCGGATGTATTCGAAAGGAACCTCATACTGGGCGGCCTCCGTCTCGGACATCCTCAGAGGGAAATCCACGATCCAGAGCCGCTGGGGTGTTCGCGTGATCTCTAGCCCGTTAGCCCACGGTCGCACGACCTCAGCGTTTGGCCTGCCATTGGGGTTACGGAGCGGCAGCCACGATTGGGCAAGGGCCTCGGGAATCTCGAAGGAGCCAACCTTGGTGTCGCCCATGAAGGCGATCCCCTGGTTCTCCGGCAGAATCCGCGCCTGCGTGATGTCGGTCGCCGTGGACAGGTTGACGTTGATGGTGGACACGACCGTCCCGTCCAACACCCGGGTCTTCTCGCTGCCGTCATCGAACCCGATGAGACTCACGTGGACGTTGGCACCGTCCAGGATCCACTCCTTGTCCGAGATCGCCCAGAAGATCTCGCCAGTATCCTGGATCCTCTTCAAGACCTCTCGGTTGGCGCTCCCGCGGATGCCCTGGGTGGCTAGCAGCCCGGCGCGTTTGCACTGCCCGGTCTCAATTTGGTGACGTGCCTTTTCAAACCAGTAGCAGCAAAGGTCAGCTTCGGCCGTCACTCGCTCCCTCCAAAGACTGAGCATTCTGTTCACATATTCATCGCCGAGTTCCCGCCGGAGGAACCTGCTACCAAGGAAGGGCGGATTCCCGACGATGAAGTCCACCTTTGGCCAGTCGGGCTCTTTGGGCTTGGCGGGGTCCGAGAGATCCAGGATAGCATCGCGGCACTGGAAATCCTCACCGAGGGGCCGCAGGATCGGTTCCGAGGGGAACCCGAATCCATTGGCACGAATCCACTGCAGCCACCCGATCCAAACCGTCATCTGGGCAAGGTCAAAGGCGTAGGAGTTGACCTCGATGCCCCGGAGCTGCCATGGGCCGATCAGAGGCAGGAAGGCTCCGAGGCCGTTGTCGGTGGAGAAGAGGATGACCTCCTTTTCCAGGTCCTTGAGCTTCTGAAGTGTGACGTACAAGAAGTTCCCGGACCCGCAGGCCGGATCAAGCACCTTGATGTCCCAGAGCCGGACGAGGAACTGGTGGAGGAGGCTCTCCGCAGACCGGCTGGCTTTGCGGAGTTCTGCGGGGTTGAGTCGTTTGGTGGTGCCCGGTCCCGGTTTCTTCTTCCCGGTCGTCAGCAAACACTCGATGGTCTGGCGGACTTCGGCCCACTCCTGGCGGAGCGGCTGCATGACGACGGCATCGACCAGGAGTTCGATGTCCGCCTTGCTGGTGAAGTGAGCCCCAAGCTGGGAGCGCTTGGAGGGGTCTAGACCTCGCTCGAAGAGGGTGCCGAAGATGCTGGGATCCACCGCGCTCCAGTCGAGCGCGGTGCTATCGGTGATCCGCTTGACGTCCTCCACCGTCAATTCCGGCATCCAGGCATCATCAAACAGGTTCCCGTTGAAATGCTTGATGCTCTCCAGACCGAACTCGCCACCTTTGACCATGGCGGCGAAAAGTTGACCGAGGAGGCGACCGAACTTCACCGGATCGCCGCCGGCCTTTTCCACAATCCGGGTGAAGATCTTGTCGGGCAGGAGGTTCACGTCTTCGGCGAACAGGCAGAAGACCACCCGGTCCAGGAAATGGGCCACGCGCGCCGAATCCAGGCCCCGCTGGCGCATGGCCTCGGCGATGGCCGCGAACCGCTCGGCGGCCTCCTGGGTGATAACCTGGCTGGTCTTGCCGGGCTTCAGGGCCTCGGGATTGAAGAAGACGGCCCGCAGAATCTCGATGTTCCGGGGTTCCGCCATCTCGTCGAGCCGGAACTCGAAGGAGTCCGGCGCGGTGTACGTGAAGTTGGTCCGGATGACGAAGCGGTCGAGATCGCAGGTGACCAGGAGGGGTGGGTTCTCCAGGGCATCCTTGTAGCGCAGGAGCTGGTCGAAGGCGGCCTCCAGATCCTTTCGCTTCCCCTTGTACTCCCAGCCGAAGAACCCCTGCTTCCAGACGTCCGCGAATCCGTCGCCACCGCCATACTTGGCCGCGCCCTTCTCGAAGCAGAAGGTGCTCCCGGTTGCGTCCGCTTCCGCTGGAGTCGGGTGCCCCACCAGGCGGCACAGGTCAATGAAGTGTTCTTGCGCCGCTGCGCGCTCTTTCAGCTCGGCCTTCTTCCATTTGGCAATGAACTGGTCGATGGTCACAGGCGATGTCTCCACAGAGGTCGCTGATGGGTCAGGTTCTTTGCCTGCGGAATGGCCGATTCACCATACCACAATCGCCGATCCTTTCCCACTTTGGGTATGCCTGCTTCTTGGTGCCACGACTTCTTCGGGAGTCAAACGGGATTTGCGAATAATAACCCGGCACGTCGTTAAGTTCCTGGCGATCTTGGCGTGAAAATTCCGACGCCGTTCGGCGATTGTCAGCCATCCCGCACCATTCTACCCGTCCTTTCCGATGCCGCCCCCAGGACCTCCCCGACCTAGGTCGGGTGTGATATGCTTCGCAGCTCGGAGACGACGGAACGAATTGGCGCGGGGCGCACTCCGCGCGGTATCGGATACGCTGACCGGAGCGGCTGGAGGACGGTGAATGCATATCGTGGTGTGCGTCAAGCAGATCATCGACCCGGAGATTCCCACCGAGCAGTTCAAGCTGGACCTGGCCTCGAAGCGCCAGGTCCGGGGCGGGCTCTCGCTGGTTATCAGTGCCTACGACCAGAATGCGCTAGAGGTGGCACTGCAGCTCAAGGAGAAGGTCGGCGGCACGGTCACGGCGCTCAGCCTGGGTGAGCCGGAGGCGCAGGGGGCGGTCAAGAGCGCCATGGGCATGGGGGCGGATGCGGGGGTGCTGGTGACCGATTCGGTCCTTTCGGGCTCCGATCCGTTCGGGGTCGCCCATGTTCTGGCGAAGGCGATTCGGAAGATCGGCGCGCCCGACCTGATTCTCGTCGGCTGCGTATCCGGAGACACCGGCGACAAGGTGATGGGCCCGCTGCTGGCGGAGGAGCTCGCCCTCCCCTGTCGCACGTTCGTGAGTGGGATCGAAGTCAGGGAAGGGAAGGCGTCAGCCCGCCGGATCGTGGAGGATGGGTACGAGGTCGTCGAAGCGCCGCTTCCGTTGGTCGCCAGCATCCTGAGCGACGACAGCAACGTCCCGCGGTATTCCAAGCTGAAAGACATCATGGTCGCCGCCCGGAAGACGGTCCCGGTGTGGAAAGCGGCCGATCTGGGGGTGGACATGGGCACGATCGGCTCGGCGGGTGAGCGGCTCCAGTTACGGGAGGTGAGCATTCCGCAACGGGATTCGCGCTGCGAACTGATGAATGGCGACACGCCGGCGGAGCAGGCCGGGCGTTTGGCGGAGCGGCTCCGCGAGCTGAAAGTGATCTGACTGGAGGCAGGGTGATGGTCGATGTCCTCGTTGTGGTGAATGAACGGGAGGCAGTCCTCTCGCGAAACACGCTGGAGGTCCTGGGGGCCGCCCGACGTCTGGCCGATGGCACGCAGGGGAAGGTGAAGGCTGCGGTGCTGGGCGATAGGGTGGAGGGGCTGGCGGCCGGCCTCTTCGCCGGGGGGGCGGATCAGGCCGTGTGGGTCGAGGACCCTCTCCTGCCCGACCCGCGGCCCGAGACGGTCGTGGCGGCGCTGGCGGAGGTCGTGCCCCGGGTGGCGGTTCACGTCGTCCTGATGGCCGATGACTCGTGCGGTCGAGAGGTCGCGCCCCGGCTGGCGCACCGCCTGCAGGCGGGACTTGTGACCGAGGTGTTGGGGGTCGGAGCAGAAGCGGGCGCGGTGCGATTCCGCCGCCAGCGCTATGGCGGACGATGCATCATCGAGATCGAGGCGACCCGGTTTCCCGTCATCGGGACGGTCAAGCCGCGCAGCATGGAGCCGGCGGCGAGCCGAGCCGGAGCGCGCGGTGAAGAAGTCCAGATGACGATCCGCCTGGATCCGGGCCTGTTCCCCACTCGGGTGCTCAATAAGGTCGCCGAGGAGGTCCGCGGCGTCAAGCTGGAGAATGCGCGGGTGATCGTGAGCGGCGGACGCGGCCTCAAGGGGCCCGAGCCGTTCCGGCAGCTCGAGGAACTGGCACAGGTGCTGAGGGGCGCGGTGGGGGCGACGCGCGCCGCCACGGATGCGGGGTGGGTTCCCCTCTCGTGGCAGGTGGGGCAAACCGGAAAGAGCGTCAGCCCCGAGCTGTACATCGCGGTCGGGATCTCGGGCGCCATCCAGCACCTGGCAGGGATGACCGGGTCGAAGACGATCGTGGCGATCAACACCGATGCGGACGCCCCCATCTTCAAGGTGGCACACCTGGGGATCGTGGGAGACTTCAAGGCCGTCCTCTCGCCGTTCACGGCCAAGCTGAAGGCGCTGGCGGAGAGTTGAAACCGTCGGCGGTTCTGTTGCGCGAGCTTTTCGCGGGTACTTGCCAATGCTGTCCACTTAGGCCGTCAGCCGGATGAAATCCCCCCTCGCCCCCCTTTTGGTAAAGGGGGGTTGGGGGGATTTGCTCGGACGCTCTCGTCAGTGAGCGACGCTATGTGATCAGTATTGGAGGACCTGGGGCTCGCGTCGGGGCGTCCGGGGAGGAGGCGGGAGGGTGCCGTTTCGAGAGCTGTACTGGAATATTTCGGCCCACTGGCTGATCTATCCTCTCTTCGTGCCGTTCGCGGTCGTTTTCGTCTTCGGCTGTTCCCGTGTGGTGCGGATGGTATGGGCCGGGCAGCCGGAGGCGGGGACTGCGCCCGCCCTGCGCATGCTCCGCGAGGTGCTGGTGCAGGCGATTTTCCAGCCACGGCTGTTCCGGGAACGGTTCGCCGGCAGCGTGCACGCGGCCATCTCGTGGGGGTTCGGCATCCTGTTCGTCGCGACCTGTCTGGTAGGGGCTCAGGATTACCTCGGCATTCCGACGCTCCGGGGGGCATTCTATCTTTTCTTCATGTCCCTGACCGTCGACCTCTTCGGTGCGGCCGCGGTTGTGGGGGTCTGCGTCGCGCTGGTCCGGCGCTATGCAGTGAAGCCGTCACGCCTCTGGAAGCCGCGCGAGGCCGAAGGCTACCGGCTGTTCCTCTGGCTGCTCCTCGCCATTCTGGTCAGCGGGTTCGTCGTCGAGGGACTACGGATCGCCGCCACCCGGGATCCCTGGGGGATCTGGTCTCCCGGTGGGTGGCTCGTCGCGCAGGGTCTCAGCGGCCTCGCGCCGGAAGGGCAGGCGCTCTGGCACCGGATCGCCTGGTGGGGCCATGCCGTCCTCGCCTTCTGGTTCATCGCGCTCGTGCCGTTCAGCCTGGTGCGTCACATCCTGGCGGCCCCGGCAAATATCGCGCTTCGGCGGGAGGGGCGGCCGTCCGGGGCGATCCAGCCGGTCGCGCTGGAAGATGCGGAGCACTTCGGGATTTCCGCCATCCGGGGATTCCAGCGCAAGGACCTCCTGGATCTCGCGGCATGCACGGAGTGCGGGCGGTGCCAGGATGCCTGTCCCGCCTGGCAGACGGGCAAGCCGCTCACACCCAAGGGGCTCATCCTGAATTTGCGGGATCACCTGGCCGCCGAGGCGGGGGGGAGGCCGAGCGGGAAGGCGATGATCGGGGACGTCATCCGCGAGGAGGCGCTCTGGGCCTGCACGACCTGTGGCGGCTGCCATCAGGCCTGTCCGGTCTTCATCGAGCCGATCCCCAAGATCATCCAGATGCGACGCTACCTGGTCATGGAGGAGGCGCGGTTCCCCGAACCCATGCAGGCGGCGCTGCGGGGCCTGGAGAACCGCGGCCACCCGTACCAGGGGGCGGTGCCGGGGCGTACCGATTGGGCCAAGGGCCTGGATGTGCCCGTGCTGGCGGAGAAGGGGACGGCGGAGTATCTCTACTGGGTAGGATGCGCCGCGGCCTTCGACGAGCGGTCCCAGAAGGTCGCGCGCGCCTTCGTGCGGATCCTGCGGGCGGCGGGAGTGGATTTCGCCATCCTGGGGGACGAAGAGCGGTGCACCGGGGAGGTGGCGCGGCGGATCGGGCACGAGTATCTGTTCCAGATGCAGGCCCAGGCCAACGTCGAGACCCTGAACCGGCACGGGGTCCGGAAGATCGTCACCGCCTGCCCCCACTGCTACAACACGCTCCGCCACGAGTATCCGCACTTTGGCGGCCAGTACGAGGTGATGCATCACACGGAACTGATCGCCCAACTGCTGCACGAGGAGCGGGTGCGGCCGATGAAGCCGCTGGAACAGCGTGTGGCGTACCACGATTCGTGCTATCTTGGACGGCACAATGGGATCTACGCCCCGCCCCGGGAGATCCTGCGAGCGATCCCGGGGGTGCGACCGGTGGAGTTCGAGCGGACACGCGAGGACGGATTCTGCTGCGGAGCGGGCGGCGGGATGATGTGGTTCGAGGAGCGGATCGGCACGCGGGTGAACCTTGAGCGAACCGAGGAGGCTCTGCGCGTCCTGCCCCGGGTCGTCGGCACCGCGTGCCCCTTCTGTCTGAGCATGTTCGAGGACGGCATCCGGACGAAGGATGCCGCCGAGACGCTGCGCGTGTTGGACGTGGCGGAACTGGTCGCCGCGGCGCTGTGAACGGGCGGCATTGGCGAGGCGATCCGAGGGGATGTTCGACTGTGGGAGAGGCTGCTGGTGCGGGAGAGAGAAGCGATGAATGAGACACGGAAGATTCGCGTCCTGATTGCGAAACCAGGACTGGACGGGCACGACCGGGGGGCCAAGGTGGTGGCCCGCGCCCTGCGGGATGCGGGGATGGAAGTGATCTACACCGGCCTTCGGCAGACTCCGGAGATGATCGTCAGCACGGCGATCCAGGAAGACGTGGATGTCATCGGGATGAGCTGCCTCTCCGGAGCGCACATGTACCTCTTCCCGAAGGTGATGGACCTGCTCAAGGAGCGCGGGGTCGAAGACATGATGGTGTTCGGCGGAGGAACGATCCCGGACGTCGACATCCCCAAGCTCCGGGCCTGCGGCATCGCCGAAGTCTTCACCCCGGGGGCCAACACCCAGGACGCGATCGCCTTTGTGCGCAGCCATCTGAAACGGTAGCGTCTCCTCTGGCGGGATGATTGTCGGGAACGTCGTTGGAAAACGATACAATTTGAGCAGTCTTTGGAGGGATGCAATGGATTCCGGCGCACCGCTGGGCCTCCTACAAGGGGTCCGGATCTTGAGCTTCACCCAGTTTCTCCTCGGGCCTGCCGGCGTGCAATATCTCGCCGACATGGGGGCGGACGTGATCAAGATAGAGCCGCCTGGTGGGAAGCTCTTCGAGCGCAACTGGGCCGGGTGCGATCAGTTTCTCAACGGGGTGAGCGCCTTCTTTCTGTGCGCCCACCGCAACCAGCGCAGTCTCACTCTGGATCTCAAGCGGCCCGAGGGGATTGAGGTCGCCAAGCATCTCATCGCCGAAGCCGATGTCCTGGTGCAGAATTTCCGCCCGGGCGTGATGGCGCGACTGGGCTTGGGCTACGAGGAGGTCGCCCCGCTGAACCCCCGGCTCATCTACGTCTCCGGATCCGGGTACGGCGAGGGGAGCGTCTATCGGACGCGACCCGGCCAGGACTTGCTTATCCAGGCGATGAGTGGCCTTGCCAGTATCTCGGGCCGGGCGGGCCAGCCGCCCACCGCCGTCGGCGGCCCGGTGGTGGACCAGCACGGCGCGGCCCTCCTGGCGATGGGGGTCCTGGCCGCGCTCTTCGATCGATCACGGACGGGGCGGGGACAGAAGGTCGAGGTGACCATGCTCCGCGCAGCCCTCGACCTCCAGCTCGAGGTTCTGATGTATCACCTCAATGGGGCGCAGTTGCGGAAGAGCCCGACCAGCCTCGCCAGCATGATCCATCCCGGTCCGTACGGGATCTATGAGACGAAGGACGGGTACCTGGCTCTCTCGATGTCGCCGCTGCCGGTCCTGCAGGACGCTTTGCAGCTGCCGGAGTTGGCGCCGCTGGCCACGGAGCGGTTCAACCATTCCGCGCGCGAGCAGGTCTCCCGGCTCCTGGAGCCCGTCATCCGAACGCGCACCACGGACGAGTGGGTGGAGTACCTGGTCCCGAAAGGCATCTGGGTGGCGCCGGTCCTGGATTACGACGGGGTCTTCGCCGACCCGGCGGTGATAGACGCGGACGTCACGGAAGAGGTCGATCATCCGATTGCCGGCCGCGTCCGGCTGTTACGGTTTCCGTTGGAGTTTTCGAGCGGCCGGGCGGTCACCCGGCGGCTTCCGCCGGACTCGGGCGAGCACAGTGCCGAGATCCTCCGGGAGCTCGGGTACAGCGACGCGGACGTCGCGCGGATGCAGCAGCAGAAAGTCGTCTGACCCAGGCTGCTGAAAAAGACCCATCTGCGGCGTTGGCGCGCTCGGGTTCTCGCTGCGGCGTACCTGGAGTACGCCTCGCTCGACCCATCGCTTGCCGCCTTGCATCTGGACCTTTTTGAGCAGCCTGTGGAAAGGTGAGTGTTTCAGCAGCCTGCTAAGACGCGCGGCACGCGATCGAGGGGCGGCCATGGAGATCCGGCGGACAACCATCCAGGATTACCACGTTGGCGATAGGGTGCGATTCACCAAGACTGTCACGGAAACCGACTCCGCGCTGTTCGCCGCAATTTCCGGCGATTTCTACCCGATTCACTTCAACCAGGAGCTCGCCAAGAGAACACGCTTCGGCGGGCGCATCGCGCACGGCGGGATCGCGGTTGGACTCGTTTCCACCGTGATCGGCGTGCCGCTCCAGGGTCCCGGCGTTTGCGCCGCGGTGATCAAAGAGCTGCATTTCGATTTCACCGGCCCGGTGCGGTTCGGGGACACGCTCACGGCCGAGGCCACGGTGGAGGATGTCGTGGCCGAAAAGCACATCGTCAATTTGTCTGTCGTCTGCCGGAATCAGCATGAGGAGGCGGTTCTCAAGGGGCGCGCCGTCATCAAGGTGCTGAAGGAAGTCGTCACGGAATAAGGAGGGCCAGATGGACTGGATCATCGAACCGGAGCGGAAGATTCCCGTCACGTCGGAGGTGGACGTGCTGGTCTGCGGCGGGGGGTTTGCCGGAGTGGCCGCCGCGGTCTGCGCCGCGAGGATTGGGGTGAAGGTCTTGCTGGTCGAGCGCTACGGATTCCTCGGGGGTCTCGTCACCGGGGGCCTCGTCATCACCACACCCCCCCTGGACAACGGCATCAATCGGGAGATTGGGGAGCGGCTTCGGGCGAAAGGCGTGTACGCGCCCCTGCAGAAGCCGGGCGCCGAGATGATCGCCCTGAAGATGCACGCTATCGACCCGGAGGTGGTGAAGTACGAGCTGGTGCAGATGCTGGGGGAGCAGCAGGTGCAATTGCTCTTGCACACGCTCATCGTCGGGAGCATCGTGGAGGCGGGCGCCCTCAAGGGGGTGCTGATCGAAAACAAGGCGGGGCGGCAGGCGATTCGCGCAGGGGTGGTGGTGGATGCCACGGGCGATGCCGACGTCGCCGCGTTTGCGCAGGCGCCGTTCCGGGTGGTGAAGAAGCCCATCACCATGATGTTCAACATGGCGGGCGTGGATGTAGACAAGGTGCTGAGCCGGGTCGGCAACTGGAGCAATCTCAAACAATTCGTCACCGAGGCGGTGGCGAAGGGCGAGCTGAAATTCGAGCTGGGCACAACGCTGGAATGGGGGACCCCCGGCGTCCACGCGGAATGCCTGATCCACCCGGGCGAGATCAACGTCTGGTCGGGCAATCTCCGCGGGGTGGACGCGCTGGATCCGAACCAGCTCACGGCAGCGGAGCTGATCACGCGGGAACACGTGATGCGTCTCGTCGCCTTCCTGCGGGGGCACGTCCCGGGGTTCGAGCAGTCCTGGATCACCCTGACCTCGCCGATCCTCGGCGTGCGGGCCACACGCCAGATCCTGGGCGGTATCTCGCCGAACATGCAAGAAGTCCGGGGCATCCGATTCGCCGACACGGTGGCGAAGCCGTATGCGGAGGACACGATTCGATTGCCGTACGGCACCCTGCTCCCGAAGGGCGTGGACAATTTACTCGTGGCGGGCCGCTGCATCTCGGCCGAGGAAGAGGCTATGGGGCAACTCCGGCTGATCCCGGTGTGTTCCGCGACCGGCGAAGCGGCCGGGACCGCGGCGGCGCTTGCGCTCCGCGCGAAGGTCGCGCCGGCGAAACTTGACATCGCAGAGCTGCAGAAGCAGCTGGCCAAGCAGAGCGTGAATCTGGGACTGTAGCAGGGATGCGCCGGCCGCACCTTCTGTTCCGGCAATGAATATAGGGAAGCCAGAGGATAATCTCTGGGAAGTAAATCGTGAACAGAATTGCGGACAAGAAGACGACGTACAGCGGGAGGGAGCGTACGAGGGCTTTCGAGAAACGCACATTGCAGAACTTGGACGCCATCAAGAGGGTCAACCCATACGGTGGAGTGATCAGCCCAAACGCGAGCGTCGTTACGATCACCACACCCAGATGAACCGAATTGATATTGCCGAGTTCCTGAAGCCTCAGAAGGATCGGCATAAAGATGATGATGGCCGGCACAGCGTCCACGAAGTCGCCGACGATCACGAACAAAGCCGCCAGTAGCAACATGATGGTCCGACCATCTGTGCCCGCGTAGTGCTGGATCCAGCCCGCCACCACATCCGGACCCCGGAGGTACGCCAGCATCCAGCCGAACGCCGAGGCGCCCGCCACAGCCGCCATAGGAATGGAATACAAGAGGCCGGCGTGGATGAAATCACGAGGCAGATTCTTGATGTGGTCCGGACGCAATAACGGAATGATGATCAGGACAATGTAGGCTACCGCCGCCATTCCTGCCTCGGTCGGGGTAAACCAACCGGTAAGGATCCCCCCCATGATGATGATCGGAATGATCAGCGGAAGCGCGGCCCGCTTCGTGGCTTCACTGAACTCGCCGAAACTGGACCGAGCCCTGCGCACCCCGACCGGTCCAAAGAGAAAGCTGAAAATCATCAAACCGATGCCAATGAACACTCCGGGGGCGACTCCGCCGAGAAACAGCCCCGCGATCGAGACACTCCCCGTTGCGCCGTACACGACAGCCATGATGCTGGGCGGGATCAAATTGGCGATTGTGGCGGCGGAGGCGATCAAGGCAGCGATAAAAGGTAAATCGTACCCTTCGCTTTCCATCTCGGGAGCAATCGTTTTAGTGAGGACGGCGACATCCGCAGTGGACGACCCAGAGATTCCAGCGAAGAACATGCTGAAGACGGTGACGACTTGCGCCAGCCCGCCCCTGAGATGCCCGACGAGGGTTTGCGCCAGGTCGATCATGCGCCGCGTGACGTCGGCCGAGGTCATCAGCTCCCCGACGAGCAGGAAGAAGGGAACCGCGAGCAGCGCCTCGGAATCCAGCCCGTTGAAGAGCTGTCCAACCATCGATTGCATACTGATGGGGGTCAGCATCGTAGCAATGAACACGCCGGAAGCGAGTGCGAACGGCACCGGCACACCGAGATAGCCGAGGAAGAGAAACAGAAACGCCATGATAAAGACGATCATGCCCGGTTCGACCGTCGTGCTCATATCGTGAATTCCTTTTCTGTTTCGGACCGGGGCTGACCTTCAAAACCGTTCCGCCAGCCATTCACGAGTTGTTCGACGACGAACAGGCAGATGAAAAACCCGGAAACGGGGACGCAAAGATACCACCAGGCCAGAGGTGTGAGGGAGGGCATGCGGAAGCTGCCGAATCCATGCAGGAAATTTGTATAGCCGAATGTCACCATGAGCAGCCCGCAGGCTAGCACTACCAAGCGGTTGAAGGTCTCAGCCAGCGTGCGCTTCATTCCGCCGAGGGATTCCGTGATCGCCGATAGGTATAGGTGGTCTGCCCGGCGTGTGGCGACGGCCATCCCGATGAAGCTGCCGTAGACGAAAAAGAGCGAAGTGGCTTCCTGGAGCCACAGCCACGGGTGCCTGAGGGTCCGGGTCACAATGTCACATAACACCGTGAGGGAAAAACCGCCGATGGCAATGCCGCATAAGACCATGAGGAGCCATTCGAGGGGGTCGAACGCGCGCCATTTTAGATGGCGGTCGCGTTGCAGCACGATCGAAGCGTTGCTCATTCCGACCTCTGTGATTTTCCGGAGATTCCGGGCGGCAAGCGGTGGGGCCTGCCGCCCGGTGGGTTAGCAGTGGACGGCTATTTCAAGCTGCGGATGATCTCCATCATCTTCACGGCGTGCGGCCCAAGTTCCTTGGCCAACTGATCTTGAATCGGCTTCACCGCTTTGATGAACCCGCTCTTGTCCGCATTGACCAGCTTCACTCCCATCTTCTGTAGCTTCTCGCCCGATTCCTTCTCGAGCTTGATGGCGTACGGCGGCTCCAGCTTTGCCACTTCGTTGGCCGCGGTCTCGACCCACTTCTTCTGCTCGTCGGTGAAGCTGTTCCAGGTCTTTTCGCTAACCCAGAGAATGCTGTTGTTGGCCTCGTGCTCGGTCATTGACATGATCGGAGCAACTTCGTAGTGTTTGCCGGCCAGATACACGTTCACGCCGTTTTCGGCAAACTCCACGACGCCCGTCTGGAGTGACGTGTAGACTTCCCCAAAGGGCATGTGGACGGTCTGGGCGCCGTAGGCCGGGAAGCAGGTGTCCTCTGTCTTGGTCGCCTGGACGCGGACCTTCGCGCCCTTGAGGTCCTCGACCTTCTTGATCTCGCGTTTGCCGTACAGGTCGCGGAGACCCAGTGTCTGCAGTGTAATCACATGCGCGCCTTGCACTGTCTCTCGCACGAGCTGGCGCACCGCCGCATTGAGCTCGGGGGATGCGATGGCTTTGATGAGATGCTGATCGTTTTCGAACAAATAGTGGATGGACATCACGCCGAACTGTGGCGAGAGCGTTGATCCGTTCGCCGTGGAGGAAATGACGAAGTCAATGTCGCCGGAGCGGATCTTCTGAAGCATGACCGGCTCTTGTCCAAGCTGGGCGGCCGGGAACTGGTCAACAGCGAACATGCCTTTGCTCAGCTCCTCGATCCTTTTTCCGATCACGTCAGCTGAGTAGCCGTATCCGGTGCTGTGCGGCTGATCATAGCCAAACGTGAAGCGCCGTTTCTGCTGGGCATCGGCCGGGAAGGCCATCGTGGCCACTACGAACAGTACCACGAACAGGGCAAACCATTTGTGCGGCCTCATCGCGTTCTCCTCCTTCAAAGAATATTCGGCTGTCTGTTGTGTTGATGCGCCAGGGAACCCGTGCACCCACCCAACCGTGGCGGCAGCCGCACGCCACGAGTTTCGAAAGGACGCTTGAGATTCTGAAAAGAGTGAAACAAATCGTCGATGATTCGGTGTCCTGCGCGCGTCGGTCGAGTCAAAAGGAGCAGCTCGCCATCATTGCCGATCCATGAAGCGAAGGAACGCTATCAATTCGAGGAATCGCTGTCAAGCGATTCGGGCCCGAATCATGGTGAACCAGAGGCGTAAACCCTGTCCGTCCTCACGCTTTCGGTTTGGCCGACCGCTTTTCGAGGAAGGCCCGTACCCCCTCCTGGACCGCCTCGGATTGGAACAGCTCGCTGATGGCGTCCACGGAGACCTGCTGAGCTTCCATGAGGTCCATGCACTGCCCGCGATCCATCACTGCCTTCACCGTGCGAAGCGTGAGGCCGGATCGTTCGGCGATGGTGTGGCCAAGTTCCTGGGCCGCCGCCAAGGCCTGGCCCGCCGGTACGACCCGATTCACCAGGCCGAGCCGCCACGCTTCGCGAGCATCCACCGGCTCACCGGTGTAGATCAGCTCCCGAGCGCGGGACTCACCGATCAGGCGCGGGAGGCGCTCGGTGCCCCCGCCCGCCGGGAAGACGCCCAGCTTCACCTCGGGGAGCGCCAGACGGGAGGTCTCGCTGGCGACGCGCAGGTCGCAGGCCAAGGCGAGCTCCAGGCCGCCGCCCAGGCAGTGCCCCTCGATGGCGGCGATGGTGGGCACGGGGAAGAAGTCGATCCGGTTGTACAGGGCATGCTCTTGCATGGCGTGCTGGCGGCCGAGGCGGCGCGCCGTGATCTCGGGGAACTCCTTGATGTCCGCCCCCACGGAGAAGGCCCGCCCCCCCGCGCCGTACAGGATCATGCAGCGGATGCCAGCATCGGCGGCGATCTCTTCGATGCAATCCGAGAGCTCGGCCTTGAGCTGGTGGGAGAGCGGGTTCAGCGGCGGCCGGTCCAGGGTCACGGTGGCGAGGCCATCGTGGCTGGACCAACGCACGAATTGACGCGATGTCTCGGGGCGCATATCATGTGCTCCTTTAGAGTGACGAGCGGTTGACCGGGTGGCGCGCGGGTCGGTTCCCGCGCGCGAGCACTGTATCCCAAACTCAACTGTAGAATCAAGCGCGACTCGCCTCGGTTGGCGGGAGCGAAGAGGAAACCACCAATATCTCGGGGAAAATGAGGAGAGAGGGAATGGCGCCACGGATTGTGACAGCGACCGAAGCAGCGCAACTGATCCCGGATGGGGCAACCGTCGCGGTGTGCGGGTGCCTCTCCATGCTGGAGCCGGACACGACACTGGAGGGGGTCGAGGCGCGGTTCCTGCGGGAAGGACATCCGCGGGACCTGACCGTCATTCATCCGGTGATGGTGGGAAGCAAGAAGGGATCGGGCATCAACCGGTTGGCGCATGACGGCCTGATGCGGCGGGTGATCGGCGGCTCGTTCAGCATCTTCCCGGATTACGAGATCACCGGGATGATCAAGCAGGACCGGGTGGAGGCGTTCAACCTTCCGATCGGGACGATCCTGCACTGGCTGCGCGAGAGCGGGGCGGGGCGCCCGGGGCTGTTCACCGGCGTGGGTCTCGGGACGTATGTGGATCCTCGCGTGGAGGCCGGCCGCGCCAACGGCGCGGCCAAAGGCGCCCTTTCCGAGGTGGTCCAGGTGGCGGGCCGAGAATGGCTCTTCTATCCCAGCCTGCGCGTGGATGTCGCCATTATTCGCGGCACATCGGCTGACGCGCAGGGAAACATCTCCGTCGAGCACGAGCCAGCCACCTTGGGAATCTATACCTTGGCCGTTGCCGCCAAGCATTTTGGGGGCAAGGTCATCGCACAGGTGAAGCAGCGAGTCGAGTCGGGGAGCGTGCATCCGCGCCTGACGGTCGTCCCGGGACGGCTGGTAGATGCGATCGTGGTGGACCCGGCACAGCCGCAGATGGTCGTCGGCGAGCGGCCGGAGCTCACCGGGGAGGCGCGGGCTCTGCTCAATCCCGAGCCAGTGCCTCTCACGGTCGCGTCAGCGATTGCGCGGCGCGCGATGCGTGAGATTCAGGACGGACAACTGGTCAACTTGGGCTATGGAGTCCCCGCCTTGATCCCCGCCATGGGGTTCGCGCAGGGGCTGAACGAGCGCGTGGCCTTTAGTATCGAGCACGGACCCGTGGGCGGCCTCCCCGACGGGATGGCGACGTTCGGGCCGAGCGCCAACCCCGACATCCTGATGGACTCCACGGGCGTATTCGATCTGTATGACGGGGGGCTGCTGGACGTGACCATACTGGGTCTTGCGCAGGCCGACCGCGACGGGAACGTCAACGTCAGTAAGTTCGCCCACATGGCGCCGGGCAGCGGCGGGTTCTGCAACATCTGCCACCAGACGAAGAAGATCGTGTTCTGCGGAACCTTCACCACCGGGGGCCTCCAAGAGGAGATCGTGGATGGCCGGATGGTCATCCGGAAAGAAGGCAAGGTGAAGAAGTTCGTCTCGCGGGTTGAGCAGATCACGCTGTCCGGTCGGGCGGCATTAGAGAAAGGAGGGCGGTGTTTCGCTTGACGCGGGAGGGGCTGGCACTGATCGAGGTCGCGCCCGGGATAGAGCCCGCGCGAGACATTCTCCCTCAGATGGAGTTCCCGATTCCCATTCCGCCCACGGTAGCCACGATGGACCCCGCAATCTTCCGCGAAGACTGATGCAACGCTGCGCGGCCCGGCAGCCGTGGTCAATCAAGAAGGCCACAGAGGCGCGACTTGATCATGCAGGATTAGCTTGTCTGCCTTGCAGCTTGGGGGATGGTTTTTTCTTGACGATGGCGCGTGACATATGGGAAACATACGAGCGTTGGCCGTCTCGAAAAGACCACGCCCGTGCGTGACGATCTTCCCCGGTTCACTGTAACCTGCTGCGCGGCTCTCCATAACCGAGTGTTGTTACAGGGTCCCCACTGTAAGACAATGGGGAACACGGTGCGTGAGTGGACGAGCTTCTGAGAGGGTAGTAAGGGCATACCGACCCGGCAGATCGGGTCCACCGATGCTCCGCTGAAAACCCGATGATAGGAGGGAGACGACATGAGTGGGAAGATTGTGCGGTTGATTCTCGCCCTGGCGCTCGGTGTGGCGCTGGCCGTCCCCGCCGTGACACCCGCCTGGGCCCAGACGATTACCCTGCGCGGGGCCAGCCAGTTCGACGACAACCACTCCTACAACCAGACGATGCTGAAGTTTGCCGAAGCCGTCCAGAAGTATTACGGAAAGCCGGTGAACTTCGTCCTGCACCGGAACCGGGAACTGGGTCTGGAGAAGGACTACTTCAGCTACATGAGCCAGGGTATCTCGGTGGACTACGCGGTCTTCGCTCCGTCCCATGCCGCGACCTTCTCCAAGGCGGCCACCCTGATGGACATGCCGTTTCTGTTCCGGGACGTGGATCATTGGAACAAGGTCCTGTCCAGCGGAGAGGCCTTTGTGCCGACCGCCGAGGATGTCTTGAAGAAAGCCGATGTCATGCTGATCGGCTATGCGGGCGGCGGCGTGCGTAACATCGTCTCGAACAAGCCGGTGCGGAACATGGCGGAGTTGAAGGGGCTGAACATCCGGGTCATGGGGGCCCCGATCCAGACCAGGATGTTCCAGGCGATCACGGCGTCTCCGACCGTTATCGCGTATGACGAGGTGTACAACGCGATCCAGACGAACGTGATCAACGCGGGCGAGAACGAGGCGCCGGGCTGGTTCCAGATGAAGTGGCACGAGGTGGCGAAGTACATCCGCCTGACCCAGCATGCCATCACCATCCGCCCGCTCGGCTTCAGCGGCAAGAGCTTCCGGAAGCTTCCGAAGGATCTGCAGGAAGCCATCCTGAAGGCCGGCAAGGACGGCGCGGCCTGGGGTCGCCAGTATGAGCGGAAGGAAGACGATCGGATCCTCGAAACGCTCAAGAACGAGAAGAAGGTCGATGTGGTCCAGTTCACCGAGCGGGCCAAGCTGCTTGAGTTGGCTGCGCCCGTGAAAGCGGCCTTCGCCAAGGAGATCGAGGCGGAGAAGATCCTGGTGGCGGTCGACGCAGTGAAGTAGCCCCCTGAAGACGAGTTAACCTGGAACCGGGCTTCCAGCCGGGGGCTGGTTGCCCGGTTTCGCCTTGCAAGGGTGGCGAAACAATGGCCGGGTTCAAGAAGTTCCTGAATGGGTATTTCTGGCTGCAGCAGCAAATCATTACCGTATTGATATTCCTCCTGGTCGTGCCGGTGACTCTCCAGATTGTCTCCCGATACACGGAGCTGATTCCGCGGTACATCTGGACCGAAGAAGCGGCGCGCTTCCTGTTCATCTGGATGATCTCGTTCGGGTCCGCGATCGCGGTGCGCGAGCAGACCCACTTCAACGTGGATGTTCTGACCAAGCCCAAGACGGCCCGCGGCAAGGCCGTGGCCGTCCTGGTGGTCGATCTCTCGATGCTGGCGATGGCCTTGATGTTTGTCTGGTACGGCTGGCAGTTCACGGTATTCGGGTACAGCCAGACGTCGGAGTTGACCGGCATCAACATGGTGTTCATCTTCGTGTCGTTCTTCCTGTCCGGCCTGAGTTGGACGGCGTTCATCGTGGAACGAACGCTCGACAACCTGCCGGTCTTGATCGGAGGCGCGCATGGGTCCCGGTGAAGTCTCGGCGATCATGTTCGGCATCTTCGGCATCCTCATCGCCGTGCGGGTGCCGGTGTCCTTTTCGCTGGGGGTAGCGTGCATCCCCATCATGTTCCTGGACGAGCGGCTCTCCCCGATCATCCTGATCACCGAGATGAACAAGGCCTACGGGGGTTTCGTGCTCCTGGCGGTGCCGTTCTTCATCCTGGCCGCGAACCTGATGAACGGCTCCGGTATCACCCAGCGCCTGGTGGAGCTCTCGCAGGCCATGGTGGGGCATTTTCGGGGCGGCCTGGGCCACGTAAACGTCGTGGTGAGCATGATCTTTGCCGGGATCTCCGGATCCTCGACCGCCGAGGCGGCGGGGATCGGGTCCCTCTTGATCCCGACCATGAAGAAGCAGGGCTATGACGCCAGCTTCACCGTGGCCCTGATCGCCTGCTCGGCCGTGATGGGCGTCATCATCCCCCCGAGCATCCTGATGGTCGTCTGGGGCGGGATCATGTCCGTGTCGATCGGGGCCCTGTTTCTCTCGGGCTTCCTGCCGGGGGTGATGATCGGCCTCTCGCAGATGGTCTGCGTCTACATCTACGCCACCAAACGCGGCTACCCGGTGTACGAGCGGGCATCGCTGAAGAAGTTCGTGGTGACGTTTGGCCGAGCCTCTTTCGCGCTGATGGCTCCCTTGATCGTGGTTGGTGGCGTGGTGGGAGGGATCGCCACGCCGACCGAGGCCTCCGTCCTTGCAGTGCTTTATACGCTAATCGTCGGGCTGTTCGTGTATCGGTCCATCGGGCTGAAGGATCTCCCGGCCTGCTTTTACGAAACGGCGCGGCTGGCTTCGATCTCGCTGTTCTGCATCGGGACCGCCTCGGCGTTCGGGTTCCTGCTGGCGTTCTATCGGATTCCGAAGCTTATTATGGCGTTCCTCGCGCCCTATGCGACCAGCGTGACGATGGTCGGCCTCATCGTGGCCGGCGTCTTCCTGGTGGTCGGATGCTTCATCGACGCCATCCCGGCCATGATCATCTTCGGGGGCCTGATGCAGCCTCTGGCGGAGCACGTGCATATGCACCCGGTGCACTTCGCCATCATCGGGGTGGTGTCGCTCGCCTTCGGGCTGGTCACGCCGCCGTATGGGTTATGTCTCCTGATCGCCTGCGCCATCGGGAAGATCGAGGTCAAGGACTGCATCAAGGACATCGCGATCATCCTGGTGCCGATGCTCGGGGTGCTCCTGTTCATCGTGCTCTTTCCTCAGGCGATTCTGTGGTTCCCGCGGCTGGTCATGCCCAAGTTCGTCTAGCCGCGCGTATCGAGCGAGCACGTGAACCGGGGGGTGCGATCCAGCGCCCCCCGGTTCTGTTAGCAGGCTGCTGAAAAAGGCCCATCTGCTGCGTTGGCCCGCTTGGGCGCTCGCTGCGGCGTACCTGGAGTACGCCTCTCTCGGCCCTTCGCGTGCCGCCTTGCATCTGAACCTTTTTGAGCAGCCTGGGCGAAAGCGAGTTTTTCAGCAGCCTGTTAGGGGCGAGTGTGGCGGCGTTTCCGAGAAACGCGAGCGGGTCAAATCGCTTTCTCGTGGACGCCGCGATTTTCTCCGTGGTACGTTTCTAAACTCTATCGCAACTCATAACCACGATGGCGCCATGGATCTGGTCGAAAAAATCCTGCAAGGCGATACGAGGTCGGCGGCCCGCTTGATCAGCCTGGTGGAAAACGGGAGCGGTGAGGCGACGCCTGCCCTCAAGGCCCTCTATCCGCACACCGGCCGAGCATACGTGATCGGCGTCACCGGCCCGCCCGGTTCGGGAAAGAGCACCCTGACGGACCAGATCACGACGCAGCTTCGCCAAATGGAGAAGAGCGTCGGGGTCATCGCCGTGGATCCGACCAGCCCCTTCACGGGGGGCGCCATCCTGGCCGACCGGATTCGCATGCAGCGGCACAGCCTGGATCGACAGGTCTTCATCCGCAGCATGGCCACCCGTGGACAGTTGGGCGGCCTGTCGCGCGCCACGAATGACGTCGTGGATATCCTGGACGCGATGGGCAAGGACTTCATCATCATCGAGACGGTGGGCGTCGGGCAGGACGAGGTTGATATCGTCAAGACGGCGCACACCACACTCGTCGTCGCGGTTCCCGGGCTGGGGGACGAGATCCAGGCCATCAAGGCCGGCATCATGGAAATCGGGGACATCTTCGTGGTCAACAAGGCCGACCGCGAGGGAGCGGACCGGACCGTCCTGGAGATCGAGATGATGCTGGAGCATAGCGAGTCGGATAGCGGCTGGCGCCCTCGGATTTTCAAGACCGTGGCGGCGCGGGGCGAGGGCGTGGAAGCGCTCGCCCAGGGGATTCTGGAACATCGCGAGTTCCTGTTCGAAGAGCACGGCCATCGTCGAAAGGGGAGGGATCGAAGCCGCTGGGTGTTCCGCGGACTCTTGCAGGAACGCATGACGAGCAGGGTGATGGAGCGGCTGGTGGCTGCGGGTGGGCTGGAGCCGCTGATCGAGCGGCTTGCCCGCCGAGAAACGGACCCCTATTCGGCGGTGGAGGAGATCATGGAGAAGTGCGGTTTGTGAGTCTGCTCACAATTTACAATTCGTAATTCGCAATTCACAATTCTCTACGCTTCCCTCTCCAAGAGTGCCGGCCTGACAAAACGGATGCCCGCGACCTCCATGCTCAGGGTGGGGTAGAGAATCGGCGGCGTGATGATCTCGGGCCCGTGGGAGGTCGCGAGGATCGTGTCCTCCGACTTCGTGCCGGTGATGGAAGGGTTCCAGCAGAACGGCTGGTTCTCCTGCACCAGGTCCGGCGTTCCGAAGTGGGTCCGGTAATCCCTCGACTGGTATCCGATGGGGCCGCCCTGGTGGTGCAGCTTCCACTCTTCCGGGAACCCCCGGTCGCGGTAGGCCTCGATCCCCTTCTGGAAGACCTCGCGGGCGGGTGTTCCCGGACGGGTGTGCGCCATCAGGACGCAGTCCACATACACGGTGGCCTCGTACTGGGCCTGGAGGCCGGCGGGCACCGTACCGAAGTGAACGAACCGCGTCAGACAGACGACCAGGCCGCCTTTGCGGGCATTGACAGAGAGCATGAAGATCCGGTCGATGGACCGCTCCATCGGGATGGAATGGCGGAACCGGCCGATACGGTCGTCGGCGGCGCCCATCACCCCGATCGGATCGATCCGGTCCTTCCACAGCTTGGCGGACAACCGCCCGATGACCTCGCACTCCTTCTCTCCCCGCCGAGTGTCCAGCATCGTCTCTTCGGCGGCCCGGGCGACCTTCTCCCCCAGCCAGCGGTACCGCTCGATTTCGCCCGACGTGAACGAGAACCGAAGCCGCACCACGTCCTCCGCCACGGGGACGCTATTTGGGTAGGGGACGTCGCAGCCCAACGGGCCGCCGCCGACGAGTTCCTTGGCGATGGCGGCCTCCTGGTCCTCATGCCAGGGGAAGGTCTTGACCACGTACCCGAGTTTCTCGACTTCCTCCTCCTCGATCATCCGAGCGGCCTCGATGTTACTCGTAATGACGTACATGGCCTTCTCGGTGATCAGGAGAGACGTCCCCCCCATCTCCGTCGCGATGCCGATCAGGTTGATGCCGCCCGCGGTCAGCCAGGAAAAGTTTGCCTGCCGCTTGAGGAGCACTCCCTTCAAGCCCTTCGCCTGGAGCAACGCCCTGATCCGCCGCATCTTCTCCTGAATCTCCTCGTGTCGCGTCACCGAGACCTCCCTTTTGACTGTTCGCAGCCGTGTTCCGCTACTGCGCGAGGACTTCTGACCATGTGGTCACCGGCCACTCCTTCTTGAAGAGGGCTTCGACGGCCGGCTTCCCCTTCTGCCGGAACGATTCCGCATCCGGGATGACGACCCGCATGTTCTTCCGTTGCAACTCGACGAGCAGCGCCGACTCCCCGGTCTTGATTTTCTCGTTGGCCCAGTCCTGGGCCTGCTTGGCCGCCTTCACGATCAGGGCCTGGTCGCCAGCCGACAAACCATCGAAGAACGTCTTGTTGATCAGGATTCCCCCCGTCTGGACCAGATGGTTGGTGATGATCAGGTGAGACTGAACTTCGTCCAGCTTGAAGGAGGCGATCTGGGGTAGGTCGCCCTCGGAGGATTCGGCGCGTCCCTCTTGCAGCGACTTGTACAGCTCGGGCAGGGGGACGGGGACCGGGACGGCGCCCATCTCCTTCCAGACGGCCATCCAGGTGGGGATGTTGGGCAGTCGCAGCTTCAGCCCGTTCACATCGGCCGGCGTAAAGATCGACTTCTTGGCTGTCATCTGCCGCAGCCCTCGGTAGACCGTCCCCAGATATTTCATGTTCCCCTTCTGTTCCAACTGGGCCTGGGCAGCCTGGCCGAGTCGGCCTTCCCAGACGCGCATGTAGTGCTCGAAGTCCTTCATGACGTAGGGGGCGCCGAAGAAGTAGTACTGGGGCGCGTAGGACTGCAGGAACATCGTTCCATTGGACTGCATCTCGATCTTGCCCGCGCTGCACCACTCGTTGATCTCCTCCTCCGACGCGGTGCCCGCCTGCACCTGGACGTCGATCCGGCCACCGCTCCCTTGCGCGACCAGCTCCTGGAACCTGGTGGCGGCGTCCACCAGGATATGGCCGGCCTTGAAGGGACTGCCCACTCGGATGACGACCTTCTGCTCTCCCGCCAAGACGGGCGCCACCGTCAGCGCGCCTGCCAGGACCATCAGCATCACCAAGAGCAACGGGAGCATCCTGTGTCGTGTCATCTCGCTTCCCTCTTTCTGCTGGGAAAGGATCGGCCGGCTAGTGCAGAATATATGAAACCACGCACAGATTCATTAACCTACAACCTGCCCGACGGAGTCAAGCAAAATTCCTCATTCCTCCGTTGGCAGCGTGAGAACAAAGCGGGTACCTCGCCCGACTTCGCTCTCGACCCAGATTCGACCGCCGTGAAGCTCGATCAGGCTCTTGGCGATGGTCAACCCAAGGCCCGTTCCCTGCGGCTTGCCCTGGCCGGCCCGGCGGACCTGATGGAACTTATCGAAGACAGCCTCTAGCTCGTCGGCGGGAATGCCTTCCCCGGTATCCTCGACCGCAATTTCCACAAATTGCGCCCCCGCGTCGCGGGCCGACACGGTAATACATCCGCCGGTGGGGGTGAACTTCGTGGCGTTCTCGATCAGGTTTATCAAGACCTGCTGGAGCTTGTCCCGGTCCGCAAAGGCGAGCAGCGGGTTGGCATCGGCGGGGAATGCCACAAGGGACAGTCCTTTGCCGGCGGCCATGGGAAGGAGGTTCTCGGCCACCTCCTGGATGAGACGTTGGACGGGAACGGGCGTCCGACGCAGTTCGACCCGGCCGGCTTCGATCCGTGAGAGGTCCAGGAGGTCGGTGACAAGACGGGCCAATCGGTCCGTGTTGCCCCTCATCGTGGTGAGGTAGCACTGAAGTTTTGGGCCGACCTCGCCGACGACGCCGTCCAAGAGGTTGTCCACGGACATCCGGATCGCGGTGAGGGGCGTGCGCAGCTCGTGCGAGACATTGGATACAAACTCCGACTTCAGCCGGTCAAAGGTCTGGAGCTTGCGGTTGGCCTCGGAGAGTTCTCGGGTGCGTTCGGCGACCTTGGCCTCCAGGCTGAGATTGAGCAGCGCGATCTCGCGGTAGGCAATGGCGTTGGCGAGCGCCACGGCCGCCTGATCAGCCAGCCGCCGAAGCGTCTCGTGCGCATCCTCCTCGAAAACGATTGTCTGGCGGCGACCTACGCCGAGCGCACCCACACAAGCCCCCTGGACCCGGATGGGCGCCAGAAGGAGCGCCATCAGGCCTTCCTCTGTGAATACCCGGGCTTCATCGGGGTCGCGAGCCTCGGCAAGATCAGGTGTCAGCATCTTGCCGTCGGAAAGCACGCTGCCTGTGTGTCCCCGGGCGGGGTGGATGCGCCACGCGCGGATGGCCGACCCCGCGGTGCCCGCGCAGGAGGCCACGCGGGCGGTGTCGGCATCCCGTTCTCGATACACCAAGAAGGCCATGTCGGCGACGCACAATCTCTTGGCATGGTGCGCCAGGGTATCCAGCACGGTCTGGACGTTCAGCGTGGAGGAAAGCGCGCGGTCGACCTCGAATCGTACGCGGAGCGATTCGGCCATGCTGTTGAAGGCTGCGGCCAAGTCCCCCAGCTCATCCTGACGCTCAACCGGGATTCGCCGGTCGAGGTCCCCCCGGGCCACGGCTTCTGCTCCCTGCGCCAGGGCCCGGATCGGGCGGGCGAGTCGTCTGACATGGATTCGGACCCACAGGAGGGCTCCGATCAGCGTGAGGATTCCTAGCCCGAGGATGGCGTTCCGTGTTTGCCGCAGGATGCGCAGCTCGCTCGCGAAGGAGATTCCAATCCGCGCTACGGCGCGGCGCTCGTTCAAGAGCAGGACCGGCGCGGCGAAGTCGTACAGGGGTTCGCCGGCGTCTGAGCGCGTCTCCTGGACCAGAGGCTCGGTCGCCGCGAGGGTCCGGAGTGTCTGGGGGTCGCGGAAGAGTTTTCCGGTGTGATCCATCCGGCTGTGCATGAGCACGCGTCCGTTGAGGTCCAGGATCATGGCGTACCGGACGTCCGGCTGACGGACCAGACTTCGGATCAGGGCTCGCAGGGAGAGAAAGTCCTCGGCGACCACCCCCTGGACGCTGCTGAACGCGAAGACTCTCACCAGGCTAAAGCCCTTCTCCTGCGCCGTCTTGTGGAGCGCGAGATTCTGGATCATCAGGACGATCGGAATCAAGAGCGCGAAGAGGGCAGCGCTCATGACAATGATCTGCAGGGTGAGGCGAGTCTGCAGGCGCAGGCGCCCGTACCACCCTCGGATGCGATCGATGCCGTCCATGGCGCGGGGCCTCAGGGGATCTCCACCCTTGCCAGCTTGTCCTGGGGATGCCCGTACAGGTTCAGCGTCAGCTTCTTCACGCGGGTGTTCACGGCCGCCATTCCGATCCGGTGCACGAGGAACAGCGCCGGCAGGTCGTTCACGATCAGTCGAGTCGCCTCGCCGTAGAGCTGGAGGCGGCGCGCTTCCTCCATGGGCTGTCGGGCATCCGCGAGGAGCCGGTCGACGCGTGGGCTGGCATACCGACCGAAGTTGTCCTGGGACTGCGACTGGAATAGCGGGTAGAGGAGCCGTTCGGGATCGGGGGTACTGATGGACCACGTGTAGAGGTAGAGGTCATGATCGTACTTCTTGCGTTCCTCGTAGAACTCGTTCCAGCTCTGAGTCCGCAGCAGTTCCAATCTGATTCCGACCTTCTCCAGGTCGGCCTTGATGGCGAGAACAATCTCGGACCACAGCTCGGTAGGACTGAAATAGAGCAGGCGCAGGCTGAGCTCGGATGCGATCCCTGCGTCCATCAAGAGCGTCCGTGCCCGTTCCGGATCGAATGGGGGCTGGGAGACCGCCGGGTCGAAGCCCCCGCAGTTCGGAGGGAGGGGACTCTTGGCGGCGGTCATGGCGCCGCGCCCAAGGACGACGGCCAGCCGCTCCCGGTTGACCGCGCGCACCACCGCCTCTCGGATCCGGCGATCCTTCATGGCAGGGCGATCGAGCTGCATCCCGAGGAACATGGTGTTGAGGCCGCCGAACTTGACCAGGCTCACCGGGGACTTGGCACCGAGTTGTTCAAAGAAGTCGGGGGGAACATTGAGAAACAGATCTATCTCCCCGGCGATCAACCGCTCCATCGTCTCCGCGTTGTTGGCCTGGGTGACGAAGCGGACTCCGTCGAGCTTCGGGCGTCCGTGCCAGGATTGCGCGAAGGGGACGAGCGACACAGAGTTTCCCTCCCACCGATCCAGGCGGAACGGCCCCGTCCCGACCGGCGACCGGGACAGGTTCCCCGCGGTTGCCTTGAGCGCTTGCGGACTCACGATCTTCACCAGGGCGAACTGTTGGGGGCGGGAGTAGTTCGTGACAATGGCAACCGTGTGGGAGTCCACGACCCGGATCTCCTTCACCAGACCCGACAGCACCCTCTCATAGGCATTAGGCGGGGTCGAGACATAGAAAGGAGAACTCGGGAGGTATTGCCGTTCGTAGCTCGCCTTCACCGCTTCGGCGTCCAGCAGGCTGCCATCGTGAAAGCGGACGCTCTTTCGCAGCTTGAAGGTGTAGGTGAGGCCGTCCGCGCTGGTCTCCCACCGCTCGGCCAGCCCCGGCAGCATGCGCGTCCCGTCGACGGAGAGCTGCGTGAGGGCATCGTACAGGAGCCACATCACTTGATCGTCTTGGATATGATTGCTCTTGGCCGGATCCAGGGAGACGGGCGGACTGGGAAACTGTTGAACGAGGATCCGCTCCGCGGCGATGACTGACGCCGGCGAGAATCCGCCGAACAAAGTGACAGCCAGGAGAGGAATCGCGAGCGTTCTGGCCCGGTGCGCGCGACAGGTCGATTGCCACGACATGGGTATCACCTCCGTCCGGATTCGGCCGACGAGGTTGACTGGGCGATCGAGGCTGTCCATCTGCCTCGACAAGGGGCTTCACCGTGTGCCGTGCAGAGACGAACTCAATGCGTGATGCCCACGTGTGGATGGGGAGGCTCGCCGTCCCCTTTCCGCACGTGGGCTGACGAATAGCGGATACCTGCGCAGGCGAAACCCCCTAGTTGCCGCCACCCCCGTTCTCCATTCGATTCTGAAGGACGCTCCCGAGTTCGCTGGTAAAGCGCAGCGCATCCTTCCGGTTCAGTTTTCCCGTAAACTCCAGCACGATCCGGACACCCAGCCTCTGGTCGGTCTTCGTTCCTGCGGTTGCCTGCTGTGCGGATTTCCTTAGAGGCGCCATGCTCATCTCCCTTTCTGCAGAGTTTCAGATGGGTGCGACCGTGCCCTTTCCCTCGCCGATTTGATGGCGACTGCTTCCTCGAATTTCTGAAGATTTGCATATTGCGAGAACTCCCCGCGATCGTTCTTCCAGAGATCCATCACCCGACGCCGGCTCGCATCCAGGTACAGCCACCACCCTTCATATTTGTCGTCGATGATCTGTTGCAGGTCATTCCGGTTGGGGCGGGTCGCCCCTTCCTTCTCTCCGAAGAAGTGGTTTTCGTAGTATTCCGCATCCAGTTCCCAGCCGCCCGCGGCATGGACGAGCTCGTGGAAAAGGACTGATGTCAGTCGTGGCACCCGATGCCTTCCGTACGGCTCGAAGCATCTGGGGTGAATCCAGATGCAGAAGCCGCCGCTGCATCCCTACCACTTTTCCCCTCTCTGGCCGTTGTCCACGGCCACAAAGACGGTCGCGCGAGCGCTCTCGGCGAGGAACGCGTTGAGTCGCTCCAGAAGCTCCTTCGGCAAGGATCGGGTCTTGGCCTTGTCCTTGAGATGGGTGTGGATTTTCTGTTTGCTCTTCTCAAAATCCCTCCGACGCTTCCGGGTTTCCCTATCGTCGGCAAGCTGAATCACGCGCTCACCTCCTCGAAGGGGCGGGCCCTTTTCCCGGTCTCGACCGGGGTTGGATTGCCGCAGAACTGGAGAGGGCGGTCGTTATAGCAGCGGGAGCCGGAAAATACACAAACGCCCTCGCCGATCCAGGGGACCGACCAGGGCGTCATGGCTTGCGCATGGGGTCCAATACCACAACATCATGGAGATCCCCAGGGCCGGGATGAAGATTGTCGAGGAGGAAAGTCTTTTATCCGAAACCGGGGGTACGTGTCAAGGGCAGACCGCGAATCCACATTTCTGCGGTCGGACCAGGCTTTTCGGGGGAGGCGGAGTCGCCCTGGCGGGGCGCACGGATGCGGGTTCCGGGCTGGCTATCCTGTTGACTTCACCCGAGAAATCACGTACGCTCACACACTCATGTGATCTTCATCTAACTGCACACGCCCAAAGGGCTGGGGGAATCGTCATGGCAGAGACGGTGGCGAAGAAGATGCCGATCAAGGAAGATCGGAAAGAGCGGGACAAGGCCCTGGAGCTGGCGGTTTCTCAGATCGAGAAGCAGTATGGGAAGGGCGCCATCATGCGGATGGGGATGACGGGCGCCCTCTTGCCGATCGCTACCATCCCCACCGGCTCCCTGGAACTGGATTACGCCCTCGGGGTGGGCGGCATCCCACGCGGTCGGGTGATCGAGATCTTCGGCCCGGAATCGAGCGGCAAGACGACCTTGGCGCTGCATATCATCGCGGAGGCGCAAAAGCGGGGGGGCGCCGCCGCCTTCGTGGATGCCGAGCACGCCCTGGATGCCAACTACTCCAAGACGCTGGGCGTGAACATCGATGATCTCCTGATCTCCCAGCCCGATACGGGGGAACAGGCCCTGGAGATCACCGAGGTGCTCGTGCGCAGCGGGGCGGTGGACGTGGTGGTGATCGACTCCGTGGCGGCCCTGGTTCCCCGGGCGGAGATCGACGGCGAGATGGGCGATTCGCTGCCCGGGCTGCAGGCCCGTCTCATGTCCCAAGCCCTCCGGAAGCTCACCGCGGCGATCAGCAAGTCGCGGACCTCCGTGGTCTTCATCAACCAGTTGCGGGAGAAGATCGGCGTGATGTTTGGAAACCCGGAAACCACGACCGGCGGCCGGGCCCTGAAGTTTTACGCCTCGGTCCGGCTGGACATTCGCCGGATCTCGACCATCAAGGACGGGGAAGAGGTGGTCGGGAGCCGGGTGAGGGTGAAGGTGGTGAAGAACAAGGTGGCGCCGCCTTTCCGGGAGGCCGAATTCGACCTCATCTACGGAGAGGGGATCTCCCGACTGGGAAGCCTGGTGGATCTGGGCGTGACGCACAAGATTGTGGAGAAGAGCGGGGCCTGGTACGCCTACGGGACCGAGCGAATCGGGCAGGGGCGCGAAAACGCCAAGCGGTTCCTGAAGGAGAATCCGGCCATGACCGACGAGATCGAAACGAAATTGCGGACGGCGCTGGGTATGGCGGCGGCCCCGCAGGAGGAAGAGGTGTAAGATGGAGCTCGTGGACCTCCTCAAGATCGCCGTGGAACGGAAGGCGTCCGATCTCCACATCAAGGTGGGGATGCCCCCGGTTCTCCGCATCGACCACAAGCTGGTCCCCCTCATGGAGTTGCCGCGGCTGGGCCAGGATGCGGTTGTCGCCATGGCCGGCAGCGTGATGAACGCCAAGCAGCGCGACCGGTTCAAGGAGCGCAACGAGGCGGACCTGGCCTACGGGGTGCCGGGCTTGGGCCGCTTCCGGATCAACGTCTTCCAGCAGCGGGGCATGGTGGGAATCGTCCTGCGGCTGATCCCGCTCAAGATCCAGACGGCCCGGGAGTTGAATCTCCCCCCGGTCCTCGAGACCATGGCCATGGAGCAGCGCGGTCTGATCCTGGTGACCGGGACCACCGGCTCGGGGAAGTCCTCGACCCTGGCGGCCATGATCGACCACATCAACACCAACTCCACGGGCCACATCCTGACCATCGAAGACCCGATCGAGTTTCTCCACCGAGACAAGAAATGCCTGGTGAACCAGCGGGAGATCGGCGTGGACGCGCCCGGCTTCAGCGAGGCGATCCGGAGCGCCCTGCGCCAGGACCCGGACGTGATCCTGGTGGGGGAGATGCGGGACTTCGAGACGATCCAGACGGCCCTGCTCGCGGCGGAGACGGGCCACCTGGTCATGAGCACCCTGCACACGCTGGACACCACGGAGACGATCAACCGCATCGTCTCGGTCTTTCCCCCCTACCAGCAGAAACAGGTCCGACTCCAGCTGGCCTCGGTGCTGCGCGGGATCGTCTCCCAGCGCCTGATTCCCCGGGCGGACGGCAAGGGGCGCGTGCCGGCGGTCGAGGTCTGCGTCGCCACCGCCACGGTGCGGGAGTCGATCGTGGATTCCGACAAGACCCGGAAATTGCCCGACGTGATTGCCGCAGGCGGCAGCCAGTATGGGATGCAGACCTTCGACCAGTCCCTCATGACGCTCTACAACCGGGGCCTCATCACGTACGAGGAGGCGCTCCGCTGGTGCAGCAACCCCGACGATTTCGCGCTGCGGGTGCGGGGGGTCGAGTCCACGGGGGATTCGACGTGGGGCGGCTCCATGACGCCGGAGGAGGGCCAGAAATCGGGGCCGGGGACGACGCGATTCTGAGGCGAGGGATACCGGGTGGGCCGGACAAAGGCAGGATCGACCGGAGAGCCTCCCGACCGGCCGGACCCCTGGGGGGTGGCCCTCAAGCAGCTGGCGCTCCAGGCGCGGAGTGCCGAGGAGGTCCGGCGTTCCCTGGCGCGTCGCGGGTACGGAGGGGAAGAGATTGCGGCGGTGCTCGCCCGCCTGACGGCCTCCCGCTACCTGGACGATGCCGACTTTGCCCGGACCTGGGTCGCGGCGCGGGCGCGTCGTACGCCGACGGGCCCGGCCAGGCTGGCGC
>JAPLLC010000137.1 GCA_026387775.1 Candidatus Methylomirabilota bacterium | reverse complement strand
GACCGATCTCGTCCAGCAGCCGCGTGTCGGTGCCGCTGGGACAGACGGCGTTGACGTCGATCCCGTATGCCTTCACCTCGGCAGCCAGGCACTTGGTGAACATCACGATTCCGGCCTTGGAGGCGCTGTAGGCGCTGTTGCCGGCGAACCCCACGAAGCTACTCAGCGACCCCAGGTTCACGATCTTGCCCGACCGTTGTCGGATCATGGCGGGCAGCACGGCTCGTGCGCAGAGGAATGCCCCCGTGAGGTTCACCCGCAAGATCCGCTCCCAGTCGACGAGCGGGAGGTCGACGACATCGCGGAAGGGGATGCTGACCCCGGCGTTGTTCACCAGGATGTCCACGCGGCCGAAGGCCCGGAGCGTCTCTTCCGCCAGCCGGGCCGCCTCTGCCTCGGCGGACACATCCGCCGTGAACGGCAAGGCTCGAGCTCCCAGGCCGACCACTTCGGCCGCCACCGCCTCCAGCTCCGCCCGCGTCCGGGAGGCCAGGGTCACCGCGCACCCCTCCCGGGCGAGTGCCAAAGCGATGGCCCGCCCGATCCCCCGCCCCGCCCCCGTCACGATCGCCGCCTTGCCCGTGAGTCGCATGCCCGCATCTCCCGTGTGTGTGGATTCTCCGTGCACAGCCGCTCTCATGGACCCCACGCTATCGCCCGACCGGACGCAGGGTCAAGCTCAAACCGCGCCGGCAGACCGGCGAACCGCGGGAGGCCGCTTCTTCGATGTTGTGGGCTGTGGTAGGATGTCTCCGACCTGCCGGATCTCGACGTCTCTCAACCCGTCTGCCGGAGGATCCCGATGCCGGATCTGCGCCTTACCCGTGAGAACACCCTGCCAGCCGAGGGGCTCGTCGGAACCTTCATCGGCCGCGCGTGGACGGCGGGAGGAATTCCCGGACCGACGCCGGTGCTGGTGGCTCCCGACGGTGTCTTCTCCCTCGCCCCGGCTGCGCCGACGATCTCGGCGCTGCTCGAGCTCACCGATCCCGTCGAGGTGGCCAGGCGTTGCACGGGCGAACGGCTGGGGGATGTGACGACGCTCCTGGAGAACACGCCGTTCGATCGGCGTGCCCCGGACCGGCCCTGGTTGCTGGGGCCCGCAGACCTTCAGGCCGTCAAGGCGTGCGGTGTGACCTTTCTGAAGAGCATGCTGGAGCGGGTCGTCGAGAGTCTGGCCACGGGGGATCCGGGCGCCGCGCTCTCGACGCGGACCACCCTGGAGGCGGAGGTTGGCGAGAGCCTGTCCCGCGTCAGGCCCGGCTCGCCCGAGGCGGCCAGGGTGAAAGAGGTGCTCGTCTCCCGCAGCCTCTGGTCTCCTTTCATGGAGGTCGGGATCGGGCCGGATGCGGAGATCTTCACCAAGACCCAGCCCATGTCCACCGTGGGAACCGGGGACGAAGTCGGCATCCTCCCGACCTCCACCTGGAACAACCCGGAGCCCGAGGTGGTCCTGGCGATCAACTCGCGGGGCCGCATCGTCGGCGCGACGATCGGGAACGACGTGAACATCCGCGACATGGTCGGGCGCAGCACCCTCCTCGCCTGCCGCGCCAAGGACAATCGCGCCTCCTGCGCCGTGGGCCCCTTCATCCGCCTCTTCGACGCCACCTTCACACTCGATGATGTCCGCCGCATGATCCTGCGCATGACGATCGAGGGGGACGACGGTTTTGCACTGACCGGCACCCATTCCATGGCCGGCATCAGCCGCGACGTGCTGGATCTCGCCGCGCAAACCGTCGGCCCGCACAATCAGTACCCCGACGGCGTCCTGCTTTTCACCGGGACCAGCATCGCTCCGTCAGAGGACCGGGAGGGGCCGGGCAAGGGATTCACGCACCATATCGGGGACCTCGTGACCATTTCGAGCCCCCAACTCGGAAGTCTGATCAACCGCGTGAACCACACCGACCGCATCCCGCCCTGGACGCTGGGGGCCGGAAGACTCCTGGAGATCCTCACCGCGCGGCAGCGCGAGTGAGCCTGGCGCTTTCGCAGGCTGCTAATCCAAGCGATCCGACAGGTTCAGCGCGCCGGCCAGATGTTTGAGCTCATCGACCACGGCCGGGGGAAGCGGGATGCCGCTCTTCAGCCGCTCGCGAATTGTGTGGTACTCCATCTCTCCCGGCAGCCAGATGCGATCCACGCCTTCCATGCGCTCCGACTCCCGGATCTCACGGATCACAGCGTCCATCTCTCTCTTGAAGGTGTCGGCGGGCTGGAAATTATCCACCCGCATCGCAAGGATCATGTGTCCGCTGTTGTTCTTCGTCACGAAGTCCTTGTTGAAGTCGACGACGTTCCTGCCGAAGGCCGCTCCGTTGAGCACACCGGCAAGCATGCCGATCACCACGTTCAACCCGTATCCCTTGTATCCCCCGATCGGAAGCAGAAACCCTTCAGCGGCGCGCTTGGGGTCGGTGAGGGGCTGCCCCTTCCGGTCTATCATCCACCCGACAGGCATCGACTCCCCTTTCTGGGCCGCCAGTTTCACTTTCCCCTGCGCGACCACCGTCGACGCGATGTCCAGGGCGATGGGGGGTTCATTTCCAGTCGGAATGGCCACCGAGATCGGATTCGTGCCGAGAATCCGCTCGACGCCGCCCCACGGGGGCATGTGATTGCCGTTCGCCACGGTCATGTACATGCCGATCATCTCATGGGCTATCGGCATCGTCGAGTAGACGGCCGCGGCCCCGGCGTGATTCCCGTTGAAGGTCCCCACCCACGCGAGCCCGGCCTCCGAGGCTTTCCGGATCGCCAACCGGGTGGCATAGGTCATCACCACCTGACCCATTCCATTATCCCCGTCCACCAGCGCGGTCACCGCGTTCTCCCGCACGGGACGGACATCCGGACGAAGGTTGATTCCGCCGGCGCGAATGCGCTGGCAATACTGCGAAAGCCGGAAGATGCCGTGCGTGTCCACGCCGCGGAGGTCCGCCTCCGTCATGCGGGCGGCGCAGACCGCCGCATCCTGTTCCGGAAGTCCCAGGGCCGCCAGAACACTCGCAATGAATGTCTCCAGCCGCTTTGACTGGAAGAGACGTACGGATTCTACGGATGCCATGCGGGACCTCCAATCTGATGAGGTGCGAGCGGCGGCAGGGAAACGCGAGGCGGCACATCCGCCCGCGCGTGGCGGGGAGCTCCCCGATCAGTAGCCGTCGAAGTTGTTGTCGTCGTGCTTGGCCCGAGCCATTTTCCGCTGCGACAGGTTGATGAACCAGGACGCGGCGTTCGCTTTCGTGAGCGGGAGCGGCAGCCGACGGAAGATGGAGCACAGGCCGTAGAACTCGCGGTACATCTCCCGCACGCGCTGCTCCATCTCCTCCGGGGTGCAGTAGGCCGGCTTGATGTGGCAGACCTGACCCGGCCATCGCCCGATCTCCTGCTCGTTGAGAATCCGGCGCGCGCTCTTCATGCGATCGTAGAGGGGCGCCCCCTTGTCGGGCGTGAGGATGTTGAAGTAGGCGACCGGCACCTTCTGCTCGTGGAGGAAATCCAGCGTGGAGCGGAACACCTCTTCGGTCTCCCCGTCCCAGCCGAAGATGAAATTCAGGGAGTAGCTGATCCCGCGTCTGCGCAGGTTGTCGAGCATCTCCGTGTACGCGTGCACCTTGTTGAACCGCTTGTTCATCCCCTCCAGGGTATGGGGGTCGATGCTCTCGGCGCCGATATTGACGTGCAGCAGGCCGCTTCGCCGGGCCAGGTCCATGAACTCCTTGTCGTTGCAGAGATACGCAGACCAGAGGGCCGACCAGCGCAGTTTCAGCGGGATCAGCGCCTCCATCAGCTCCATCGCGTGGGAGCGCTTGCCCCCGAAGTTGCTGTCCCCGAAGAAGATGTTCCGCGAGCGGCACCGCGTGACCTCGTCCACGACCTCCGCCACGGGCCGGCAGCGGTAGCCGCCGCCCAGGTACAGCCGCTCGGAACAGAAGTCGCACCGGAACGGACACCCGCGCGAGGACAGGGCCGAGAAGGTCTTGAACGGGCCGTACCGGCTGAGCTCCAGCAGGTCATAGCGGGGCATCGGCAGCCCGGCCAGGTCTTGCAGCGGCCCCGCCCGGTAGACGCATCGCAGCCGCCCGGCGGCGGCGTCTGCGAGCATCCGAGACCAGAGAACCTCCCCCTCGCCGATGCCCACCGCGTCGCAATGCTCTCCCGCCTCCTCGGGGTAGAAATAGACATGCGGACCGCCCATGATGACCGGCCGGCCGCGCTTGCGAAATGCCTTCGCCACATCGTAGGCGCGGAGCGCGTTCAACGTCCAGGCGGTGATGGCCACCAGGTCGGCGGGGGAGTCAAAATCGATGCCCTGCAACTGCTCGTCGACCAGCCTGACCTGCCAGTCCCGTGGGGTCAGGGCCGCCAGGTACGGCAGCGTCAGGGGCACCACGGGCCGGCGGGACACCCGGTAGATGGTCCGGTCTATCTTGGAGCGGTAGTGCGATGGATGAACGATGAGGAGCTTGTGGGCCACTTGATAGAACCCACCTCAGTGCAGCCGGTTACAACTGCCAAGTCGCTTGGATCCCGTGCCCGACAGACGCGACACCCGAACCGGCCTCTCCCGAGCACCGGTAGCTTGTGGATTGTAGCCGATTGGTCGGCCTCCCCGCAATGCCGACTTCCTGCGCGGGGCCGGCGCGTCGAAGCTGCCCTGCTACCCTTCTCTTTTTGGCAGGCTGCTGAAACACCCGTTTACACCCAGGCTGCTCAAAAAGGTCCAGATGCAAGGCGGCGCGAGAAGGGCCGAGAGAGGCGTACTCCATGTACGCCGCAGCGAGTGCCCGAGCGTGCCAACGCAGCAGATGGGCCTTTTTCAGCAGCCTGTTAGGGCTTCAGGACCGTCTTGAATACCCGCAAGAAATTCCCGCCCATGATTAGATCGATGGTATCGGGTGAGTAGCCCCGCTCGGCCAGGAGAACAGGGATCTTGGGGACATCATGATCGCCGCCCAGGCCGTCAACGGACAGGTAGGCGCCGGGGCGCATCCCGGACCGCTCCATCGGACTCTTGTGCTCTAGGAGATAGTAGCAGAAGTCCAGCCCGAGCCCGACGTGCTCTCTGCCGGCGATCTTGACCAGCCGATCCACGTGGTCGATGAGGTGCGGCAGGTCCGGCGGCTCCACGAACCGGGCGATCGAGTTGATGCCGATGACCCCGCCGGTGTCCGCCACGGCCTTGATCTGCTCGTCGGTCAGGTTGCGCGGGTGGCCCGCCAGAGCGCGGCAGTTGGAGTGCGAGGCGATGATCGGGGCCGTGGAGAGCTTGACCACGTCCCAGAAGCCCGGATCGTTGAGATGCGAGACATCGAGGAGCATCCCCATGGCCTGGGCCTTCTCGACCAGTGCCACGCCGAAGTCGCTCAGTCCCCCCACCAGACCGGTCCGTTTCGGCTCGAAGAACGCGCCGTCCGCGGCATAGTTCCTGAGCGCATGTGTGATCCCCAGCACCCGGACGCCGAGCGCGTAGAAGACCCGCAAGAGGTTGAGGTCCGACCCCAGAGGCTCCACCCCCTCCATCCCCAGGATGAAGCTTCGCTTGCCCGCGGCCGCGGCGCGCAGGATGCCGTCATGGGTGGTGCAGAGCGCCGCACCGGGCGTCGCGTCGACCTCGTCCAGGAAGCCCGCCACCTCGTCCAGGGCTCGCCGCAGCGCCAGCTCCGGAAGGTATGCTGGCCCGTTATAGATCGCCGCGACCCGCACATCGATCCCACCCGCCGCCATGGCGGGCAGCCAGACGGACTCCAGAACCTTCGTCTGGCCGGCGGCGCGCCGTCCCAGGATGTCGCTCAACAGGTCCGAATGCGCATCAACCACGATAGCCATCATGCCCTCCCGGGAATGAAAATTTGAAAACGGACAATGCAGAACCGGTCAAGTCCGGCACTGGCCGGTTGTCAGCTTTGCATTGTCCGTTTTTCATTGGTTATTCCCCACACGCGGGAAGTGACACGCGCAGACGTGCGACTGATCGGTTCCCCGCGGCAGCAGGACCGGTTTCTCGCGGGCGCAGACCTCCTGCGCGTCGGGGCAGCGCGGGGCGAAGGGACAACCCGGCGGCGGGTTGATGGGCGTGGGCACCTCGCCGGTGAGGACCTGGCGCGTGGAGGGGGCGTCCGGGTCCAGCGAGGGCAGCGCCGAGAGCAGCACCCGCGTGTAGGGGTGCTGGGGCCGGCGGAACAGCTCCTCGGTGGCTCCCATCTCGACGATGTGGCCCAGGTACATCACGCCGATGCGCCGGCTCATGTAGCGGACCACCCCCAGGTTGTGGGAGATGAACAGGTAGGTCAGATCGAACTGCAGCCTGAGCTCTTTGAGGAGGTTCAGGGTCTGCGCCTGTACCGACACGTCCAGGGCCGAGGTGGGCTCGTCCAGGATGAGCAGCTCGGGCTTGAGGATGAGGGCGCGGGCCAGCGCGATGCGCTGGCGCTGGCCGCCTGAGAACTCGTGGGCATACCGGTACAGGTGGTCCAGGCCCAACCCGACCCCCTCCAGGACCGTCAGGACGCGCTCGTCGATCTCGTAGCCCTTGGCCAGGCCATGGAGCATGAGTCCCACGCCCACGAGGTCGCGGACGGTCTTCCTGGGATGAAGCGAGGAGTAAGGATCCTGGAAGATGAGCTGGATGCGCCGGGCCCGCTCCTTGGCGGCGCGGCCGGTGAGCCCGATGACGCTCTCGCCCGCGAACCGGATCTCCCCGGAGAGGACCGGCGCCAGGCCCACCACGGCCCGCCCCAGGGTGGTCTTGCCGCAGCCCGACTCCCCGACCAGGCCGAAGACCTCGCCCCGCTGGAGCGTGAGCGAGACCCCGTTCACCGCCTGGACGACGGCGCGGCCTCTTTGGAGCATCCCCTCATTCAGGGCGAAGTGCACCTTGAGGTCGCGAATCTCGAGAAGTGGTTTGTCGCCGTTACTGGACATATCCTCTAACCCACAGACGCCGGGACTGATAAACCCCAGACTCCGCTCTCGACTCGCGGCTCTCAGCTCGGCTCCTCGGCTCTCAGATCTCGGCTCTCAACTCTCAACTCGTGGCTCGTGGTCCTCGGCTCTCCACTCTCGGCTCTCAACTCTCAACTCGTGGCTCGTGGTCCTCGGCTCTCCACTCTCGGCTCTCAACTCTGGTCCTCGGCTCTCCACTCTCGGCTCTCAACTCTCAACTCGTGGCTCGTGGTCCTCGGCTCTCCACTCTCGGCTCTCAGCTCTCGGCTCTCAGCTCTCGGCTCTACGCCCCCGGCGCATGCAGAAAGCAGGCGACGTGGTGGTCGGCCTCCAGCCCGTACTGCGGCGGCACCTTCGCTGCGCACTCCGGCATCGCCCGCTCGCAGCGCGGTGCGAAGGCGCAGCCGATGGAGGGCTGAAGCAAGCTCGGCACCTGCCCCCGGATCGAGAACAACGGCTGGTCCGGGGCCACATCGTTCGGGATCGTCTTGAGGAGCCCCTGCGTGTACGGGTGCTGGGGGCGCTTGAGCACGGTCCGTACCGGCCCCTGCTCCACCACGCTCCCCGCGTACATGACGGCCACCCGGTCGCAGGTCTCGGCCATGACCCCCAGGTCGTGCGTGATGAGTAGCAGGGCGGTCCGGATCTCCCGCTTCAGCGCTTTCATCAGCTCCAGGATCTGCGCCTGGATCGTCACGTCCAGGGCCGAGGTGGGCTCGTCGGCGATCAAAAGCTTCGGCCGGGTCACCAGCATCATGGCAATCATGACGCGCTGGGCCATGCCCCCGGAGAGCTCGTGGGGATATCGCCGCGCCACTCGCCGCGGGTCCGGGATGCCCAGCGTGGCCAGCATCTCGACCGCCCGCTCGGCCGCCGCGCGCCGGGAGAGCGTCTTGTCGTGGACCAGCAACGTCTCGGCCACCTGCGCGCCCACCCGGATGACCGGGTTCAGGGACATCTTGGGCTCTTGCAGGATCATCGAGATCTGACTGCCCCGCAGATCCCGCATCTCCGCCTCGCTGACGGCGAGGAGGTCTCGGCCCTCGAAGAGGATCTTGCCCCGGCTGATGCGGCCGGGGTGGCTCACAAGCCGCAGGATGGCCAGGGCGGTGACCGACTTGCCGCAGCCCGTCTCGCCGGCCAGGCCCAGCGTCTCGCACCGGTGAAGCCCGAACGTCACCCCCTGGAGTGCGTGGATCGTGCCGCGCAGGGTCGGAAACTCGACCCTGAGGTCCTGGACATCCAGCAAGAGATCGTCAGTCACGTTCATGCTCCGCCAGGATACTGATGAATCGCTTCTCTCCCAGGCTGTTCAAAATGGCTCAGATGCAAGGCGGCGGCACCCATCCTTTGGATGGGTACCCGGGGTCGAGTGAGGCGTACACTGGGTACGCCGCAACGAGCACCCGAGCAAGCCAACGCTGCAGATGGGCCATTTTCAACAGCCTGCTACGCTTGCCGCTGCCGGGGATCCAGTACGTCCCGGATGCCGTCGCCCAGCAGGTTGAAGCCCATCACGACCACCAGGATGGCCAGACCGGGCAGGGTGGAGACCCACCACTGATCCACCAGGAACTGCCGGCCGTCGCTCACCATCAGGCCCCATTCGGGCATGGGGGGTTGGGCGCCCAGGCCCAGGAAGCCCAACCCGGCAGCCGTGAGGATGATGGTCCCCATGTCCAGGCTCATCCGCACGATGATGGAAGAGAGGGTGAGCGGCAGGATGTGGCCGGCCATGATCCGCGCCTTGCCGGCGCCCAGCACCCGCATGGCCTGGATGTAGTCGTTGTTTTTCACGTTCAGCGTCTCGGCGCGGGCCAGCCGGGCGTAGGAGGGCCAGTGGGCGATGGCGATGGCGATGATGGCGTTCTCCACGCCGGGTCCCAGCGCAGCGGCGAAGGCGATGGCCAGGATGAGCCGAGGGAAGGCCAGAAACACGTCGGCCAGCCGCATCAGGATCTCGTCCACCATCCCGCCCAGGTAGCCGGCGACGATCCCCATCAGCATGCCCAGCGGCGTGCTGATGGCCGCCACCAGGAGGGCGATGGTCAGCGTCACCCGGGACCCGTAGACCACACGGGAGTAAATGTCCCTGCCCAGACTGTCGGTCCCGAACCAGTGCGTCATCGACGGGGCGAGCAGCCGGTCGTTCAGGATCTGCTCGTAGGGGTTGTGCGTGGCAAGCAGCGGCGCGAGCGCGGCCACCAAGAGCAGGCCGGAGATGATCGCGGTCCCCAGGACCATGAGCCGGTTCCGGCGCCAGAGGACGTAGGTGTCCATCGAGTAGCGCCAGCGCGCCTCGGCGCGGCGGCGGCGGGCCTCGGTCAGGTCCAGGGTGGGCGGCGCGGGCTGGATGGTCATGACGCCGCGTAGGTGATCTTGGGGTTGAGGAAGGCGTAGAGCAGATCCACCAGGAGGTTCACGACGCAGAACGTGAACGCCACCAGCATGGTGCCGCCCACGATCGTGTTGAGGTCGAGTGTGAGAAAGGCGTTGGCCATGTAGCGGCCCAGGCCCGGCCAGGAGAAGATGGTCTCGGTGAGGACCGAGCCCTCCAGGAGGCCCCCGTAGGTGAGGCCGATGACCGTGACGGTCGGGACCAGGGCGTTCCGGAGCGCGTGGCGGGTGATCACCAGGAACTCGCCCAGTCCCTTGATCCGGGCCGTCTTGACGTACTCCTGCGACAGGACCTCCAGCATGCTGGAGCGGGTGATGCGCGCGATGCCCGCCATGCCCGTGAAACCCAGGACCGACGCCGGCAGGACCAGGTGCTTGAGGGCGCTCCAGAAGACCTCCCAGTCCCGCGCCAGGGCGCTGTCGATCAGGAGGACCCCCGTGATCCGGGAGGGCTCGAGGAGCATGATGTCCAGACGCCCCGGCTCGGGGAACCAGCCCAGCTTGAAATAGAAGATCAGAAGCAGGACCAGGCCCAGCCAGAAGACGGGGGTGGACACCCCGATCAGGCTGAGCAGCCGGCAGAACTGGTCCAGAAGAGAGTTCCGGTACACGGCCGAAAGCACGCCCAGCGGGATCCCCAGCGCCACCGCGACCAGGATGGCGAAGGTGGCCAGCTCCAGTGTGGCCGGAAAATACTTCAGGATGTCCTGGAAGACCGGCCGGCTGGTCTGGAACGACACGCCGAGGTCGCCGTGGGCCAGGCGGGAGACATAGCGCCCGAACTGAACGTAGAGCGGCTGGTCGAAGCCGTAGAGGATCCGTAACCGCTCCACCGTCTCCTGCGGGGCCTGGGGGCCGGCCAGCGCCGCCAGGGGATCCATCGGGATCACCAGGGAGACGAAGAACGTCAGGACCATGATCCCGAGGAGTGTGATGGTCATCATCATCAACCGGCGGAGGAGATATCGACCCACGAGCCCTCCGAGCTAATGGCGAATGACCAATGAGAAATGACCAATGAGAACGCGGACGCCTTCAAGCTCTGATCCCACAGCGCTTTCTCCGACCACTGGTCATTGGGATTTGGTTCATCGGTCATTCTTCCCCCAGGGGCTCGCGCAGTGCGGGCGAGCCCCTGGGGGAAGTTCTATTTCTTGCCCACGGTGTAGAGCTCGGTCAGTTGAAGATTGGAGCCGGGCAGGAAGCCCTGAACGTTGGTCCGGATGGCGTGCAGGTAGAGC
>JAPLLC010000110.1 GCA_026387775.1 Candidatus Methylomirabilota bacterium | reverse complement strand
CGATCCGCCGGATCTGGAGGCGCCGGGTGAAATGGAAGCGCAGCCGGACGCCGTCCGGCTCCTGTACCTCGTCCACCCATGCCTCCGAGAAGAGGCCGAGGGACCAGAGGCGTTCCAGACTCTCCCGGATCGCCCTGCGCGAGCGGGGCCGATCAGTCAGCCCGCCGATGGCAGCCCGTACCAGCTCCGTGGGAAGTTCCTGGGCGGAGACAAGGTCCACGCCCTTCACGATCTCCGGCGGGTCGCCGAAGGCGGGGGAGGCCGCGGCTGCGAGGAGGGCGAATGCGGCCGCGGCCGCGAGATGCAGGATGGGCGATCTCATCGGAATCGCAACCTCAGCACGAGATCGCCCCCAACGCCCCCCGGGAAGGTCTGCTCACCCGCCAGGAGCAGCGGGCCGACCATCTGATACTCGACCCGGAGCATGCGTTTCGCGGTCCCCGAGATGCTCTGCGAGTAGAGCATCCGGACGTCCTCGGTCAATTGCCCCCCCACGTGAACGATCTGCTGGTTCGTGTCGGTCTTCTCCATACTGATCTGATCAGGTCCGAGACCGCCCATCGTAAGGCCCAGGAGATCCGCAGACGCTGAGCTCGTCCGGGCGGCCGGCGAGACGGAGGGTCACGTCGTAGTCCTTGATCCGGCTCTGCCCGGTGACGTCCAGGATCATCTCGGTATGACGCGGGTCCATGAAGCGGGCCGCGCCCGAGACGAGATTCCAGCGCTGGTTCCGGAAGGTGATGCGGCCCTCCTGCGTCTCCAGGGCACCCAGGAGGACCGGCTCGGCGGTCGTCCCCTCCAGGCTGAGCGTGCCCCCCGCCTGGAGCCGGGCCAGGTTCATGTTCACCCGCAGGTTGTTGCCCAGCTTGAGCAGGATGCGGAGCGGAATGGCGCCGGACGCCTCGACGGCCTTCTCGGGTCCATGGCTGAGGAGCAGCGAGAGCAGGGAGAAGCGACCGGAGGCGATTCCCTGCAGGAGGCGGCCCTCTCCCCGGAGCTGGGCCTTGGTTCCCCGGCCCACCAGCTCGAGATTGCAGTCCCAGGTCGTCTGCAACCCCTCGACGGGCGTGAGCGATACATTCTGGCCGGTGAGGGAAAACCGGTACGCCCCGAGCCGCCATCCTTCCAGGGTCAGGTCGCCGCTGGCACGGATCCGGCCCCGGCCCAGCGAGCCCGTCGCCTCGGTCAGCCGGAGGCCCTCCGACGACAGCACGACCCGCGCCTCGACCTCCCGGAGCGTCTCGGGCCGCTCGCGCAGCTGGAGGGTCCCGTTCCGGACGGTCGCCTCGCCCGCGAAGCGGGGCGCGGACGCGGTTCCTGCCACCTGCCCCGTGACGGTCAGGGTTCCCCCGGCTTCCCGGATCTCGGGGCGGAACGCCGCGAGCGTCCCGAGAGGGAACTGTCCGTCCACCTGCAGGCCGAGGGGTCCGTGGGGCTCCAGCCGGCCGGAGGCTTGCAGCCTTCCGAGACGGCTGGCCAGGGTCAGTCGTTCTACCTGGAGCCCGGTCGGCTCCCATCGCAGCGATACGGGGCCGCGGTTCGTCCACTCCTCGCCGACGAGGGTGAGTCGTACCGGATCCAAGGTCAACGTGCCTCGGGCGGCGGACGGCTGGGAGGCCGGGATCAGGAACTCGGCGAGGGCGGTCACCGTGCCGTCGAGGCCGCTATCCTTCACCTGATCGATCCCGCGCAGGATGGGGCCCAGGGCGAGATCACGCGCCTCGATCCGCACCGCGAGGGGGTCCTTCCGATCGAGCCGTCCTCGCGCCGTGGCGGAGAGGTGCATCTCGGGGAAGGCCGCCTCCGCGCGCACCTCGCCGCCGCGCAGCGCGAACTGCGCCGACCCGTCGCCCAGGGAGACGCCGCGGGTCGCGACCCGCTCCGCCGCCGCGGTGCCGGATACCTCGGCGACCCCTTGGCGGATGGACGCCTGGACGCGCGCCCGGACCGTGCCGCGGAGCGCCGCCTCCGGGGGAAGGTCCGGGATGCGGGCGAGATCAGCGGGGCCCAGCTCGGCCGTGGCCTGGCCGCTTCCACTCCACGCCCAGCCGCCCGCACCGCGGCAGGGGATCCCGACCACGTCCGCCTGCAGGCGGGACACGTCGATCCGGTCTTGGGTCACGCTGAAGGCGCCCTGGAGATCTCGGATCGGGATCCCGGATCCCGCCGTGAGGCCGGCGGCCTCGACCGAGCCGGAGCCGCGCCAGGCGGCCGGAGTGCCCTCCAGGCGGCCGGAAAGGACGAGCCGGCCCGACCCCTGCCAGGCCGGCGGCAGCCAGCGGTCGAGATCCTCCCAGCGCAGCACCGGGGCGCGGAGGTCGGCCCGGAACCGGAGAGGCCGTTCCCCTCCCGTCTTGGCGGGGTCGCCGGGGCCGTCCCAGGTGAGGCTGCCGGAAGCGATGGCGCGACTTTGCCCCAGAGCGGCCGCGACCGAGTCCACGCGGAGCGTCTTGCCCTGGAACCGGAGCGACGCCTCGATCGCCTCGATCGCAACGCCGGCCACGGTGATCGAGGGGGCGCGCACCTTGGCGGCGATCTCGGGGTCGTCCCAGCGGCCGTTCACTTCCCCCGCAAGACTCGCCTGTCCGAGGGTGTGTCGGATGTCCCAGAGGGAGGCCAAGGCGCCCAGGTCGGCGCCGAGGCGGAAGCGCAGGCCGGCGGGCCCCTCTCGGGAGAGCCGCCCCGAGGCCTCCACCTCCATCCCGGCCCAGCGTCCGCTGACATCGGCGAGCTCTGCCACGGCGCTTCGAAGCACTCCTGTGGCGCTGAGGGTGCCGGGGCCGATGCGGTGGAGATCTCCCGGCAGGGTGAGGCGCCTGGCGGCCAGGCGGAATCGTCCGCCTGCTTCCACGGGCCGGCGCGGATCCCCGGCGAAATCGCCCTCGAAGTCGAGGTCGCCGCCAAGGCCGATGGGCGTGGGCGCGAGGGCATCCAGCGCGACCAGCGAGGCGTGCTCCAGACTGAAGGCGATGCGGGTCGCCTCGAGGTGGTCGGGCCTCGTCGCGACGGAGCCGCGCAGGGTGCCGTTGAAGAGATGCGCCGTGACCTCGGAGAGGTCGAGGGTCCCCCGGCTCCAGCGGCCGCGGACGGCGACGTCGCGGGCCTGAACGGGGCCTGCGCGAAGCGTGGCGGTCGTGACGCGCCCCGAGGCTTCCAGGGCGTCCGGGCGGCCCTGGAGCGTTCCGTCCACGGTTGCCACGCCCGCGAAGGGCGCGGGGCTCTTGAAGCGCTGGGACAGCTTGGCGAGGTCGAACTCGCCCCGCACCCGCAGGGCAAGCTCCGGGGTGTCGACCGGCCGCCGGACCTCTCCCGTCAACTGGACGGGTCGGTCCAGCCACCGACCGGTGAGCGTGCGCAGGGACAGCGAGTCGTCGTGGATCCATCCCGCCCCGTCCACGTCCGTGACGACCTCTCGCACGCCGCCCGCCTGCAGGATGAAGGTGTCGAGGTGAAGCGTAGCGTCGACTCCCCGGCGGATCAGGCGCCCCACGCCACGCAGGTTCTGGACCTCCAGGGTGAGACCCGACTTGGGATCCCGGTAGGTCACGCGGGCCTGCTCCACCTCGATCGTCCCGATCCGCGCGGTGACCGGACCGATCGCGACGGTCTCTGGGAAGTCGATCGACAGGGGAGGAGAATCGGGGAACGGGATGCTGAGGCCGAGGTCCCGCAGCAGAATCTTCGAGAGGACGAGCTCGCGCCTCCAGAGGCTGCTGATGCCGACCGAAAGCTCCAGCCGGCCGAGCCGGAGGAGCGGCTCGGCGACATGAGGCCCGGCCTCCACCCTGAGGTTGCGGATCACGGCCCGGCCCCGCCAGAGGGAGAGCGCGACGCCCTCGATCCGGACCGGGCGTCTCAGGGCCTCCGTCAGTTCGCGCTCGAGGCCCTCCCGGGTGAGGGCGGGGGCGTAGGCCCGGAGCGCGAGCGCGGACGCGAGCGCGACACCGGCGAGGAGGACGCCTCCGGCGAGAATCCAGGCGAACCAGCCAAAGCGACGTGTAGCCATTTCACCCATGTGACGAGGACCCGCGCGGTCCGACGCATGGCCTCGCGGGGCTAGGAAGAATGGGGGAATTATATCGGAACAAGGGGCCGTTCGTCACGAACTCGCGCCGTGCGCCGCGAGTTTTTCTTGTTGCGGACCGAGAGCGCTTGTGTGGTAGGCTGGCTCCCACCGCAGGGCCCTGCGGCCCTGCGCCCCGCGCGAACCCCAGCCGTGGAAAGGGAGGCCTGCCATGTCGGCACCGAAACAGCCTGAGCGTCTGGATCAGCTCTGCATCAACACGATTCGCATGCTGGCGGCGGATGCGGTCCAGAAGGCCAAGTCCGGTCATCCGGGGATGCCCATGGGGGCGGCGGCCATGGCCTACGTCCTCTGGACCCGCATCCTCAGGCACCATCCGGCGAATCCCGCCTGGCCGGACCGGGATCGCTTCGTCCTGTCGGCGGGGCACGGCTCGATGCTGCTCTACGCCTTGCTGCACCTGACGGGTTATGACCTCAGTCTGGAGGATCTCCGGCAGTTTCGACAATGGGGGAGCCGGACGCCCGGCCACCCCGAGTTCGGCCACACACCCGGCGTCGAGACCACCACGGGTCCGCTGGGCCAGGGATTTGCCAACGGGGTCGGCATGGCCATCGCCGAGCGCTGGCTGGCCGCCCAGTTCAACCGGCCGGACCACGCGATCGTGGACCATTATACCTATGGCATCGTTGGCGACGGCGACCTGATGGAGGGGATCTCCTCCGAGGCCGCTTCGCTGGCCGGTCATCTCGGGCTCGGCAAGCTGATCTATCTGTACGACGACAACAAGATCACGATCGACGGGAGCACGGACCTGGCGTTCACCGAGGACGTCGGGCGGCGCTTCGAGGCCTACGGCGGGCAGGTGCAGCGGGTGGCCGACGGGAACGATCTGGATGCGGTGGAGACGGCGATCCGCGCCGCGCAGCGGGAGACCGCCCGGCCCTCCCTCGTCATGTGCCGGACCCACATCGGGTTCGGGAGTCCGAACCGGCAGGATTCCAGCAAGGCCCACGGCGAGCCGCTGGGCGAGGACGAGCTTGCGATCACCAAGCAGAGGCTCGGCTGGCCCGAGTCGCCGGCGTTCCTGGTGCCGGACGAGGTGCGGCAGGAGTTCCGCAAGGCGGTGGAGCGCGGCGAGAGATGGGAGGCGGCGTGGCGGCAGCGCCTGCAGGCGTATGCGGCGGCCTTTCCGACCGAGGCGGCCCGCTGGAGCCTCTGGATGAGCGGCGCGCTGCCGGAGGGCTGGGACGCGGCGCTGCCGCGGTACACGCCGGACGATCCGGCCGTGGCCACGCGGGCCGTGTCGGGGAAGGTCATCCAGGCGGTGTACGGACCGGTGGCGAATCTTGTCGGCGGGTCGGCGGACCTGGCCCCGTCGAACAACACCTACGTGCCGGCCGGCGGCGAGTTCCAGGCGGGCGCCCCCGGCGGGCGGAATTTCCGCTTCGGGGTGCGCGAGCACGCCATGGGGGCCATCGCCAACGGGATGGCGCTGCACGGCGGGCTTCGCCCCTACACGGCGACGTTCCTGGTCTTTTCCGACTACATGCGGCCGGCCATTCGCCTGGCGGCTCTGATGGGGATTCCGGTCGTCTTCATCTTCACGCACGACAGCATCGGTCTGGGGGAGGATGGTCCCACCCACCAGCCCGTGGAGCACGTGATGGCCCTGCGGACCATCCCGGGGCTGCGCGTGATCCGGCCGGCGGACGCGACGGAGACGGTCGAAGCCTGGCGGGCGGCGCTCACGCACCACGGCCCCACGTGTCTGATCCTGACCCGCCAGAACCTGCCGATCCTGGATCGTGCCGGGGCGCAGCCCGCGGGGGGGGTGGAGCGGGGAGCCTACGTCCTCGCCGAGGCGGCGGGAAAGCCCCAAGCGATCCTGATCGCCACGGGATCCGAGGTCGAGGTGGCCCTCGGCGCGCAGAAGATCTTGCAGGAGAAAGGCGTGATGGCCCGCGTGGTGAGCATGCCGTCCTGGGAGCTGTTCGAGGCACAGCCGCAGGCCTACCGTGACGCTGTTCTGCCGCCCGCCGTGACGGCTCGCGTGGCCGTGGAAGCGGGGAGCCCCCTGGGCTGGCACAAGTACGTCGGACTGGACGGGGATGTGGTCGGCATGGAGCGGTTCGGCGCCTCCGCGCCCGCCAAGGTGCTTTTCGAGCAATTCGGCTTCACCGCGGAGAATGTGGCGGCGCGAGCGTCGAGGCTGGTCAAAGGGTAGAGAATCATTTCTGAAAGGACGACGACCGTGAATCCGAAACAGGCAGCGGCGGATCGGGGGGCGAGTCTGGTGCAGTCGGGCATGGCGCTTGGCCTGGGGAGCGGCACCACGTCTACCCTGATGGTGCAGGCGATCGGCAGGAAGCTTCGCGAGGGCACGCTCCGGGACATCGTGGGGGTTCCGTCCTCCAGCGCCATCGCCGCCGTGGCGCGTGAATCAGGGGTACCCCTTGCCACGCTGGACGAGCGGCCGGCGCTGGATCTGAATCTGGACGGGGCGGATGAAGTGGACCCCAATCTCGATCTCATCAAGGGGCTGGGCGGTGCGCTGCTCTGGGAAAAGATCGTGGCGACGGCCGCGCGTGAGGTGGTGATCCTGGTGGACGACTCGAAGCTGGTGAGCCGCCTGGGAACCAAGGCGCCGCTCCCGGTCGAGGTGGTGCCCTTCGGCTGGAAGTGCCACCTGGCCTTCATCGCGTCGCTGGGCGGTGCGCCGACGCTCCGCGTCGAGCCGGACGGAAAGCCATTCGTCACGGATGAGGGAAACTACATCCTGCACTGCCGATTCGAAGGTGGGATCGCGAATCCGGCGGGCCTGGAGGCGAAGCTCCTCGGCCGCGCGGGCATCGTCGGGACCGGTCTCTTCCTGGGGGTGGCGCATCGGGTGATCGTCGGCAAGCCGGACGGCGTGGAGGTCTTGACGCAAAAGGGCTGATCTCGTTCTTTCCCCTCACTATTCGCCCTGCGGCCACTCCACCTCCCGCCCCCGTCCTCCGCACGGCTCCAAATCATAGAAGTCCACCCTGCGCTCGTTGCCGCGGATGACGGCCGTGCCGAGCGTCGAGCCGATGATGCCGGGCGCGGGATGGCGGCAGATGGAGAGCGGGGCGTTCTGGTGGCTCTGGAGCAGGCCGAGGAGGTCGGCGGGCTGGAGGGCCGCCGGGTCCTTGACGGCCGCGGCCCAGGAGTCCGCCACCGCCTGCCGCGGTCGCGAGGTGTCGGGCCGGCCGATGATCTGCGGCAGGTCCTTCATCTGTTCGTGGATGAGGTGGTTGGCGTGGACGTAAACCCCCGCGATCTCGGCCACCGACTGGCGGTCAGCGGCGACTTCCACCGACACCATCTTTTTCTCGTCCCGCGAAAGGAAGATGTGGTGCTGCGAGTACGACCGGCGCGGGTGGGCGGCGATCTTCAGCGCCTCGTCCAGCGAGCGCGCCTCGATGCCGGCGCGGTCGAGGACGTAGCGCGGCACGCCCGACCGCACCGCCGCCGCGGCGATGAAGTTGACCGTTTGCGCCATCCCGGCCGAGTTGACCGACGGCCCGTTGCCGGGAAGAATGCCGGGGTAGCAGAACGACCAGGAGCGCATGCCGGACGGCCAGCTCACGTCGAGCAGGTACATGAACTCGCGGTAGGCGCTGGCGCCGTCCTCGTTGTGCGCAATCCAGAGCTTGTCGCCTGCGGCCAGAGCGACGGTCGTGCATTCCTTGGCCGTCTCCGCAGCCCGCATCATCGCGCCCAGCTCGGGGGTGAGGGCGATGGTGAACATGCGGTCAAACGGCACGCCCGCGCCCTCGGCGCAGCCCTGCATTTCCTCGATCAGGTGAGGAAACTCATCCCGGACCGCGGCGAGAAAACAGTCGTAACGGGCGGGACGGTCGGCGGCGACGAACGCCTCGAGCTTCTCCACCCATGCCCGGCGCGCCTCGACCCCGCCGCGGATGCGGTCGGAAAAACCGGCGCCGATTTTGCCGCCGATCTCGCGATAGGTCTTGCCCGCTACCCGCAGCAGCGGAAACGCCGCGGGTGTCTCTCTCGGATTCTGGTTCATGTCCATCCTGTCAATGGTACACCACGCCGGAGTCCAGGACCAGCACCTGGCCGGTGGTGCTGTCGCTCCGACAGAACTCCACGATCTGCCGGGCCACGTCGTCCCGCTCCACCGGCTTCTGCAGGGCGGCGGCCTTGGTGGTCCGCTCCACCAGGTCCGGGGCCAGCTTCGCGGTCATTCGCGTCCCCATCATCGTGCCGGGAGCGACCGCGTTCACGGCCACCTCGGGCCCCAAGGCGACCGCCAGGCAGCGGGTCAGATGGATGACGCCCGCCTTGGAGACGGCGTAGGCTATGCTGCTCCCCAAGGGAGCCAGGCCGGCGATGGACCCGATGTTCACGATCCGGCCGCGCCCCTGCTTTCGCATGATCGCCGCCACCGCCTTGACGCACAAGAGCGGCGAGGTCAGGTTGGCGAGCAGGATCTTGTTCCAGAGCTCCAGCGTCAGCCCGTCCAGGTCCTTGAACGGCACCGTCTGATTGAAGGCGGCGTTGTTGACCAGGATGTCCACCCGGCCGAACGCCGCCATCACCTGATCCACCATGGCCTGGATCGCCTCGGGCAGCGTCACGTCGGCCTGGATGGCGACACAGCGCGGCCCCAGCACCGACCATTCCTTGGCGAGAGCCTCCGCCTGCTCCCGAGAGTGCTGGTAGATCCCGGCGATCTGCACGCCGTTCTCGGCGAAGGCCCGGCAGATTCGCTGTCCGAGTCCGCCGGTGCAGCCGGTGACGATGGCAACCGTATCTTTCAACTCCATGACCGTCCTCCGTTGTAGATTCCACCCTTCGGCAGGCTGCTGGAAATCCCGCTTTCGCGCAGGCTGCTCAAAAAGGTCCAGATGCAAGGCGGCACGCGCAGGGCCGAGTGAGGCGTACTACCGGTACGCCGCAACGAGCGCCCAAGCGGGCCAACGCAGCAGATGGGCCTTTTTGAGCAGCCTGTTACTCCGCCGGCACGGCCCCGTGCGCCCTGGCGACGGCCAGGAACTCGTCGTCAGTCAGCGGGCGATGGTGCGCGATCCCGGCGCGCTGGCACTCCGGCAGGATGCGGCCCAGATCCTCCGGCGAGGCGGTGAGGCCGTAGTCGCTGAGCTTCTTGGCCACGGCCCCCACGTCGCTCCACTTGCCGACCACGACCCGGGGGGTCCGGCCGACCAGCTCGGGCTCGAAGGGGAAGGCGTACGGCCGGACGCCGGCCGTCTCCATGGCGCTCGCCGTCTTCCACTGCTCGACGCTGAAGGCGCCCTTGCCGGTGATCGGCTTGAAGTAGTCGAGGGGGATCCCCGTGATCTCTTCGACGAGCTTGCCCAGCCACGGGAGCATCTCCAGGCGGAGCCCCGTGTCTACACCGTAGAGGACCTCCAGCGCCAGCGCCACCTCGTCCAGGGCTGCGTTCCCCGCCCGGTACCCCAGGCCGTTCACCGCCACGTTCAGGCCGGTGGCGCCGGCCTCGTAGGCGGCCAGCACGTTGGCCGTCGACAGCCCGAAGTCGTTGTGGCAGTGGACATCCACCTCCAGGCCGCTCCACTCCCGCACCTGACGGACGAGGAACCCGACAGCCGCGGGCCGGGCCACGCCGTAGCTGTCCACCACGGTGACGGCCGAGGCGCCGGCCTGCTTGCCGACCAGGACCGCCTCCTGGATCTGCTCCAGCGTCGCCCGGCTGCCCTCCACGAGGAAGAGGTTGGCCACGCAGCCGGCCTGGCGGGCGGCGGCGATCTGCGCGGCGGCCTGATCGAGCAGCTCTTTCCGCGACCGGCGGAGGTCGTAGCGCTGGTGCTCCTCGCCGATGCGGTACCAGACCATGATGTGCCGGACGCCGAGCTCCAGCACCCGCTCCACGCGGCCGGGGTGCCAGGTGACGTAGAGGTCGAGCGGGAGCTTGCGGCGCAGGATGGCCCGCACGGCCTCCAGCCAGCCGGGCACGGTGAGGAACAGCTCCATGCGCTTGATCCCGACCAGCGCCAGCGCCTCGGCGATCCGCACCTTGTCGTCGACGGTGAAGGCCACGTCGGCGCACTCCTCCCCGTCCCGCACGGTGATGTCGTGCAGGGCCACGGGGTGGAGCGGCACCTGGAGGCTCGGGTCAAAGTTGTGCGGGCTGCAGTGCCAGTGGGTGCTGCGCCAGGGCTCCTTGGATTGCGGACTCATGGATTACCTCGCTGTCTGTGGGTTGCAGATGCCTGCGCCGCGCGGTCGCGCGGACCCTTCCGGGCCTCGGCTCACGAATGCCCCTCCTTGACCGCCTCGCCCGCGAGAACGGTTTGCCCACGGAAGAGCAGCCAGAGATCCCGCATCGTGTAGCCGATGATGATGAAGCCGGAGATCGGCATGATCATGTACCAGAGGGCCTTTGGCCAGGCCAGGATGGGGGACGGCATGGCGGTCCGCAGCGTGAGCACCGCCCCCTCGTACGTGAAGACCAGGAAGAAAGCCAGCGCCATGAGACTCAGGAGAATCTCCAGCGCCTGCCCCATGCGGGTGCCGGCGAGCATGCCCGGGACCAGGTCCACCCGGAAATGCGACCGAGTCCGCCACAGGGCCGCGGCCCCGAGAAAGGTCAGCCAGGCGAAGGCCATCTCCACGATCTCGTCCGCCCAGCCCAGGGAAAACAGCGGCACGAAGCGGATCAGGATCAGCGTGGTCACCAGCACGATGAGGACGACGAAGGCGGCGAGACAGGCGGTGCGCATGGCACCCGCCAGGCCGCGGTCCAGCGCCGCCCACCGGCCGGAAGTCGTCTCGGAAGGCGTCATCGCGCCACCCCCATGACCAGGTTCGGAATCCAGAGGACCAGGCCGGGAACATACGTCACCAGGCCGAGGCAGACCGTCAGGGCCGCGATGTAGGGCCACAGCTCCTTCGCCAGCGGCCACAGGGGGACCTTGCTGACGCTCGACACTGCGTACAAGCACATCCCCACGGGCGGCGTGAGCAGGCCGATCATCAGGTTCAGCGTCAGCAGGACGCCGAAGTGGACCGGGTCCACTCCCACCCGCGCGATCAGCGGCATGAAGACGGGGATGGTGAGGAGCATGATGGCGATCGCCTCCATGAAGCAGCCCAGGATCAACAGGATGACGTTGATGACCAGGAGGACGACCCAGGGGGTCGTGGTCAAGCTCATCAGCCCCTCGACGAGCGTCATGGGAACCTGCTGCCGGATCAAGAGAAACCCGAAGATGCCGGCCGCCGCGATGATGAACATGACCTGGATCGTGTTCTGGATCGTCTCCCAGAGGATCCGTGGGAGATCCGCTATCGTGATCTCCCCATAAACCAGCATGCCCACGATCAGCGCGTAGAGGCTGGCCGCCACGGCGGCCTCTGTCGGTGTGAAGACGCCGGCCAGGATTCCCCCGATGATGATGATCGGGGCGCCCCAGGCCGGGGTGGCCTGGAGCGCAGAGATCATCAGCTCCCGGCGGCTCGCCCGCTCCTCCCGGCGATATCCCCGCCGCTTGGAAAGGATGGCCACCGTGATCATCAGGAAGATCCCCATCAGGACGCCGGGCAGGAATCCCCCCAGGAACAGCCGGCCGACCGAGGTGCCGGTGATGCTGCCGAAGATCACGAAGGGAATGCTGGGCGGAATGATGGGGCCGATGGTGGACGCCGCCCCCACCAGGGCCGCCGAGAAGGCCCGGGGATAGCCGGCCTTCTCCATGGCGGGGATCAGGACGACTCCGGTCCCCGTCGCATCCGCCACCGCCGACCCGGACATTCCCGCCATGATCATGTTGGTGACGACGGTCACGTGGCCCAGCCCCCCGCGGATATGCCCGACCAGACACTGGGCGAAATGCACGAGGCGCTGCGTCATCCCGCCGGTGTTCATGAGGTTGCCGGCCAGGATGAAGAAGGGGATCGCGAGCAGCGTGAAGCTGGTGGTGCCCGAGTACATGCGGGCCGGGAGCATGAGCAGAACGTCGGCTTGCCCGAGCACCACGAAGAAGATCACAGCGGTGAAGCCCATGCAGACGGCGATGGGCAGCCCCAGCAGGATGAAGAGGAAGAGCACCGCGAAGATGGCGGCCGTCATCATGGGTTGAGTCTCCGTCCTCGCCGGTTAGGAGCCGTTACGAAATAACTTGTCAAGTTATTCTTTGACAACGGCTTACTTCTTCCGGGCGTCCTCGACGAACTTCAGGAAGGTCTTGACGTTGTCCTCGCCGTAACGCTTGTAGATCTTCTCGTTGGCCGACCCGATGGCCGCCCGGAACGGCTTGAGATCCGGCCGGGTGACCTGGAGGCCCGCCTTCTCGAATTTCCCGATCAGGTCGCTCTCTTCATCGTTCAGTGCCTTGCGGACCCAATCCCCGGACCGCTTGGCCTCTTCTCTCAAAATCTGCTTCTGCTCCGCGTTCAGCTTGGCCCAGGTCTTGGTGCTCACCACCGGGATCAGACAGGAGTAGGCGTGCCGGGTGAGGGCCACATGCTTCTGCACCTCGTAGAACTTGGCGTAATAGATGGCGTTCAGTGGGTTCTCCTGGCCATCCACCACGTTCTGGGCCAGAGCCATGTAGACCTCCGGCCAGGCGATCTGCGTCACTACCGCACCCAGCGACTCGAACAGCGCCTGGAGGTGGAATTCCGGGGGCACCCGGATCTTCAGTCCCTTGAGATCCTCGGGCTTCGTCACGGGCCGCTTGCTGTTGGTCAGGTTCCGGAATCCCCATTCCCAGTTGGCGAGATAGATGAGACCCGCCTTTTCGAACTGGGGCATGAACCACTGCATGGCCGGCCCATCCATCGTCCGGTGAGCGTGCTCATAATCATCAAAGATAAACGGGATCTGCGGAGTAGCCGACGCCTTGACGTGGTTCTCGAGCTGCCCCTGGGTATTGAGGGACATGTCAAGCGTCCCCAGCGCGACCTGCTCCGCCATCTCCGGCGGCGACCCCAAGGCATTGTTGGGATAGAGCGTCATTTTCACCTGCCCCTTGGTGCGCTCCTCCACCTTGGCCGCCATTTCCTTGGCCCCCAAGTACACCGGGTGCTTCTCATCGATGTGCAGCGCCACCCGCATCTGGATCACCTGCGCCTCGGCTGCCGACCAGCCGAGCTGGCACAGGAGAAACGCGGCCACGAACATCACACACACTACCCTGAGGATTCGACGTGACTTCATGGTTGATTCCCCTTCCTTGATCGTTGCGGAAACATATCCTGAGTTCACGGGTCACATATCCAGGGACACCACGGCCATGGGATCCGGATCGCTCCGGGTCGAAATCGAGCGGATGACGGCGCCCGCCACGGTATCCACCAGGTACACGCGCTGGTCGTGGCAGCTAAGGAGCGCGGTGCGGCTGGGGGCGTGGTACCCCACCGAGATCGCCTTGGCCGGCAGGGGCACCACCTGCTGCTTGGCGGGATCGTTCAGATCTACCATCAACAGGCCGCAGCCGTGGTACAGGGCCACCAGCAGCCGCTCGGCGTCGCGACAGACCCGCACCGGACCGGGCGGCGTGGAAACCGACCGGAGCACCCGCAACTGCCGCACATCGATGATCGTGATCTCGGCGCTTTCGCGATTCATGACATACAGGCGCCGTTCCTCGGCATCGAGGACCGATCCCTCGGCGTGCTTCCCCACCGCGAGCACCACCCCCGGGCGGTCCGGCGCGTCGGGGAAGAGCGCCGTCACTGTGCCCGACTCCATGTTGCTGGAGAAGGCCACCGAACCGTCCCGGAGCACCGTGACCATGTGCGAGCCCTGCCCCAGCGTGGGCAGCGCCAGATCGAACCGGCCCGAGGCCGGGTCGCGGACCACCAGCAGGCGGCTCGACCCCTCGCAGACCACGTACAGTGTGCCGCGGCCGTCCAGGGCGACATCGTGGGGGCGCCGGTAGTCCCCGCATTGTACCGTCCCGATCCGCCGGCGTCCGGGAACGTCCACGATGGACACGGTGCTCCCGCCGTCGCCGGGATGCTCGGCCAGCGCCACGCCGAACCCCGCCAGGTACGCCACGCGGCCGTCCGGACTCAGGGCGAACTCGTGCGGGAAGGGATCGACCCCGACCCGGTCCAGCTCACGCCCCGTCTCGAAATCGTAATAGCCCAGCGAATGGTCCCCCTTCTGGACGACGACCACGACCTCACGCAGAGCCATGCAGCCTCCTCCGTCCTACATCCCACGGATCGCCTCGATGATCTTCTTCCCCTTGTCGCCGAACTTGGCGTAGAACGCGTCGTAAGCTGGGGCCGTGGCCTTGCGGAATGCCTCCCGGTCCGGCGTGGTCACCAGCATCCCCTTCCCCTTGCAGTCTTCGAGCAGCTTCTTGTCGAGATCGGCCAGGTAGTCCAGTTGCCAGTAGCTGGCCTCCTTGATGCCATCCTCGGCCACCTTGCGCAGGTCCGCGGGAAGCCCCGTCCAGAACTTGTTGCTGGCCAGGATGTAGGCGCTGTTGTAGATATGGCCCGTGATGGCCAGATGCTTCTGCACTTCGTACATCTTCCCCGTCCAGATGTTCTGCAGCGGGTTCTCCTGACCGTCCACGACCCCCTGGGAAAGGGCGTTGTAGAGCTCGCTGTAGGCCATGGGGGTGGGGACCGCGCCCAGCGCCTTGAAGGTCTCGATCTGGGCCAGGTTCTCCGGGGTGCGGATCTTCAGCCCCTTCAGGTCAGCCGGCGCATTGATGGCCCGCTTGCTGTTGGTGATATGGCGGAATCCGTTCTCGTAGAAGCCAACCATGCGGATGCCCTTGTTCAGCAGGGTCTGGCTGAGGTCCGCCACCACCGAGCTCTCCATGACTTTCTTGATGTGGTCCCGATCCCGATACAGGAACGGCGCCTCCAGCAGCGTGAAGAGTGGCTCGTATATCACCACGATCCCGCTCACGCTCATCTCCAGCGTGCCCAGGGCGACCATCTCCTGCATCTCGCGCTCGCCGCCGAGTTGACTGCTATGGAAAATCTCGACCTTCAGGCGCCCGTTCGAGCGCTTCTCCACCATCTCCTTGAACTTCTCGGAGGCCACCACGAACGATTGGCCCGGCGGGTGCCCGATGCCCACCTTGATGGTATAGCTCTGGGCCGCCGCCACCGACGCCAGCCCGACCAGAAACAGAACAACGAGCCCGACCAGCATCCCATTGTGAAGTCGCATCATCGTGAAGCCCTCCTGTAGACGAACATGTGTGTTGGATCTCTATGCCCGATGAACCAACCGCTCATCGTCCCCGGTTCGCAGGTCCACCTATCACCACCTCCTCTTCCTCCTGTCGCACGCCACCTCGTCGTCACTTGGCCGGCATGAGCCAGTTGGGCACCGTCAGCACGAGGCTAGGGAAGTACGTGATCAAGAAGAGCACGACGATGAGCGGGATGACCCACGGGATTACCTCCCGCATGAGCCGCTCCAGCTTGATGCCGGTCGCGCCGCTGACCACGAAGAGGCACATCCCCACCGGGGGCGTGGCCACGCCGATCATCAGGTTGAGGACCATCACCAGCCCGAAGTGGACCAGGTCCACGCCCAGGCTCTTCATCATGGGCACCAGGATGGGGGTCAACAGGATCAGCAGGACGCCGGCCTCCATCAGGCAGCCCAGGACGAGGAGCGCGATGTTGATGATGAACAGGACGATCCAGGGGTTGTGCGTCAGCGCCAGGGTGGACTCCACCAGCATGCTGCCGATCTTGCCCACGATCAGTAGATAGGAGAGGCCCGAGGTCGCCGAGATGATGAAGGTCACCACCGCCGTGGTCACGAAGGTGTCCACGATGATTTCCGGGATGTCCCGCAGCGTCACCGTCTTGTAGATGAAGAAGCAGAGCACGAAGGCGTAGATGGCGGCCACCGCGGAGGCCTCCGTGGGGGTGAAGATCCCGCTCAGGATCCCGCCGATGAGGATGACGGGTGTGAGCAGCGACAGGAAGGCCGACCGGAACGCCTCCAAGATCTCTCCCAGCCCATAGAGCCGATCCCTGGGCATGGCCTCGCGGAAGCTGAAGAGATAAATCAGCGCCATCAGGCCCAACCCCATCAGGGCCCCCGGGACGAAGCCTCCCAGAAACAGCCTCCCCACCGACACCTCGGCCATGGCCCCGTAGATGACCATGGGGATGCTGGGCGGGATGATGGGTCCGATGGTGGAGGCGGCCACGGTGATCGCCGCCGCCAACTCCTTCCGATAGCCCTGCTCGTGCATGGCCTTGATGACCACCACGCCCATACCGCCCGCGTCCGCCACCGCCGAGCCCGACATGCCGGCCAGGATCATGTTGGCGATGACGTTGGCGTGGGCCAGGCCGCCCCGGATGGGGCCCACCAGACTGCGCGCGAAGCGGAACAGGTCGTTGGTGATCCCACCCGCGTTCATCAAACGACCGGTCAACATAAAAAAGGGAATGGAGATCAGCACGAAGGAGTCGATCCCCGTCACCATGCGCTGGATGACGCCGAGCACCGGAAACGGGGTGAAGAACGCCATGGTGACCGCCACGGCCACCCCCATGGCGACGGCCATGGGCACGCCGAGCAGCGCGAGGAGGACGAAGCCGAGGAGGAGGGGTCCGATCATGGCCGCGCCCCTACTCCGCCCTCCCGCCTCAGCGCGCGGGCATCCCGGGCCAGGAAGGCCAGCGTGTGTAGCAGCATGAATCCCGCGGCCATCGGCAGGGGGAGATACAACCAGAGCTGCGACCAGCCCAACGCGGGGAAGAAGGTCTCCCGCACGGCCTGCACCATCTGCAGCCCCTTCAGGATGAGCAGCACGAAGAAGGCCAGCGAGATCAGGTCGATGGCCAAGAGCACGACGGCGCGGGCACGGCCCGCGAGCCGATCCAACAGGAAGAGGAATCGGGTGTGCTTCTCCTGCTTGAGGCAGACCGCCGCCCCCAGGAAGGCCGCCCAACTGAACCCGATCCGGGCCAGCTCCACCGAACTGATAATGGGGGCCTGAAAGACATAGCGGGTGAGCACCCCCAGGAAGACGATGAGAATGAATCCGATGCCGATGGGCACGAGCAGGACCCGGACCACCCGGTCGGCCCAATCGCTCAGCCGCTGCAATGTCACAACCACAGCCTCCTTTCCCCAACGCGGCACAGAATGGAAATGGGCACGATCTTGCCATCCAGCGGCCGACCGCGTAGTTCGGGAACTGCCCACCTCTCAGGCCCTCTCGGGCGGATCCGCATTCCCCTGGCCCGGCTTGGCGAACAGGCTCACCTTCCACCCCTCGTAGCTCTGGACCACCGCCTCACGCAGCCGCGCCTCATCCCCAGAAAGGAACGCCTCGAACACTCGACGGTGATCCAGGATGGCCCGCTCGGGGATGTGCCGCATGGAGATGGCGATGGAGGGTTTGAAGAGTTGGAAGAGCGTCTCGCCGATCCGGATGACCAGTGGGTTCTTGGTCGCCTGCAGGATGGCCAGATGGAACGCGATGTCCTCTTCGGCCACCTGGGTTCCTGCCCGGACGGAGGATTCCAGGCTCTCCACCGCCGAGCGGATGCGCGCGCAATCCTCCTCCGTCGCCCGTCGCATGGCCATGGCCGAAAAGGCCGGCTCGAACATGAGGCGGAGATCGACCAGATCGCTTGGGTACCCGCCCTCCATGATGAGTTGAAAGACCATGGGACTGATGTAGTCCACCCCGGGCTGCTCGCGGACCCGCGTGCCCTGCCCCCGCCGCACCTCCACTACGCCCATCGCCTGCAGCATCTTCACCGCTTCGCGCACACTGGATTTACTCACGCCGAGAGTCTTGGTCAATTCGGTTTCGGATGGGAGGTAGTCCCCCGGCTTCAGATCCTGTCGGAGCAGGGCTTCTCGGACGCGGTCGATCACCAAGGAGACGACAGAGCCTCTTCCTACCGCCACGCGAAGCGGGCGAACGGGTTTCCTGGCCGCGTGCGAGGCCCTTGATCGCGTTAACCGGGCAGACAGTATCGAGAATGATTCCATAACTATACGCAGAATAGTCGGCTAGAGACACTCATCTGACATCAGATGTCTCAAGCTCCCACAAACAATACCGCCCGGTCAAGCCAAAAGGCTGGACAGGTTTGTCAGGCGCGACGAGTCTTGCCTGTTGCTACCGATGCGTGAAAAAATGAATGAAGTGATAAGCGATAGGGAGTTGCGTTTGGGGCCGCGGGACGATCCAGGGCCGGACCCGCCGGAACCTCGGCAGGACCCTGCGCGGGCCGGCTCCCCCAACGCCCACGCCGTACCCCCGAATGTGCGCGGAGTGTCCTGCACACCGAACGTGGGTGTCAAGCGCAAAACTGGGGGGCACCGATCTACCAGTAATAAGGGACCCGGCCAAATACGACAAACTGTGTTGGCCTCGACTCCCGAGCGGCTAACTTGCCATTCTTGGCCGGGTCCCCCATTACGTCCCCGTCAATGGTCTGCCCGGCACAGCAAGAAGGTTGCCGCCGGATGAGGGCCGGTCGCCCACGGTTGACACGTGAACTCGGCTGGGAGTAGCGTAGGAGTGCCCTGATCCGCTTGCCCCTCGGCGGGCTACCGCCGCGGGGACAACGTCGCGGCGTGGAACGCATCACGGGAGGTATTCCTATGGCGGGTAATGCGGCGCGGTACGCCTGGTTGAACGGCGAGTACGTCGAGTGGCCGGAGGCCCGGATCCACGTAAGCACGGCGGCCGTGCTGACGGGGGGGAGCGTCTTCGAGGGGCTGCGGGGCTACTCCGATCCGGACGAGCGACAGGTCTACGTCTTCCGGCTGCCGGAGCATCTCACCCGGTTGCGCCAGTCGATGAAGATCATGCGCATGACGCCCCCGTATTCCAGCGAGGAGCTGGCGGCGGTGTGCGCGGAGCTGGTGGTCAGGAACGGCTTCCGCGAGGACGTGCAGATTCGCCCGACCGTCTATTTCGGCGAAGGGGGTCTCTTCGCCCACACGCCGGACAAGATCGACACAGGGGCGTTCGTCCTGGCGACTCCGCGGCGCTCCACACTCGACGACGAGCAGGGGATCGCCTGCTGCGTCAGCGCCTGGCGACGCCTCGCCGACGACGTGATGCCGCCCCGGGTGAAGGCCGGAGCGAACTACCAGCAGAGCCGGCTGGTGGTCGTGCAGGCCACCGTTGACGGCTACGACGGCGCCATCATCCTGAATGGGCAGGGGAAGGTCGCGGAAGGGCCGGGGGCGTGCCTGATGATCGTGCGCGATGGCCGACCCATCTTGCCGCCGGTCACCGCGGGGGTGCTGGAGAGCATCACCCGCAGCACGCTGATCGAGTTGTTTGCGGCGGAGATGGGCGTGCAGGCGGTGGAGCGGGAGGTGGACCGGACCGAGCTGTATGTCGCCGACGAGGTGCTCTTCTGCGGCTCGGCCTGGGAGGTCACGCCGATCACCTCGGTGGATCGCTACCCGGTGGGGGACGGCACGATCGGCCCCCTGACGCGGAGGATCCGGCGGATCTACCGGGATGTTGTGCGCGGCCGCCTTCCGCAGTACAAGCACTGGCTGACGCCGGTGTACTGACGGGCACCCGGGCACGCAGCCCCAGTCATTGAGGACGCGGCATCCCTGGTCGCCTGGAGGGCTGCGGAATAGAGGGGCACTTCATCTTCTCGGTCCTCCTATAGACGTACAGTTCTTGACAGGTCGACACCGGTTCGATAGCCTCCCTCCCGAGTGTTCCGGCGCCCGCCCGCCATGGAGAATCGTGTCCAGAATTGGTTGCGCGGGGGAAACCCGGCCTGAATGTTCATGACGTCACCTTTCGGAGGGACGACCGATGGCCACGGGGGTGAAGTGCCCGAAGTGTGGGTTGATGCAGTTGCCGGGGCCGACCTGCAAGTCCTGTCGGACGCCACTGGGCGCGTCGTCGGCGGCGTTCTCGGCTGAGCGGAAGCCTCCCGTTGAGCGGAAGACGCCCGGCAACGACCCCAGCCCTCAGGCGGGGCAGGCCCATCGGATGTCCTTCCACGGCACGGGCGGATCCCTCTTCGGGATTCACATCGTCAACCTCTTTCTCACTGTGGTCACGCTGGGCCTCTATTATTTCTGGGGCAAGGCGAAGGTCCGGAGCTACCTCCTGAGCCAGACGGAGCTGGAGGGGGACCGGTTCGCCTATCACGGGACCGGCAAGGAGCTGCTCTTCGGTTCTCTGAAGGCCGTGTTGCTCGTCGGTCTCCCTCTCATGGTTTTGAATCTGGTCATGGGTATTCTGGTCACATCGCCGATCATCGAAGCCATCGTAAAATTCCTGTCCTCCGTCCTCATTCTGGCCTTTCTCCCCGTCGCGATCGTGGGCGCGCGGCGCTATCGGCTGAGCCGGACGTCTTGGCGCGGCGTCCGGTTCTCGTTCCGGGGTGGGGTTCGGGAGTTCGTCACGCTCTTCCTCTGGGGCTCGCTGCTCAGCACCGTCACGCTGGGCCTCTACTATCCCATCTTCGACGCTCGGCGGCACGGGTTCCTGGTGTCGCACTCGTATCTCGGCAACCAGCCGTTCTCGTTCGACGGCCGGGGCAAAGACCTCTTTGGCAGGTATCTGCTGACGCTCCTTCTCACGCTGCCGACCCTGGGCCTGTGCTGGGTCTGGTTCGCGGCCAGGAAGCAGCGCTACTACTGGGACCACACCGCGTTCGGTCCCGCCCGCTTCCACTCCACCGTCACGGGAGGACGCCTCCTCGGGTTCAGCCTGGGGAATATGCTCCTCCTGATCGTGACGCTGGGGCTCGGCTGGCCATGGGTCGCGGCGCGAGGCATCCGTTTCACCTTCAGGTACTTGACCCTGGAAGGCTCCCTGGACCTGGCGAGCATCCAGCAGGAAGCCCAGGACGCGTCCGCCACGGGCGAAGGGTTGGCCAACCTCCTGGATGCGGGCTTCGATCTGGGCATCTAACAGGCTGCTGAAAAAGGCCCATCTGCGGCGTTGGAACACTTGGGCACTCGTTGCGGCGTACCTGGAGTACGCCTCACTCGGCTCTGCGTGTTCCGCCTTGCATCTGGACCTTTTTGAGCAGCCTGCCGAAGAGTGAGTATTCCAACAGCCTGCGAACTGCGTGCTGAGGGTTGCCGCGATGCGTCGGTGCCGACGCGATTCGCCGCGGCAAGAGGGTGCGGCTCACTGATTTCCGCGGACACTGATGCAGACTGACTGGGAAGGTCATTATCTGGACGGCCGGACCGCGACGCGGCAACGGGCGACAATCCGGCTCCTGCGGAGCGGGGTGCAGATCGCCGCGGAGAGTGGCCAGACGGCCTGGTGGCCCTATGGGGAGATCCGCCAGACGCAAGGCTCTTACGCCGGTCAGCAGATCCGTCTGGAGCGGGGAGGCGAGCTGCCGGAGGTGCTGCTGGTCTCCGACGCGGCCTTCCTGACAAGCCTGCATCGCGTGGCACCGGAGGTGGCGGGACGCTTCCACGACCCCGCCCTTCGGGGGAGGCGGGTGAGGCTCACGATCCTTGCGGCTTTCGCTGCCGTCGGCCTCTCGGCGCTTCTCTACTTCTGGGGTATCCCCGGGATCGCCTCTCTCATCGCGACCCGCGTCCCGGTGTCGTGGGAGGAGCGCCTGGGGGAGAGCGTCGCGGCGCACCTGGCGCCGGAGGCCAGGCGCTGCACCGAGGCGAGTCGCACTCGGGCGATTCAGGAGGTCGTCACCGCCGTTACCTCGCCCGTGCCACATTCCCCTTATACCTTCCGAGTAATCGTGGCGAACAGCCCGATGGTGAATGCCCTCGCCGCGCCCGGCGGGTACGTGGTCGTGTTCCGGGGGCTGCTGGAGCGGACCCAGTCCGCTGAGGAACTGGCGGGCGTCCTCGCCCACGAGTTTCAGCACGTGCTCTTGCGGCATTCGACCCAGGCGCTGCTCCGGCATGCCTCGACCGGATTGCTCATCGCCGGCTTGACCGGAGACGTGAGCGGCGCGATGGTCTATGGGCTGGAGAGCGCCCGCGTGTTGGGAGAGCTGCGCTACAGCCGCCAGGCGGAGGAGGAAGCCGACCGGGAGGGCTTCCGGATGCTGGTCGCGGGCGGCATCGATCCGGCGGGGATGATCGCTTTCTTCGAGACGCTCAACCGGGAGCAGGGGAAGGGGTCCGCGCTTCCGACGTACCTCTCCACCCACCCGAGCACGGAGGGACGCATCGAGCGACTGCGGTCGCTCGCAGGGCCGGGGCGGCCCGCAGCGGTCCCGCTGCTTTCGGGTAACGTCTGGCGCGACGTCCGCGGTATCTGCGGCGCCACGCGTCCGCTGCGTCGTTCCGGCTAGGAACGGCAGGGGGGCGGGGGGCAGTAGTCAGTGGTCAGAAGGCAGTAGGCAAAGCTGCAGGGGAGCAGGGGAGCAGAGGGGGTGAAAGGCTTCTGGGGTCCCTCGCGCCTCGGCGGTTCTTTCATTGTAAGCGTTCAGCGACGACACCAGGGGCCACCAGGGTCTCCCGGAGCGCCGCCCTCGCGGGCGACCTCGTCCCCGGCACGGAGGTCCGCTCCGCGAGCGGACCGACCCGGGGTAAGAGGGAGCCGGCTTCGACGAGGGTTAGGCGTCGGAGGGAGGCCCTGGTGGCCCCGGCGAGTGTGCGACCGACTTCCGATCATCGACTCACTCACGTTGCGTGGCGGGCCATGCTCCGTCCGCGTCTTTCCCGGCTGATTGTCTCACAAACTGGACAGCCCGGCCTTGAGACCGTAGCAGCGAAGGGCCGATTGGATTATACTCTCTCGGGCGCTAATCCGACCGAACACGATTCGGTCTTCATAGGAGGAGTGTGATGGCAACTGCTGTAAAGTTGACGCAGGAGCAGATCGAGAAGATTGTCGCCGCCAGCCGGCCCGAGCGGCTGTCGGATCCCGGGAAGCACCCGATCACCGGCGATCACGCCGCGAACGTGGTCCAGCTCACCGGCTGGGGCCAGACGACCCTGGCCGCCGACCACCTGCTGTTCCCGGAGCTGAACGGGTCCTTGCTTGCCGTGGTGGCGGGGGTGATCCGCCAGCTCAACATCCGGTTCGTCGGGGCAGGCGTCCTGGCCGCCGACGGCGAAGCGGAGATCGTCCGGAAGATCCGGGCACGCCAGTACGCGTACGAGACGCTCCTGGAAATGGCCATCAATTTCTGCGGGCTGGAGAGCCGGTGGCTGGACGCCGGCGAGCGGCGCCAGGCCGTGGGCAGCATCCGGGGCGCCCTGGCCGAGTGGGAGGCGCGCGAGGCCGCCGAGAAGAACGGCTCGGTGGCGGCGGCCGTCATCCGCCGGTTCCTCGATCGGATGAAGCTGGTCCAGAAGGGGATCAGCATGGTGGCCAGGACGGCGATGCGGATCGAGCAGGCGCTGGACTTCGGGAAGCCCGTCTTGCTCGCCTTCCTGGACAAGGCCCAGGCCGAGATCGAGGCGAACGTTTACACCCGCATGGTTCGCGAGAACCGCTGCCGCTTCGGGAACGACTACGCCCTGGGGCTGCGCTGGCTGCGGCATCTCGGGTTCGAACAGGTGTCCACCAACCCGGTCCTGGCGGCCCTGGCGTACTCGGACGACCCGTCGCTCGCCCAGGCATTGCAGACCGAGGCGAAGTTCCATCCGAAGTTCGCCGAGTGGAAGACGAATTCCGAGAAGCACACCGACGAGATCGCGCTCTACGCGACGCTGCTCGCCTTGTGGGATAACCTGCACGTCTACCGGCCGATCTTCTTCAACCTGGCCGGCACCTCGGGCGGCGGCGTGGTGTCGTTCCAGCTCAACCCGAACATCGCGCACATGGTCCAGGAGAGCGTCCGGGACGTCTTCGCCGCCTTTGCGGCGGGGACCGAGGACCTCGCGGTCTACGACGACTACCTGCTGGCCGGCTACGGCGCCATGCGCGAGCGGGGGCGGCCCAACATGGTGATCAAGGTCGCGGCCTCCTCGCCCGCGGCGCGGGAGATTGCCCGGACGATCAACGCGTTCGGGTTCGGCTCCAACATCACGGTGATCTACACGGTGGGTCAGGAAGTCACCATGGTGCTGGAGGAGCTGGCGGGGATGGCCACCGCCATCAAGAAGGGCATCGTGCCGACCCAGCTCTACATGACCAACATGGGCGGCCGGTTCGAGAGCCACCTGCGCGAGGTGAAGCTGGAGGCCCTCTTCGGCGAGCTCAAGCGGAAGCTGGGCGAGGCCGAGGCGCTGAAGCGGGTGGAGCAGCTCGCCGCCGCCAACGGGACCAAGCCCAAGGCGGACGAGGCCAAGGGGTACGAGGCCAAGGTGGTGGCGGCCACCCGGTTCGGCAGCCAGCGGACGATCGACGGGAACGTCATCGCCGCCCTGAAGGACGTGGCTTCCGAGGAGGAGCTGAAGACCTGGGAGGATGTCCTGGGCAAGTCCGGCACGCTGGTGGCGCGCCGGGCGTGGGGGATCTTCTGGTCGGAAGAGAACCGAGGCAAGTGGGTGGAGTACCTGACCCGGAAGCACGGCATCACCAAGGAGCAGGCCGGCCTGATCCTGAGCCGCGTCTGCTATCTGCCGGCCTCGAAGCGGAAGCCGCAGGACACCTACTGGACGCTGACCGGATCGAACATGGTCCACACCGAGTTCCCCAATCACCAGGAGAACATGCGGAAGATGGCCGAGGAGCCGGCCTTCAAGCTGGCGGACTACGCCGAATCCATCACCGCCCAGTTCCCGCCCGAGGTCCTCGCGAAGCTCAACACGATCCCGGACTTCCGCAAGGGGTACGAGCTGAACGCGGAACTGAACCAGGCCCTGCGCGAGGCCGGGATCGCCGGCGACTTCGGGAGCGGCGGCCACGCGCCGGCCGAGTGGCCCGAGTTCGGCTCCGTCCAGAAGACGCTGGTCGAATTCAAGGCGGCCTACGACAAGTTCAGCGGGGACATGGTCGGCCTGTTCATGGGCGCCGCGGGTCCGGCCCCCAAGGCTGCGAAGCCCGCCAAGACGGGCAAGCCGAAGGCGGCGGCAAGGGCCGTCAAGGCGGCCGCGCCCAAGGCCAAGATGGTGAAGAAGCCTGCCAAGCCCGTGAAGGCAGCCAAGAAGGTGGTGAAGAAGCCCGCCAGGGCGGGAAAGAAGGCGCCAAGGGCGGCCGCCAGGAAGCGGGCGGGCCGCTAGTTTCCTCTGACCGGTTGGTTCTGAAGGGAGGAAGAGTCATGGCCTGTGGATGTGGAACGAAGAAGGCACCGGAGAAGAGCAAGCCCGCCGCGAAGCCGGCGACCAAGAAGAAGTAGGCTGCGCAACGCGAGTCAACACAAAGCCCCCCCGGAGATTCCGAGGGGGCTTCGTGCTATCGCCCGAATCTCTTCGAGGCGGATGGAAGGGTCGTCATGAAAACGAGTCCCCAGTTGAAAACATTCGCACGGCGGGCCTGCGAGCTTGGAGCGGTGGAGGCGAAACTGATCCGGGCCGACTCGGTCGTCACCGCCCCCTGGGTGCGGTTGAAGTGCCAGTACGGCTGCGGCGGCTGGGGGTCGAATCTGTGCTGTCCACCGCATACGCCCACCCCAGAGCAGACCGCCGCAGTCGTGGCATGCTACGCGCAGGCGCTCTTGATCCACTGCCGGGGAGACAAGCGGCCGACGAAGATCGCAGCCGCGCTGGAACGCGAGATCTTCCTCTCCGGCTTCTACAAGGCGCTGGGTTTCGGCGCGGGACCGTGCCGCCTGTGCAAGGCATGCAACTTCGAGGGGTGCATTCGAGCCGATGAGGCTCGACCAGCCATGGAGGCCTGCGGCATCGACGTCTTCGCCACCGCCCGCGCCAACGGCTTCCCGATCGAAGTGGTGAGGGACGAGTCCTGCGAGGACAACTACTACGGCCTCGTCCTGATCGAGTAGGCGCCGTTTTCGACGGGTTCGAGTCCTTGATGGGGAACCATCTGGGTCCGAATCTGGGCACCACCCCAGGAGTCTCTTCGTCCCGCTCGACGGCCGCCGCCCCGCCTGCGATCCTGTCGGCCGCCTCGGGGCTCTGGCGGCCTTGCCTATGTGGTCCTTCAGACTCGCACCTCCATGTGTCGGTGCTCCCCCTGACCGATTCTGTGCCTACTTTCCTCCTCGTGTATTTTCAACCCCCCGTGTTACTGAAACGGGGGGCGTTTACGGTTGACAGCCCGTGAGCGCGACGATACTCTTCGACCGACGGTTCGCCCAACTTTCCTCCTGCAATCCAGGGGGTGTTTGGCACCTCCCAAACCGAGGAACGGATGATGAGGAAACTGCTCTCCGGTCTGTTTTGGGGCACCCTCATTTGGTTTGTTCTCACATTCTTTCTTGGCGCTATCTGGGGTATGTCGCATATCCCTACTGTTCTTGAATCCAGCATCTATGCCAATCTGATTCTGTTACCTCCTTCACTCGTGTTGGGGGTCGTCCTCGTAGCCAATCGGCGCACTCAATTCATGAAGAGGTCCCTCACATCCATTATCCTAGGACTAGTTCTGTGGTTCCTCGCCGGGGCTCTACTCGCCGTTATTATCCCGTTGACCAGCGTTCCGCGTGAAGCAGCGGTCAGATACCTCCATCTGCTCAATCCCGTACTCGCATCTATTACCGTCGCAGCTTCATGTCTTTTCATCTTCAGGATCTATCCCCGAATGAAGGCGAGAAGTGTTCATCCTGGCCGATGAAGAATGACAGCGCAGTCCATTGAGTCTCTGAGCAGCTGACAAGCGCATCAACCGGACCGCGAGTACGTGGCGCAAGTGGGGCGGATGGCATGATCAATTAGCGTGGGGGTACCGCACGGCCGGTTATGCGCATCGTTAGATTGCAAAGGTGGGGCGGTGCTGTCTCATCCAAGACACGACAGAGAGCGGTTCTTCAAGTACACGTCGGCAACAACGGCGATCAAGATCCTCCAGGTCGGGGCTGTTCGCTACAGCTCACCCCTCATATTCAACGATCCTTTCGACGTTCAAGCTGGCCTTCACTTTGACTTCGCTATCGGATCGCTACCGGACAAGCTCTTCAAGCGCATCGAGGATCTGGTCGCCTCATCCACGCGACCGAACCTCTCTGTAGACGATCCATGGGGCCAGGCCGTCCTCTTCATGTGGGACAGGCGGATCACTCAGGGTTTTCCAAGAGAACGCCTCTGGGAGGCGTGCGAGCTGCCGCTGAAGGAGCTCAAGGACAAGATCATTCACTTTCAGGTCAAGTACCAACACAAGTGGAAGGAGTTTCTACCTCGGCTCCGTGTATTCAGCGTCTGCGAAGAGAGGGACAATCTGCTTATGTGGTCCCACTACGGAAAATCTCACACCGGTGTCGTCTTCGAATTCCTGGTGTTGCCTGACGAAGACAATCCCCTGTGCGTCGCTGAACCCGTCGTTTATCGGAGCGCCCCTCCGCCCTTCTTCACAGAGCAGCAGTGGCTCGACGATATTCTGGGCGTCCGCGATCTCGATGTCGACGACCTGTACTTCCGATACGCCCGCGTCAAGAGCGATGTGTGGTCATATGAGAAGGAGTGGCGGGTATGGGACCTGCTGCCCCATCGGCAGGACTCCTTTTTCTCCGACTACCGTCTTCGACCGAACGAGGTCGGGTCAGTCTACCTGGGGTGTAACATGGATCCCAAGCTCAAGGAGTCATTCGTCACCTTGCTTTCCGCGAATTACCCGAAATCGCGGATCTTCCAAGCGCGGCGCGGAACCGATCAGTTTCGACTCTACTTCGATGCAATCTAACCATGCGCCCCCCATCCACGGCCCGTTAAGCCTTCACACCAGCGACACCCTCTCCTCCCAGTGCCCAGATTCGCCCCGCTTGGGGAGCCAACAAGGACTCGAACCTGAAGAATGGGAGGTCCATCCATAGGAAACCGTCTGGGTACCTACTCCTCTTGAATCCCAGCTCTAAAGTAGATGATGTCCTCGAGGGCCACCTTACCTTTGGCGAGCCCCAATCGCATGGCCGGCGTGGCTTCCCCTTTTCCCGCAAGACAGTAGTTGTAGTACACGCGAAAGATTGTCAACAGTCGCGAAACGCTCTCGGGATTGTACGCGCTGTACCCGTACCAGGTCCGCTGAAACGCGCTGGCCGAGGTGATGGGTCGCTCGAGAATCGAGAGACGGCGGCGGACCTGCATGAAGAACCGGTCAATGCCATGCAAGGAAGCCTTGTTGTAGAGCCACGCCCGATGCTCCTCGTCATAGTCCCCCAAATCGGTGAGATAGCAGACGGCTTTCCGGGGTTCGCTCATGTGGGGAAAGGGGTGCGTCAGCCACCTGTCCTGCCATTTGCCGAGCGCCGCCATCGTGCTCATCCGCTGCTTGATGAGCAGGAGCCGAACCTCCGTTTCCGACATGGTGGGGTGCGCCTGCTGGGCCGCCCGAAAGATCTTCCGGCTTTCGGCAACGGCGACCCGCTTTTCTGTAATCGTCAGCCGCGGATCAATCCGCACGTAAAAGGCATCCGCCTGGCGCGCGGCGATCTCGGGCTGGAAGGCCGTCAGGCACGCCGCACGGATGCCGGACTCCTGATCCAGGAAGAACCGGAGCTTTTCCACCCCGCCGAAGAGCTGCCGGAGATAGAAGAAATGGCCATAGAGCGTGTACTCGGCGTGGATCTGCATGCCGGCGCTGGGCAGGCGTCGGGCGAGCGATTGCGTTTCAAAGGCTTCCACATCCTCCCGGTCCCCGGCCTCATCATAGACCGCCTGGATCTCGTCGGTCAGGGGCTGGTGTCCCCGCTGGCCCCTGTGGGTCTGCCGCTGGAGCGCGTAGTCGTAGTCCGCCGCGAGCCAACACCGGGCGTACCGCCGGAAGGGGCGTTTGGTCTGGGGGTCCCCGCAGGCCTGCGCCTCGCGCTCCACCGCGCCGGGATCCAAGGTCGGATCGAAGTTCAAGTGCATCCCAAACACGTACCCCGTCTCGTTATCGGCCGTGCCCACGGCGTACAGCCGCACGTTCCGCCGGTCCTCTTGCCGCGACCAGTTCACCACGTATTCCTGCCGGTCAGTGGCCAGATACAGTCGGCGGATGGGCAGACCCTCGCGGAGGCGGTGCTCCCGTTCCGCGCTGAAGGCCCGGCACTGGGCCGTCAGAAACTGCAGTTTCCCATACAGGGGGCCCGGATGCGTGCCGGCTGCTTCGCAGATCCGGCGAAACGGGGCCTTGTTCATCAAGAGAGAAAAAATCGTGCGGTTCTGATGCGGGGCCTTCTGCCGCACCGTGGCGGTGGCCACCGCGAACGTCCTACAACAGGCCTTGCAGCGGTAGCGTTGTGATCCAGAGTGGGTCTTCCCGAATCGGTGGTAATGGTCGCTGCCCTTGGTGATCGGCATGTGGTGATTTTCGCACGCCGGATTCGGACACGTAGGCGCGAGCAGTCGTTGGAGCTCCTTCGAGAGTCGGTTCCGTTCCTCGGTGATGCCCTGATTGCTCTTGAGCGGTGGCTCTTCTTTGCAGAGCTTGCAATGCAGGCACGGCACCCACGGATCTACGCCTCGATCGAGTTCGTACCGATCGTGAATGGAATGGGCAGTGATGTGCCCGCGGGAGACGTGCGCGAGGGCTGGGACTCCGTAATTAGGGCAGTTGGGGTTCTTGCAGAAGTTGACCTGGACCCCGCTGACAGAGGGCGGGATGCGGGGGCGTTTGTCTGCGGAAGAAATCTTCTCAGGAATGGCAACCCCCTATCCTCAGATAATCTCTCGCTATTGTGCCCACACCTCTCAGACTTTTCAACACCTTTCTGGAACGGCTAGAGATTCGCCCTAGCCGTTGCACAAAGGTGTTGAAAATCCAGAAGTCAACCCCTGACCTGCGACGGTCTGGAACCGAATGATGTCCTCCAAGTCCACCTTCGCGCTGGCTAATCCCAGTCGCATGGCCGGTGTGGTTCCACCCTTCCCAGGTAAGCAGTAGTTATAGTAGGCGCGGAAGATCGTCAACAGCCGCAAGATGTTCTCGGGATTGTAGGGACTGTACCCGTACCAGGTCCGCTGGAGAGCGCTCGCCGAAGCAATGGGTCGTTCGAGAATCGAGAGCCGGCGGCGCACCTGCATAAAGAAACAATCGATCGCGTGCAGGGAGGCCTTGTTGTAGAGCCACGCCCGGTGATCCTCGTCGTAATCCCCGTAATCGGTGAGGTAACAGACGGCCTTCCTGGGCTCACTCATATGGGGAAAGGGGTGCGTCAACCACTTATCCTGCCATTTGCCCAGGGCCGCCATCTCGCGCATCCGGGTCTTGATTAGCAGCAGCTTGACCTCGGTTTCCGAGAGGTCGGGATGTGCTCGGCGAGCCTCCTGAAAGGCCCGCCGGCTCTCGGCGATGGCGGCCCGCTTCTCAGAGATCGTCAGCTTGGAGGCGATCCGCACATAGAAGGCATCCGCCCGGCGCGCGGCAATCTCAGGGTGGAAGGCGGCGAGACAGGCGGCCCGCATGCCCGAGTCCTGATCGAGGAAGAACCGGAGCTTCTCGACCCCGCGGAAGAGCTCCCGCAGATAGAAGAAGTGCCCGTAGAGCGTGTACTCCGCGTGGAGCTGCATACCCTTAGCCGGCAGACGCCGATCGGGGGATGGGGGGTCGGAGACTTCGACGTCCTCGCGCTCAAGGGCCTCGTCGTAGGTCGCTTGAATCGCCGCCGGCAGGGGGACTCTCCCCCGGCGGCCCCGCACGGCCTGGCGCTGGTGGCTCTCCGCATAATCCGCCGCAAGCCAGCACCGGGCGAACCGGCGGAAGGGACGCTTGGCGTGCAGGTCCCCACAGGCTTCGGCCTCCGCCTCCACCCGGGCGGCATCCAGGGTGGGATCGTAGTTCAGGTGTACCCCAAACACGTAGCCGCTGGTGGTGTCCGCCGTCCCGACGGCGTGGAGGAGCACGTTCCGGCGATCCTCTTGCCGCGGCCAGTTCACCATGTACTCTTGCCGATCGGTCGTGAGATACAACCGGCGGAGCGGCAGCCCACCGAGAAGCCGACGCTCCCGGTCCGCGACGAAGGTCTGACACTGGGCAGTCAGAAACTTGATCTTCCAATAGAGATGGCTCGGATCGATCTGCGCCACTTCGCAAATCCGACGAAGGGGGGCCTTGTTCACCAGGAGGGTAAAGATCGTCCGATTCTTCTCGGGGGCTTTCTGGCGCAGGGTCGCGATCCCCACCGAGAACGTCTGCCGGCAGGCCTTACAGCGGTAGCGCCGGGATCCAGAGTGGGTTTTCCCAAACGACTGATAACTGCCAGCGGCGCGGCTGAGGGGAATCGGGTGGTTTGCGCACAACGGGTTCGGGCAACTGGGCTCTGGACGTTGCTGCAGCGGGGCTAGCAGCCGCGCCCGCTCCTCGGCCACGGCCTGATTGCTCTTGATCGGTGGCTCTTCTCTGCACAACTGACAGTGCAAGAGGGGCACGGAGGGAAGTTTGCCCCAGTCCATCTCATAATGGTCATGGAACGGATCGGCCGTGAGGCGGGTGTATGCAACCCGGGGCAAGGCCGGGACGCCGTAGTTCGGACAGCCGGGGTTCTTGCAGAAGTTCACTTGGATTCCGTCCACCGGGGGCGGGATACGGGGAGGCTTGCCGGGGGCGGAAAGCTTCTGAGACATGACAATCCCCTGCGATGAATGCTCGCAAGAGGATTGTACGTATCTCACTCGAACCCATCAACACCTTTGTGCAACGGCTAGAGATTCGCCCCGGTTGGGGAGCCAACCAGGACTCGAACGCGCGCACCGGCCTAGCTCTTCTGGTTCCGAGCGGCCGCGGAGCGCGGCCGGGTAATCGGACAGGCACGGGGCCCATCACCCCTTCATGACTGCAGACACCACGCCGGCATTCCATGGATCCAGTCGCATGGCATCCGCTATTGGTCCCACCTGTCAGCGAGCTTTTCGGCTTGCAACGCATGGAGCGGAAGCGTACCATATGTACCTGATCGGTTCCACTGCAGCATAGGAGATCAATCCAGATGGTGGCGCGGGTGCAACAGCAGGGGATGCCGCAAGGAGCGCTGGACGCCGTCTTCGCCAGTGTGGTCACCGTCCGAATCTTGCGATACCTCTGCCGGGCTGGAGGATCGCACACCGGCCGGGCGATCGCGAAGGCGGTGGCCGTCTCTCACACGGCAGTGTCCCGCGCGCTCCAGCACTTAGCGGAGAGCGAGTTGGTCGATCTCCGTCCCGTAGGGCGGGCAGTGATCGGATCGTTTAATCGGGACCATTGGTTGGCGGCGGGGCTCGCCGGCCTATTCCGAGCGGAAGCCACGTATCGGGAGCAGTTGGCCAGTCGCCTCAACAAGGCCATGCGGCCGGCACCGATCAGCGTCATCCTGTTTGGAAGCATGGTCCGAGGAGAGGAGCGGAGAGCGGGCGACATCGATATCCTCTGCATTATCGCACAGGCCAAGGATCAGGAGCGCGTAGAACAAGGGCTCCACGCTGCGGCCGCAGATCTCCGCCGAACCTTCGGGCATCCCGTCAACGCCCTGGTCTGGTCGAAACGCGTGCTGACGCAGCGGTATCAGGCTAAGGACCCGCTCGCCCGGACCATCGTCAACGGTGGGGAGATTCTCTACGGAGCACCCATGATGGATCTCCTCCGATGACACCAAGACCGCTGAGCATCCGCAAGGAAGATCCAGGGGCGGCTCCCACATACCTCAAGATTGCCGACGAACTCCGGCGTTCTGCCACAGACAATGTCGTCAATCGACGGTGGACGGCGGCAGTCACAGATGCGATCCAGGCAGCGATGCATGCCGCCGATGCGGTACTGATTCATCGGCGGGGGTTCCGGAGTAACAGCCCGGCACATGCGGATGTCGTCGAGCATCTCCGCCGGGAATTCGGCGCAGAGGTGGAACGAGAGCGGACCACGCTGAGTCGCTTGATTGCCCACAAGCACCAATTCGATTACGAGGGCCGTCTGGCAACCGAACGGGAAGGGACCGAGGCGGCGCGACGAGCAGAGGAGGTGTATGCGTGGGCGCGCGGAATCGTCGAACGACCGAAGGCGTAAGGATGTTTTGAGGGGCAGCGGAACAAGAAATCGGGTTGGCGTCGCCTGCTCGTCATGGGGCATCGATTGGCCTTCTCAGTGACCGCAGCTCCCCCCACCGTAATCGTAATCGGGGACGTTGCCAAAAGTACGACAAATTGCCTTTGCCTCGACTCCTGCGGGAGTAACTTGCTATTCTTGGCAACGTCCCCGATTACTTGCTGAACGGCGAGGTTAACCGGGGGGGATTCTCGTTGACATCACCCTCTCGACTTCTATAGATTCCCTCACATCATCGCGCCTGATCGGATTGGAGGAGGTATCGCGTCATGCGGAAGAGACGCGTTCTGTCCATCATCTGCTCCTTCATGGGTCTCTCTTCCGTTTTCGTACTTAACGCGTGCGCCAGTGGCCTTCACCCTGTCACCCCGTCGGATATTCTCGGCGGGGGTCCAGCAATCGAGACGACACTACTCGTCAAGCATGAGTGCTCTCTTTCTGCCGGCGGTCGAGAATTCCGTCTGCCCGTGGGCGAGTATCGGCCAATACATGTCGACGCCCACGGAGTGCTATATGCGGCACCTGGCGGCGTCCAAACCAAACGCGGCGATAAGGTGTGGCGAATTCCGGGGGGTATCCACTTCCCCAATTCGGCCGGGCAGTACTATTCGTTTCTCTCGATGTGGGTCGCGCTCACGGAGGGCGACGTCTCTAAGCTTCGCCTGCCGACTGAATGTGCGAAGCCGGACGGTTCTAATGTGTCCTTGACGCGTAATGGGCGCGAGGTGCATGCAGCCCGTCCGCAAAGTAGTAATGTGCTGCCGAAGTATGGCTCGCAGCCGAAAGACGAGGCTCAGCAAGCAGCGGATCGCGAGTTCATTGCCGCGGTGGATGAACAGTACAAGGGAAACCGAAAGAGCGCGTCGAAGGAAATTGCCGAGCGGGGTTGGCAGTTTCTACGTCAGGGGAAGACAGACGACGCGATGCGGCGGTTTAATCAAGCTTGGTTGCTCGATGGCTCAAATGGACAAGCCCTTTGGGGTATGGCGGTCATCCAAGGGAACAGACCAGGTGGACGCCCTGAAGCACTGAAACTCTTCGCTGAAGCGGAGGAGTTTGTATCGAGCGATCTCGACTTTTACGCAGACTACGGCTTAACACTCGGCATCTTCGGCGCACAAACCCGGGATGAGTCACTTGTGAAGAAAGCCTTCGTCCACTTTGCCCGGGTATATGAAAAAGCCCCTCAGCACACCCTGAACCTCCAGGGTTGGGCGATGACCCTGTTTCTCGTTGGCGACTATGCCGAGGCGTGGAGGAAGATCGGGCTTGCCGAAGCAACGACGCGGGGAGGGGAACTGGATCCGAAGTTCATCGCTGCCCTGCAAAGCAAGATGCCGCGCCCCTCACCGTAACCCTTACACCAAGAGAATCGCTTCCTCCCAGTGCCCAAATTCGTCCTGCTTGGGGAGCTAACCAGGACTCGTACGAACGCACCGGCCTTGTATTGCGGCGTTCCGGACTGATTTGTGGAATCGATGAAATCAGGCGCGCTTTCGAAGGGCTTCGAGGCATTCGGCGGGGCTGAGTACGGAGACGGCTCCGGTTGCTGCTTTTGGAAAATGGCGCTGATTGCCCGTGACCAGGAGGGCCTCCCCGGAGGCTGCCACCTCCAGGAAGGCGAGATCATCGGGGTCGGGGAGGGTCACGGCGAGCGGGTGGGCAATCACGGGGATCCCGCTCTGCCGGAAGAACTCCAGGAGTGTCTGGACCTTCTCGGGCGGCAGATGGAGCTTTCGCCGGGTCAACACCTCCGCGTATTCCGCCAGGACACGATCGTCGACGCACGCCTCCGCCGCGCCGTCGACGACGAGATCCAGCAGACGCCCACAGCGACTGACGGGTTGGAGGAGAGAGGCGACAAGGACATTGGTGTCCAGTACGACCCGCCTCATGGGCGCTTCCGTCGAGCACGGCGAGCAGCCGCAATCTCGGCATCGATGTCTTCCACGGTCAATGCATCGACACCCGCGGTTTTCGCTGCAGCCCGGAGGGCGTCGATCGCGGCGCGTGTCCGGGCGCGGCGAATGGCCTGAATCTCCTCTTCCACCGTGTCGGGGCTGACGGGCGTCATGAGAGCAAAAGGCCGTCCGTTGGCGGTGAGGACGATTTCGCGTGCCTGCGCCAGATCTTGGCGAATGGAGGCGGTCTTGCTACGCAGTTCCCGGATGGCAACGAACTTCATGGTGCTCCCTCCTCTTCCGATGATCTCTGTTGCACAAGAGTGTACCATGATGTGTACATAAGTGGCAACACTCTCCGCTATCAGTCGACGCAATGCGGACGTAGCATCATCTGCGTATCTTCTCTTCTCCGGACCCTCCGACTTCGTGTCGGGGAGGGACTCGGATCGCGCGCGGGTCCGGGTTCAGCGGGCCGGGCCGTCACCCCGTAGGACCCCGCTGCTTTCGCTTGCCTCTGGCCCTCGCGCTTGCCATACTCCCCCCGCCGTTCTCCGACATCGGAGATTATGCAGATCGAGCTATCTTGATTTATAGCCGACCTGCGGATGCCTGTGGCTTTGTGGTATGCGGGTTCTGAGTTGGGGAGGTATCGGTGGGATTCTTGCGCGTGGCTGTTCTCGATGCGCCGGCGGCGGCGCTGGCGTGGCTCGGCCGGCAGGGGACGCGGGCGATTGCCGCGCTCGTGTTTCTCGGCATCGCGATGCCGCCGCTTGACGCCCTGCTCAAGCCGTTCGTCACCGAGGCGATCTTCGTGCTGTTGTGCCTCGCCTTCCTGCGGGTGGACCCGGCCGCGTTGCGAGGCTATCTGGGGCGGCCGGGGCTCGTGCTCGCGGCGACGGCCTGGACGACGCTGGCGATCCCCGCCGTGTTTGGCGTCGGCTGTCTCGCCATCGGCCTTGAGGTTCGCTCGCCCGATCTCTTCCTCGCGCTCATGCTTCAGGCGGTCGCCTCGCCGATGATGGCGAGTCCCGCCCTTGCCGCGCTGCTGGGGCTCGACGCCACGCTCGTGCTCGTCACGCTGGTCGCCGGCACGGCGCTGACCCCGTTCACGGCGCCGCTCTTCGCCCGGGCGGTCATCGGTCCTGCGCTGACGCTCGCCCCGCTGACGCTCGGGCTCCGGCTGTTCGCGATCCTCGCCGGCTCCGCGCTCGTGGCCGTTCTTCTCCGCCGGATCGTTGGCCTTGCCGCCATCGTGCGGCATACGGACACGATCGCCGGCATCAACATTCTCGTCGTGTTTATCTTTGTGGCGGCGGTCATGGAACATGTCGCCGCGCGCTTTGCTGCCGCACCATTGGTCATGTGCGAGCTGGCCCTGCTTGCCTTCGGGGTGTTTTTCGCCGTGCTCACAGTCACCGCTCTGGTCTTTGCCCGGGCCGGCCGGGAGCGCGCCCTGGTGCTTGGACTCATGGCCGCCCAGCGCAACATGGGGCTGATGGTGGCGGCCACCGGCGGTGCCTTGCCTGACCTCGCCTGGCTGTACTTCGCCCTGTCCCAGTTCCCGATCTACCTCTCTCCGCAGATGCTCAAGCCGCTGGCGCAGCGGCTGACCGCCCGGTCACCGCACACACACGCCGGGACCGACCAGCCCCCCACGCGGCTAGTATGAACCAGACAACCAGACACAGGCAGAGCAGAGAACGTGGAGGTGAGCGATGGATGGGAGAAACCGCGCGGATGTCACCCTGGGGGCCCGGGTGCAGGTGGTGCAGAAGCAGGATCAGCGGTCCGGGAAGCTGACTGAAGGAACCGTCCAGGCGATTCTCACCAGCTCGGCCACGCACCCGCACGGCATCAAGGTGCGGTTGGCGAGCGGGGAAGTCGGTCGCGTGAAGACCATACTCCCTGGCCGCTCCTGATCCATACAGAAGCCAGCAGCCCGATCCATCTTTGCTGCCACAAACAACCGGCCCTCTCACGCGAGTCGCGGGAGAGGGCCGGTTGTTTCTCCTGGGAGCTGCGCGAGTTACTTCTCGGTGTTGTTCAGCATCTCCTGGAACTCCTTGTGGGCCTGGGCCATGAGATCCGCCGGCTTGCCGCCCTCGATGGCTTTCTGGATGGCCACGCCGATGATGTCGCGATACTGGGTCACGTCCACGATCTCGGGGAGACCGTGTCTGCCGATCTTCAGGCTTTCCAGGAACGCGGTGTACCAGTCGGCCGGCATCCGCGGCTTCGCCTTCACCTCGGGCTGACCCCAGGTGGAGGCCCGGCCCCCGCCGACGCCCGCCACCAGCTCGCGTATGCAGTTCTGTTTGTTGGTGGCCCACTGGATGAAGAACCAGGCCGCCTCCTTGTTTCGGCTCTGAGCGCTGATCGACATCCCGCTGGTGAACATGCACGTGTGCAGGCCGCCGGGACCGGCGGGCAGGAGCGTGTAGCCCACCTTGCCCGCCACCCTGGACTTCTCTTTGTCTTCGAACTGGGTGGCGAAGTTCACCCCGTCGAAGTACATGGCCACCTGTTCTTGCATGAAGGCGCTGCTGCACTCGGACCAGTTGAAGTTCACCACGCCGGGAGGCGCATACTGACGCAGCATGCGGGAGTAGTATTCGACGCCCTGGACCCAGGCCGGCGAGCCGAGCGCGGATTTCCGATCCGGCGTGAGATAGTCCGCGCCCATGGCGAACACGATGTAGGCGAACGGCGAGGCGTTGGCGTTCTTGAGGCCGCGGGCCACGAAGCCGTAGAACTTGTTCTTGGGGTCGTGGAGCTTCTGGGCCAGGCTCTCCATCTCTGCCAGGGTCTTGGGCGGCGTCAAGCCTTTCTGCGCAAAGATGTCTTTGCGGTAATAGAGGATGTCGGGATCCACGAAGCTGGGAAGCGCGCTCACCGTCTTGTCGGGCTGGGTAACGGCTGCCTTGGCGGTGGCGGTGAAATCGTTCCAGTCGTAGTCCGGGGCGGTGAGGGTCTTGTCCTCGAGGTACTTGTTCAGGGGCTCGTACCAGCCGGCCTTCCAGAAGCGGCGCTTCTCCACGTGCAAGCTGCTCAGGAAAGCGTCCAGGCCGCCGGAGGCGGCGGTCATCTCCACTGTGAGCTTCTGGCGCGCCTGGATCTCCGGCAGGATCTCGTACTTCAGCTTGATCCCGGTGAGCGACTCGAATTCCGGGGCGTACTTGACGATTTCCTCGGCCCAGGGATGCTTGAAGAAGATCAGGAACAGCTCTTTCCCTTTGAACCGCTGCCAGTTGAAGCTCTGGGCGTGGCCCGGTGTGTGGATGAATGGTCCGACCGCCGCGCCCGCGGCCGCCGCCGCACCCAGACGCAGCACCTCGCGTCGGGTCATTCCGCTTCCCGGCTCAGTCCTTGGACTCATGGTTTCCTCCTTGTGTAAAAGGGTTGTTGCAGCTTGCCGGCTGCCAGCAAGGCGGGGCGCACCGGGACGTACCCCATCCGCCGCGAGATCTCCTCGGCCGTGCTCGTGACGCGCGGGGAAAGCTCCTGCAGCCGATTGCCGACGATCTCCGGATCGGAGCCCGAGATACTGCAGGCGCCGATGACTCGGCCGCCGTCGTCGAGGATCGGGGCGGCGATACAATACGTGCTCGGCTCGTGCTCGCTTCGGTCGATCGCATAGCCCTTCGATCGGACCTCGGCCAGCTCGCGCGCGAGAGCCCGCGGGTTCGTGATGGTGGTCGGGCTGAAGGCGGGCAGCCCTTCCGTCGCCACGATTCGCCGGCATTCCTCCGGGGGCAGAAAGGCCAGGATCGCCTTTCCCACTCCGGTGCAGTGCAAAAAGAATCGCTCCCCGACCAGCGTACGGGCTCGCAGCCGCTGGGGCGACTCGACGGCATAGACGTAGAGAGCACGCCCGTTGTCCGGCACCACCAGAAACGAGGAGGCGCGGCAACTGTCCGCCAACTGCCGCAGGAGCGGGGCGGCCCGGTCGCGGACCTCGACATTCACGCGTACCGCCTGGGTGAGCCGGTAGACCGCGGTGCCCAAGGCGTAGTGGTCGCGGTCCGGTCGCTCGACATAGCCGCGCGCTGCGAGGGTCCGCAGGAGATTGTGAGCAGTGCTCTTGGGGATCTTGAGCCGCTGGCTGATCTGGGCCAGGGTCAGACGCGGCTCGGTGAAGCTGAAGATCTCCAGGATATCGAGCGCCTTCCGGACGGAACCGACCATCAGTGGTCTCCATCTTCCGGAGATAACGGGGTGGGTGCGTACCGCTGTACGTTCAACATCGTGGAACATAATTTTGCATCGATGAATAACCTACCATTACCAAAATGGGCTGTCAAGGCAGGAGCTCGACGATCGGCCAGGAAACTGTTGACAACACCGGGTCCATTGGCTATTGATGGCACCGGCCGCAGCGGCCGAAGGATCTCCTTACCGACCACGACCCCATAGAACCCCAACCGACGGTGCGTGCCGAGCCAGGAATACAGAGCCATTCTTGCCGGGAAGGGTGGATGGCCCATCCGAAACGCGAGGTCCATCAGGGTGATGGACCAGCGTGGCTGACATGCCATTGTCGGCCTTGGCGATGAGAAGATTGTTTGCGCTCTGGGGCAAAACAAAACCGAACACCCCGCGCGGCGTCGGCGGGTCGCAAAGTCCGCCACCGTCGGGCGATGACGAGTGGCCTGACGACGATCCCGCCTTGGCCCTGGAACGAAGACAGCGCCTGAACCGCAAGCTCTGGTTCGGCCTGTTGCTGATGGTTCTGAGTCTCGTCATGTTTGGGCCGGCCGTGCTCGATCTGGTCTCCGAGCGCCGCGCCACGAAACCGTCTCGGGAGTTGGCGAAAGAGAGCAGGGAAGCCATCGCCAAAGGGGACCGGGCCCTTCACGACCAGGCCCTTCGCGAGGCGGATGCGAAGGTCAAGGAGGGGCGTCTTGACGAGGCGAAGGCGATTCTGCTCAAGCAGCTTCCTCTGGATCTGACGGATGCCGATGTCTATCTCAGAAGCAGCGAGATCTGTCTGAGACAAGGAGAGCCTCGGGTCGCCTATCATTTCCTGAAGGCGGCGACCGATCGCTGGCCGGACAATCTGGAGATCCTCTCTCGGTTGGGGGAGCTTCTTCTCCTCGATCATGACTACCAGGCGGCACGGGGTATCGCGGCGCGGGTCCGCAAGCGGGACGAATATGTCTCGCGAGCTCTCCTGCTCGAATCGCAGATAGCCTTCGGGGAAGGACACCTCGCGGAAGCCCTCCAGAAGGCTCTCGAAGCGGAGAAGCGGTCGCAGCAGCCGCTACAGGTAAAGTGGTACGCGTATATCGCGGATCTCTACATGCGGAAGGGGGATCGTCTATCGGCGGCGGAGGTGATCCGCACGCATCTTCAGTCCAAAATGGACGCCGATGATCTTCTGAGTCTGGCGAAGTTCTCCCTCCGCGTTCAGGACGAGGCCGGGGCAAGATCGCATTTCGATGACGCCTTGAAGAGGTACCCCCAGAACCCGGAGGTGCTGTACACCTATGGAGAGTATCTCTTCAGCCAGCGGGAATTTCGAGGGGCGATCACCTACTACACGAAAGCCCTGGAGGTCCTGCCGAACCTGCCGCTGATCGAGTACAACATCGGGCGCGCATTCCTGGCGGCCGACGACATCACCGGCCTCAAGGGCCACATCGATCGTCTGCTGGCCGCAAACGCCGAGAACGTGTTCGCCTTGAGATTGAAGGCGCAATACCATCTGCGTCTGGGACAGCGAACAGCGGCCATCGAGACCCTCAAGACGATCGTCCGGATCGCTCCCGATGCCGTCGGTCCGCGAGTCGTGCTGGGAGGCCTCTACGTCCAGGAGGGGAAGCTGGCCCTGGCGGAGGAATGCGCCAAGAAGGCGCTCTCACTCGGGGACTCCTCCATCTCCCCCCACGTTCTGCTGGCCGATGTCTATTTTCGAAGGGGCATGTACGAGCGAGCCAAGGCGCATCTGACCAGCCTCCTGGCGATCCAGCCGACCTATCTGCCCGCCTTGCTCCAGTTGGGGGATACCTATCTGAACCTTGGCAAGTACAAGCTTGCCGAAGAGCAGTATGCCAAGGCCGTGGCCCAGAACCCTTCCATCAAGGACCTGAAGACCAAGCTGATCTGGCTGAAGGCCGTGGAGGGCGATCCGGAGCAGGCCCTTTCGATGGCACAGAAATACTGGCAAGAGATGCCGGAAGACAAGAACGCCCTGGTCGGGTACGTCAACACGCTCGTGGTGAACCATCGGCTGAACGATGCGATAGCTGTCGTCATGCTGAATAGCAAGCAGCACCCCAAAGATTGGCGGCTCCATTATCTCCTGGGGGATCTCTATCTTGTGAAGAAGGAGAAGAAGCTTGCCCTGGCGAGCTATCAGCATGCATTGGCTCTGAATCCGGACGATCCGAATTTGGTGCTCAATTTGTCGGCCCGATATATCGATACCCATCTTGAAAAGGAGGCGGAGAGCGTCCTGCTGGCATTCCGGAAAAGACAGCCCGGAAATATGCTGACGCTCAATCAGTTGGCCTGGCTGTATATCGACACGCTGAATTCTCCGGAAAAGGCCAAGCCCCTTGTCGATGCCCTTCGAGTGGATGCGGATGAGCCGACGGCGATCGACACGATCGGGTGGTACTATTTCAAGGTGAACAGGTTCGGGGATGCCGAGTACTACTTCCGGCGAGCCTTGCGTCTGGATCCAGAGAACACGGCCATCCAGAAGCATCTGGCGCTGACCCTCGAGCGGCTGGGTCAGAAGTAGCTCCGGCAAAGAAGTCCTTGCTTTTTTGAGAGGGGTCGTCATAGTTGGATCGGAAGGGTGGTGGTTTCATGGGGAAATGGCAGAGAGTTCTATTCATCGTTCTACTCGTTGGCGTCTGCCCGCCGCCGGGGGATGTTCTAGCCTTGCCGTCTTATACGGCTGGAAACAATATCCAGTTTGACTACGCGGGTGGCCAGCAGCAGGTCGGCTTCTATCCGGCGCAGGTCGGTTCCGCGTCCGGGGGTTCCAGTGATCCGATCATCGGGAATTGGCAGACCTTGTACGTGCCGGCCCACACAACCTGGGACTATGTGCTTGTCTCTCAGATATCTCCCGGCGTGTGGTCCCTGTCCGGTGACGCGGAAACGCTTGTCTTGACCCCTTCTTCGGGCGACTGGAACACTCCGTCGCTATACCTTTTGCAGGCGCAAGCCACCGCGCAAACGATCGATTTCAACACGGGCACGGTAACCTGGGGGGGGGTCACCATCCTGGGCGTGAACAACTCCATCTCCTCCTCCACGCTCCAGCAGTTCTCCGGCTCCTCGACGGGAAGCCTGACCATGTCCTTTGCGACGGATGCCGCCCTGCAGGGCTGGGCGCAGACTCCTTCGGGAAGCCTGACCAGGAGCTATTCCTCCACCCTGACCGGGGTGCCCGAGCCCCACGTATGGATGCTTTGGCTGACGGGTCTGGGGCTACTGGGATACACACGCTATCGCCGGCACGCCGTGCCCGCGTCCTGATCGTTTCCCACCCATGGCGACTGTTGCCCGCCCGGCTCTCCTCTCCCTGCTGTTCGTCTTCGCGTACGCTCCGGTTCTGTTCGATCTCGTCCAGGGGCTGCCCGGCAACGAGCTCGTTCAGCACGCGCCATTCGTCTTTGCGCTGGCGGGGTATCTGGTGCTCGAGAGACGCCGGGAGTTGCTGCGTCTGGCTCGGGAACACGATGCGGGAGGGCCGGTTCGGTTCTTCCTCGCGGGGATCGTGCTGAACGTCGTCGGGCAAGCCCTGGGCGTCTATTACGTGGCCCAAGTCTCCCTGCCGATCACGCTCTACGGGCTGGTCCTCTACCTGATGGGTCCGGCTGCGGCTAGGCTCGTGCGCTTTCCGGCTGTTCTTCTCGTGCTCGCCTTTCCTATCCCGGGGAAGCTGTATCTGGAGCTGGTGGTGCCCTTGAAGCTCTTTGTCTCGCAGGGCGCCGCCTGGCTGCTGCGGCAGGCGGGCTATGATGTGATACGGCAAGGGAATGTCCTGATCGTCGATTCGCTACCTATCGGGGTGACCGAAGCCTGCGCGGGGTTGAGCTCGTTGATGACGATCCTGGCCCTGTCCGTATTCTACGGCTATCTCAGGATTCGCCGCTTTGGGCTTCGGCTGTTTGTCGTGTTGAGCAGCCTGTCGCTCGTGTTTGCGGCGAATATCTTGCGAGTGACGGCCATGTCCGCGGGTGCGGTTCGGTGGGGGCAGGAATCGGTCTTTGGCGGGACCCATGCGTTGTGGGGTGTCCTGGTCTTCGCCGCATGTGTCTTGGGGCTATTGACTGTCACGGCATGTATTTCCCGCCTTGAAGCCTGGGTGATCCGATGATCTCGGATCGGAGGCGTGTCCTGGTCGCTTGCGTGTTTCTCGGTTTCGCCGGCATCTTCGGACAATGGATGCAGAGAGTCTCCTTGCCGAGCGAGGGACCGTTCCGCATATCGCTCCCCTTCATCCGGGGAGGATGGGAAGGCAACCCGTACGATCTCGGAGGTCTGCTCGCGGGAGACGTGGGGCCCGCCATCACCAGGCAGTATCGCTTCCAGGGGGGATCTCCGGTCAATCTGCTCATCCTGCAGAATCGGCGCAACCACCTTCCATCCGTATGCTATCAAGGGCTCGGATGGAGGATGGCAGACGAAGGCGATCTGACGTCTCCCTCGGGTGCGTATCGCATGGCCGGTCTGCTCGGCCGCAATGATGGTGGGAGCGAGATCCTGGTCTACTATGGCGTGCATACGGGCGACCGAATCATCAAGGATGGAATGCTCCTGAAGCACGCAGAGGTCAAGCAGAGACTCGTCCGGCGAGGTCCGGATCAGTATCTCGTCGAGGTCACGATGCTCTTCCCGAAAGGGCAAGAGCAGACGGCGAAGGCCTACCTGAGGAAGTTCATGGACGATATGGGCGACCTGTTCCCCGGAATCCGCTCCATGGATTGACATTTCTAGACACGAAGTATATTGTGCCGCGGTTTGTCCGGATGGAATGATGGATGGGTAGCGGCGATCAGACGAGGGAATCGGATGCAGCTCACGGTTCGAGATGTCGCGGGCCTGTTGAACGTCTCCGAGAAGACGATTTATCGGTGGATCAAGGACCGGTCGATTCCGGCCTACCGGATCAACGAGCAGTACCGGTTCCACCGTGCAGAGCTTCTGGAATGGGTGACGGCGCGCAAGGTCGGTGTGTCGGTGGACATCTTCCAGGAGGCCGGGGACGCGACGGCCCAGGCGACCAGCCTGACCGAGGCCTTGCTGGCCGGCGGGATCGTCTACCGGCTGGTCGGGACCGACACAGAATCCGTGCTGCGCGCGGCGGTGGAGGGCATGCGGCTGCCCGACGAGGTTGACCGAGAGCAGCTCTTGCGGGTGCTGGTGGCCCGCGAGGCGTTGGCCTCGACGGGCGTCGGAGACGGCATCGCCATCCCGCACGTTCGCAACCCCATCGTGCTCCACGTCCCGCGCCCGACGATCACGCTGTGTTTTCTCGAGCGACCGGTGGATTTCGGCGCGCTGGACCGCCAGCCGGTGCATTGCCTCTTCATGCTGGTGAGCCCCACGGTCCGGGCCCACCTGCATCTGCTTTCCCGTCTGGCCTTCGCGCTGCGCGACCCGGTTTTCCGCGAGGTCATCAGACACCAGGGGCTGCGCGACGAGATCCTGGCCGAGGTCCGTCGGGTGGAGTCCGGCCTGGTCCAGCCTCGACCGGTCCCGTCGGCAGGGGATTAATCTCCCATGGTGTTGTTTCTGATCGCGATAGGCCTGATCGCCCTGGGCGGGCTGGGGGCGCTCCTGCTCGGCCGGTCCGGCCGGTGGGCGTCGGCGTGCGGCGCCGGCGGCGCGGTGGCCGGCTGCGCCCTGGGACTGGTCCCCGCATTCCGGGCGCTGCTCGGGGGGCCGGTCGAGAGTCTCCGCCTCGCCTGGAGTATCCCCGGCGGCGCCTTCGTCGTCGCGCTGGACGCGGTCTCCGGCCTCTTCCTGGTCCCCACGTTGTTTCTCTCCCTCCTGGCAGCCATCTACGGTACGGAGTACCTGCGGGGGTTCCGCGGGGCCAAGTCGCTCGGCGCGGCCTGGTGCTGCTTCGACTTTCTCGTGGTCAGCATGGGGCTAGTCTTGGTGGCCAAGAACGGCATCCTGTTCCTCCTGGCCTGGGAGACGATGGCGCTGGCCTCGTTCTTTCTTGTGACCTTCGAGCGCGAGAAGGCGGCCGTCCGCGAGGCCGGTTGGATCTACCTGGTCGCGACCCACCTGGGCACCGCCTGCCTCCTGGCCATGTTCGTTCTGCTGGCAGAGGCGGCGGGTTCCTTCGATTTCGACGACCTCGGGCGGGCGACCGCCGCGGCGCCCGCGCTCGCCGGACTGGCGTTCGTGCTGGCCGTGATCGGCTTCGGCACCAAGGCCGGCTTCATGCCACTCCACGTCTGGTTGCCCGAGGCTCACCCGGCCGCCCCGAGCCACGTCTCGGCAGTCATGTCCGGCGTGATGATCAAGACGGGGATCTACGGCCTCGTCCGCCTGCTCGTGTTGCTCGGGCCGCCACCTGCCTGGTGGGGATGGCTCCTCCTCGTCATCGGGGTGACCTCGGGCGTGCTGGGCGTGCTCTTCGCGCTGGCGCAGCACGACCTGAAGCGGCTGCTCGCTTACCACAGCGTCGAGAACATCGGGATCATCGCCCTGGGGCTGGGCCTGGGGACGCTGGGGGTCGCGTCCGGGATGCCGGCGCTGGCCGTCCTCGGGTACGGCGGGGGACTGCTCCACGTTATCAATCATGCGCTGTTCAAGGGACTGCTGTTTCTGGGGGCGGGATCCGTCCTGCACGGGGCCGGCACGCGCGAGATCGACCGCCTCGGCGGCCTGCTCCGCCGCATGCCCTGGACGGGAACCTGCTTCCTGGTGGGCGCCGCGGCCATCGCGGGTCTCCCGCCGCTCAACGGCTTTGTGAGCGAGTTTCTCATCTACCTGGCAGCGTTCGGCAGCCTGGCCGGGGCCGAGGGCCAAGTGATGCCCCAGATTCCGGGGCTCGTCGCCATCGGCACGCTGGCGCTGATCGGCGGGCTGGCGACGGCCTGCTTCACCAAGGCGTTCGGTATCGTTTTCTTGGGGGAGCCGCGGAGCGCCGATGCGGCGCTGGCGCACGAAACCGGGGCGGCCATGCGGCTGCCGATGGTCCTGCTGGCGACGGCCTGCGTCGGCGTGGGTCTCTTTCCCGTGGCAGCGGTGTTCGCCCTGACCCCCGCGCTTCTCCTGGTGGCCCGACAGCCGGAGGCGAAGGTGACGGCCGTCCTCGCCGGCGCCGCCGACCCGCTCCGGATGATCGCGGTCGGGGGCGCGATCCTCCTGACGATCGTGGTGTCTCTGATGCTTCTGCGGCGAAGGCTGCTTGCCGGGCGGTCGGTGGAGGAGACGGGGACCTGGGACTGCGGCTACGCCCGGCCGACCGCGCGGATGCAGTACACCGCCTCGTCGTTCGCCCAGCCGCTGACCGAGCTGTTCGGCCTCGTGCTTCGGACGCGGACCCGGCTGGTTCCACCCGAGGGGCTCTTCCCGCGCCGGGCGGCGCTCGAGACCGACACGCCGGATGCGTTCTCCGAGCTCCTCTTCCGCCCAACGTTCGCCGGCATCGAGCGGACGCTTGACCGACTGCGAGCCCTGCAGCAGGGGCGGATCCAGGTCTACGTGCTCTACATCGTGTTGACCCTGATCGTCTTGATGGTCTGGAAGCTGGGGTGAGCGCATGAACTGGACCGTCGTGATTCCCCCGGCCGCTGGCCTGCTCCTGGCGCCGCTCCTGTTCGGAGTCATCAACCGGACCAAGGCGCTCTTCGCCGGCCGGCACGGGCAGCCGTTGCTCCAGCCCTACTTCGATCTCGGAAAGCTGCTCCGGAAGGGCGCGACGTACAGCCGGACAACCACCTGGGTCTTCCGCGCCGGGCCGATCGTGGGGTTGAGCGCGACCGCCACCGCGCTGGCCCTGACCCCCATGGGCGGGCTGCCGGCCCCCGTGCGCTTTCCGGGCGACGTGCTGCTTTTCGCCTATCTCCTCTGTCTGGCGCGCTTTTTCACGGTGATCGCGGCGCTGGATACCGGCTCGAGCTTCGAGGGCATGGGGGCGAGTCGCGAGGTGCTCTTCTCGGCGCTGGCCGAACCGGCGCTGCTTCTGAGTCTGGCGGCCGTGGCCCGCGAGACGCGGACCCTCTCGCTCTCGGGGATGGTCGGATCAATCTCGGCGGGGACCTGGTCGAGCCAGGGGCCGGCCCTCGCCCTCGTCGCCGTGGCGCTCGGCGTGGTCCTGCTGGCCGAGAACGCGCGCATCCCCGTGGACGACCCCACCACCCATCTGGAGCTGACCATGATCCACGAAGTCATGCTGCTGGACCACGGCGGCCCCGACCTGGCCTTCGCGCTCTACGGCGCGATGCTCAAGCTCTGGGTGCTGGGTGCGCTCCTGGTGGGGCTGGCGGTTCCCGTCCGGAGCGGGAATCCGCTCTTCCAGGTCGGGCAGTTCCTGGGCGGGATGGCCGCCCTGGCAGTGCTGATCGGCGTCGTGGAGTCCTCGATGGCGCGGCTCCAGCTCGTGCGCGTGCCCAAGCTCTTGGTGGGGGCCACGGCCCTGGCCGTGCTGGCCCTCGTTCTCGTCCTGGGGTGAAGTCATGAACGATACCGCCGGCACGGATGCCGTCCTGGCCCTGCTGGTCATCACCGATCTCCTGCTCCTGGGATCCGGTCGGCTGCGGAGCTGCATCACCATGGCGGCGCTCCAGGGGGTCGTCGTCAGCCTGCTCCCCGTGCTCCTGCACGGGGCAGAGGGGGCTGTCCGGCCCTGGATTTTGACCGGCGGCAGCATGATCCTCAAGGGCGCGGTCTTTCCGTGGCTCCTGCTCCGGGTCCTGCGCGAAAGCGGGGTGCGGCGCGAGGTCGAGCCCTTCGTGGGCCACACGCTCTCGGTCGTCGCGGGGGTGGCTGCCCTGATGTTCTCGATCTGGGTCGGCACCCAGCTCAACCTGCCGGGTCCCGTGGCGCCGAACCAAGCGCTGATGGTCCCGGCCGGGTTGGCGACGCTGCTGATCGGACTCTTCCTGATCGTCAGCCGCCGCACGGCGGTCACCCAGGTGCTGGGCTACATCGTGCTGGAGAACGGCATCTACACCGTCGGCGTCACGCTGGTCGGCGGGGTGCCGATGCTGGTGGAGCTGGGTGTGCTGATGGACGTCTTCGTGGCGGTGTTCATCATGAGCATCGCGGCGTACCACATCAGCCGCGAGTTCGACCACATCGACGTCGACCAGCTGAACCAGTTGCGGGGCTGATGTATGGAGGCCGGGATGCTGCTCTGGGCGCTTCTGATCCTGCCACCCGTCCTGGCGGGGACGTGTTGTGTGGCGCGCTCCGCCCGGCGCGTCCTGCTCCTCGCCTCGGCCGGAGGCGCCGGGTGGGCCGCTCTCGCGGGCGCCACGGCCTCGGCGGCTTACGTCTCCGGGCCCCTCTTCACCGCCCGCGGCTGGCTGTACCTGGATGCGCTGTCCGCCTATCACCTCGCAGTCCTGGGCCTCGTCTTTGGCGCGAGCTCGGTCTATGCCTGGGGCTACTTCCAGGGAGAGCTGGCCGACGGCACGCTGTCTCTCCGCTCGGCCCGCAGGTTCGGCGCGCTGTGGTTCGGTTCCGCGGCGGCGATGACCGCGGTGTTGCTCTCCAACAACCTGGGACTGATGTGGGTGGGCATCGAGGCCACCACGCTGCTCACCGCCTTCTTGATCTGCGTCCATGTGACCCCGCTGTCGCTCGAGGCCATGTGGAAGTATCTGGTGGTCTGCTCGGTGGGGGTGGCCTTCGCGTTCGTGGGGACGCTCCTGGTGGCCGCCTCGGCGCAGCGACTGGGGCTCGACGCCTCCGAGATGATGCTCTGGACCCGGCTGCGCGAATCGGCGGCGCTCCTGGCGCCAGGCCCCATGAAGCTGGCCTTCCTCTTCCTGCTGGTGGGCTACGGGACGAAGGCCGGGTTCGCGCCGCTGCACAGCTGGCTGCCGGACGCCCACAGCCAGGCCCCCGCGCCGGTGTCCGCGCTCTTTTCCGGTTTCATGCTGAACACCGCGCTCTACTGCCTGATGCGCTACCTCCCGCTGGTGGAAGGGGCGACCGGCGGCACCGGCTGGGGCGGCGGACTGCTCGTGGTCTTCGGGATCCTCTCGATCCTCCTGGCGGCGGTGTTCATCGTGTTCCAGCACGACGGCAAG